>JBIKYB010000235.1:0-8340 GCA_044355475.1 Prosthecobacter sp.
TTTCAAACGGCACGCCGAAGTCCTGCAGGGCCTGGGCGGCGTTTTGCATGGTGGGCCAGTCGGAACTGGAGCCCATGATGATGCCCACGAGGGGCTGGATGGCGGCTTCTTTGCTCATCGGGAAGGCGGGCAGGATGGCGGGCGGCGGGGCAGCGTCAAATCTTCGATTTGGCGGGAGCGAAAAGCCGTGCCATGTGGGCGGCGCATGACTTTTCTCGACAAGCTGAATCAACGCATCGCCCAAACCGGCTCGAACCTCTGCGTGGGGCTCGATGTGCGGGCTGAAAACGCGGAAGAATCGACGAAACGGTGGATACTCGATGTGATCGCGCAGACCGCGCCGTTTGCGGCAGCGTTCAAGCCCAACTCGGCCTACTTCGAGGCGCTGGGCTGGCGCGGCGTGAAGATGCTGGAGGAGATTTTGAAGGAAATCCCGAAGGAAATCCCGGTGGTGCTGGATGTGAAGCGCGGGGACATCGGCGAGACGCAGGGTTATTACGCGAAGGCTTGTTTCGACGTGATGAACGTGGATGCGGTGACGCTGAACGCCTACATGGGCCGCGACACACTGGAGCCGTTCCTGAAATACACGGACAAAGGCCTGTACCTACTCGGCGTGACCTCAAATCCTGGCGCGAAGGACATTGAGCTGCAAAAGACCGGCGACAGGCAGGTGTATGAGCTCGTGGCCGAAATGACGAAAGGGCATCCGCAGGCGGGTCTGGTGGTCGGTTTGACGAATGCCGCACCGGATGTGCTGGATCACATCCCTGATGTGCCGCTGCTGATTCCGGGACTCGGGGCGCAGGGCGGTGATCTGGCGGCGCTGAATGGCAGCGGGCGGAAAGCGCCGCTGCTGGTGAATGTGTCGCGGGGAGTGTTGTATCAGAAGGACGAGATGAGCTTTGCTCAAAGAGCGGAGCACTGGATGCGACAGATTCAGCAGGCCCTGGGCTGATTTCACATTCTCAAGAATGACAAAATCGAAACGCGGAAGCTGCTTGATCGGAGCGTATTTGAGAGGATGGATGGCGAAGGTCATCCCCCCAACCCTCTGACCGCATTCATGGTTTTCGATCTTAGCGAGCACCTCAAAACCCCTTTTCAGCGCCGGATTTACCGTCTGCTTGGACCTGCCGTCGAAAATGCGCTGGGTTTGCGTGGATTCGATGTGATCTATCAGGAATCCGCCCGGCTCTTCCGTGCGCATCCGCAGCACCCGAAAGTGTTTGCGTGGTTTGATGCGGTCGCGCATGCGCTCAAGCTGCAAGAGGATGTGGATCTTCCGGCGGAGTTTGAGTTTCCGAAACAGGGGCCGCTGATCATCGTGGCGAACCATCCGTTTGGCATCATTGATCCCATCATGCTCGCCCGCTGGGCGGCGCAGTTCCGGCCGGATTTGAAGGTGATGACGAACTCGCTGATGCTGGCGATGAAGGAGTTGGAAGGCCATGTGATCCCGGTGGACCCCTTTGGCGGTGATGGAGCGGCGAAACGCAACATGGCTCCGATGAAGGAGGCGCTTCGCCTTTTGCGTGGCGGCGGAACGCTGGTGATTTTTCCCGCAGGCGAGGTCGCCTCGTACAAGCCGGGGCGGGGAGTTGATGAGCCGACTTGGAGCACTCACGTCGGTTCGTTGGTGCGGCGCACGCAGGCGACGGTGCTGCCAGTTTACTTCCCAGGCTCAAACAGCGCCCTGTTTCATGCCGCCGGGCTGATCCACCCGCGCCTTCGCACGAGCCTGCTGCTGCGCGAGTTTTGCAACCGGGCCAACACGCCAGTGCCGATGTGTGTGGGGAATCCCATCCCGTATTCACGGCTGAAGAAGTTCGAGGATGACGAATCGCTCACACGTTATCTGCGCATCCACACTTTTGTGCTGCATCAGCGGGGCAAGGAAGAAGCGGTCAAGCTGACCGTCGAGGGTGAAGGCGTCGCCAGTACTCCACCGTCTGAAATCCAGCACGAGCGCATGGTGGCGGAGATCGACGGCATCCGTGCGCGTGGCGGACGCCTCGTGGGGCAGGGAGGGCTGTCCGTTTATCAGGCCCACTCGCACGAGATCCCCACGCTGCTGCCTGAGATCGGGCGTTTGCGCGAGATCACCTTCCGCGAAGTAGGGGAAGGCACTGGCAATGACATCGACCTAGACAAATATGACCGCTACTACGAGCACCTGATCCTGTGGGATGAGGAGAAAGAGCAGGTCGCTGGTGCCTACCGGCTCGGACGTGCGGATGTGATCCTGCGTGAGTATGGTCCGAAGGGGCTATACACGAACACCTTGTTCCATTTTGAAAAGCCGTTCCTCGCGAACCTGGAGGCGGCGGTGGAAATGGGGCGCAGTTTCATCATCAAATCTTACCAGCGCAGTCTGGCATCCCTGCCGCTGCTGTGGAAGGGCATCGCGCACTGGATCGCACGCAATCCGCAGTACAAGAAGCTGTTTGGCCCGGTGAGCATCAGCAAGGACTACAGCAGCCTGTCGCGTAAAATGATCGTGGCGTTTTTGCAGGATAACCGCATGCACCCGCACCTCGCCAGCTTTGTGAAGCCGCGCAATCCTTTCCGCTACATGCGCACGCGCCGCATGATGCGCGAGTTCATCAGCGCTGACCTGGAAAACGTGGACGATTGCTCCGCGCTCATCTCCAGCCTGGAGACAGACGGCAAGGGCATCCCCACGCTGCTGAAGCATTACCTGAAGCTGAACGCCACGCTGTTGAGCTTCAACGTGGACAAGGATTTCTCCTCCGTGGTCGATGGACTGATCATGGTGGACTTCACGGAGACAGATGCCCGCCTGCTGGCGAAGTACATGGGCGAGGAGAACTGCCGCGAGTACCTGAACAAGCACAAAAAAGAGGCGGCCTGAAACTAGGCCGCCTCGTGATTGATCTGCCTTCCCAAGCGCTTACTTGGCCACGCCGTTGGTGCTGAACTCGGGTTCGATGAGGCCGTAGTCGCCGTCTTTGCGGCGGAAGAGGATGGCGAGGCGGTGCGTCTGCTGGTTGTGGAAGAGAACGAAGGGCTTGTCGCTGATTTCCAGGTCCATGATGGCCTCGTCAGCGAAGAGCGGACGCAGCTTGTAAGACTCCTTGTGGACGTAGGAAGGCTCGATGTGTTCTTCCTCGGTGTGCAGGACTTCCTGGTGGAAAACGTGCTCCTCAAGATGACGGATGGAGCCGTCTTTTCGCGGGCGGTGGCTCTTGAGCAGGCGCGTCTTGTACTTGCGCATGCGGCGGGCGATCTTGGAGGTGCTCTCGTCGATGGACGCGTAGATGTCCTCGGTGACGGACTTCACTTCGATGACAATGTGGTCGGCGCAGAAAAGTACGATTTCGGCGATGTGCCGGTGGTGGTTCTGCACGTCGAGGATCACCTTGGCCTCAATGATGCGCGGGTAGTCCAGATGCAGACTCTCGATTTTCTTGTGAGCGTATTCGCGGATCGCGTCGGTCACGTCCATGTGACGTGCGGTGACGATGATGGGAAGGTTGACGTTGTGTTTTTGCATGGTGGTTGTGCCTTTTTTGGGGTTGGTTTGGGAATCACATGGTGAAGCCCTCGCCCAAGTACAGGCGGCGGGCCTCATCATCGTTGACGAGGAAATCTTTGCTGCCGTGGCGGCGCACCTGGCCCTCAAAGATCAGGTAGGCGCGGTCCACGATGTTGAGGGTCTCACGCACGTTGTGGTCGGTGATGAGGATGGCCAATCCGGCACGGCGCAGCATGCGGATGATGTCCTGGATCTCGCTCACGGCGATGGGATCGACGCCGCTGAAGGGTTCATCGAGCATCAGCAGCTTCGGCGAGGTGACGAGCGAGCGGGCGATGGTGAGACGGCGTTTTTCGCCACCGCTGAGGGTGATGGCGAGGTTTTCAGCGACGTGGTCGATGCCGAACTTTTCCATCAGGGACTGCGTCTGCTCCTCGCGCTCCTTTTTGGAGTAAGGCTGGGTCTCCATGACGGCCATGATGTTCTCTCTCACGGTCAAACGGCGGAAGATCGACTCCTCCTGGGGCAGGTAGCCCATGCCCAGCCGCGCGCGCATGAACATCGGCTGCTGGGTGACTTCCTTGCCATCAAACATGACCTTGCCGCCATTGGGCTGCACCAAGCCAACGATCATGTAGAAAGTCGTCGTCTTGCCAGCGCCGTTCGGGCCGAGGAGGCCGACGATTTCACCGGTTTTTACTTCGATATCGACGCCATTCACGACGGCACGGCCATCATAAACTTTTTTGAGGCCTTCAGTGTGCAGGAGGGTGGCACCATCAGTCACCTCCACCTGATCCTGCTTCCTGGCGGGTGCGGAGGATGCGGGCACGGAGTCATCCCAGCAGAACGAGCTGTCCCGGCCGGTTGATTTAGTCGTTTTCTTTTTGCGAGCGGCCATGATTACTGCGGTGCTGGGGCCATGCCGCTGCGGCTCTTCGGTGTGGCGTCCTCTCCTTGGAGGATGATGGTTTGATGACCGCCGGTGGTGGTGAGCAGACCTTTCTGATCAATGACCATGACGCAGCCCGGTTCGGTGGCCTTGTGGAGCTTGTTTCCGGCCTGCACCTGGGGCCAGTCCAGCAGGGTGCTGTTGCCGGTTTTACCGTCGTAAATGAGGTGCTTGCAGTGGCCGACTTGCAGTTCTCCTTCGGCGGACATTTTTTCGATGAGAACCATCGGCCCACGGGCGTCAGCCTTGTCAATATTCCCGCCCTGGGCGCCGGACTTTTTGGATGGCTGAGCGAGAATGTCCGAATCTTTGGCAGCAGGTGCTGCCGTGGCGGGTTTGGGCTTGGATTCGCCGAGAACGCCGCCTTCTTGCTTCGCCATGTAAAGCTCCAGCTCCTCGCACTCAATGTACATCTGCGGGTGGCGTGCTCTCACATCTCCCACATACATGCCGTAGCCACGGTTGGCGTCAAAGAAGGCGCTTTTACGCGCGGTGATGACGATCTGGCCCTTGGAGGTCTTCGGAGCTTCATCCAGGTTCAGTGGTTGGAGTGGCTGAGGCTGGGGCCCGGCGGGCGGTGGTGGAGTTTCGACCACCGGCATGCCTGGAGAGGGCTGGGCGGGTGTTGTAGCCGCAGAATTGCCTTGGATAAGCGTTTGAGCAGCTTGCATCGCCTTGGTGCGCATCTCCGCCGTCTCCGGCGCGGTGAGCATTTCCTTGGTCTTGTCCTTCAAATCATCCGGGATGGCTTGAATGATCGTTTTGGCGGCATCGACGGCTTTGGCCTTCGTGCTTTCATCCACCTTCTTTTTGCGGAAATCGAACAGCGGGCGCTGGCCGCCAGGCCCCTGCGCGAGAAGGCCGACACCGGACGTGAGCAGGGCAATGCTGAAAATGAGCGGCGTTTTCATGTCATTTGGAAGGTTGGGGTGCCGGAGCGGGTCTTTCCTCGCCGCTGAGAGCGCCGGTGTCAAAGATGACCATGCGGATGTCTCCGGTCATGCGGCCCTGGTTTTTGGAAGTGTCGAAGACGAGATTGTCACCCTCGATTTGAAAATCTGCGCGGCTCACGCGGCTGCGCTCCTGGCTGCGCAGTACACCGCCGGTCATGTGATAAAAAGCCGTTTTGAGGTCCATGCGGAGGTTATTGGCCGGATCGGCGTTGAACATCTGCACCACCAGCCCCTCGGCATACAAGCGCTCATCGTCGAGACGGCGGATGACCTCCGCCGTGATCAATGAAGTGCGCCTGCCGGCCACGTCGAAGGAGGGAATGACCGCGCCTTTGCTCTCTGCCCCCAGCGGCACCATTTTCATGAAGGCGCTTACGCCGGAGTCCGCTGGCGCAGGCTCCTGCCCGGTGGCAAACATGACGAGACCTGCCACCACGCCGAGCACGGTGGAAAAGGCTAGGGCGCGTCGCCCCGTCGGCTCAAGCAATGTCACGAACGATGCCATGTATCTTCCGCAAGGTTTCCACCACGCCCGCGATCTCGGCGAGTGGTATTTGATTGGGGCCGTCTGAAAAGGCCTTCGCCGGATCGGGGTGCGTTTCCATGAACACACCGTCGCAACCAGTCGCCACAGCGGCGCGGGCCAAAACGGGGGCCAGTTTGCCATCGCCACCCGTCGTGGTGCCGAGGCCGCCGGGGCGCTGCACACTGTGCGTGGCGTCCATCACCACACGATAGCCCAGCTCGCGCATCCAGTAGAGGGAGCGCATGTCAGCCACGAGGTTGTTGTAGCCAAAAGTCGTGCCGCGCTCGGTGAACATGAAATTCTGGCAGCCGACACTCATCAACTTGTCCGCGATGTTTTTCACATCCCAGGGGGCGAGAAACTGGCCTTTCTTCACATTGACCGTACGTCCCGTCTCCCCTGCGGCGACGATCAAATCGGTCTGGCGGCAGAGAAAGGCCGGGATTTGCAGCAGGTCGATGTGCTCGGCGGCCAGTTTCGCCTCCTCGGCGGTGTGGATGTCCGTCGTCACCGGCACGCCCAGCTTCGCGCCAATCTGCGCCAGCAGCTTGCACCCTGCCTCGCAACCGAGACCGCGATACGACGAAATCGCGCTGCGGTTGGCCTTGTCATACGAGGCTTTGAAAATCCAGCGCCAGCCATGCTGCTGCGCCATCGCTCCGAGCTTCTCGGCCACGCTCCAGATGAAATCCTCGCTCTCGATCACGCACGGACCGAGAATCAACACCGGCTCCGTGCCATCCATCGACACCGACCCTATTTGCACCACCGGAAGAGAAAACGTCCCCATAAAACTCAAAATTTGATCCTTTGAGCTTGGCTCAGGATCGGTTTTCAAGTCTCCAACCCCTATGCGCGGCCCGCTGATCCAAAGTGTAGCGGGAGGGGCGGGGAAGACAACGGGAGATTCTACGGAATGCCTCACGAAGGCGGGTGAAGCGACCATGGTTCGAGCACGTTCATGGGAGTATGAGCGACGTCTCTGGCTTCTGCGGCGAGGGGTTTCTGGCAGCAGAAACGCGATTCTGTGCCGTCACGAACCCTCACCCCAAGGCTTTGAATCTCAATTCCAGGTGTTTTTATCCTACCGGAGTCTGGCGCAACTGCCTCAGCGAGTACATCGGGGACGTCATTTCTTGGATGCGTTTGGCTCCTCGCTTCCGTTTCGGGCTGAACTGCTCCCGCTGCGACTCGAAAATACCCTCCACAAACGCCTTGCTGCCTAGAATGGCACCGTCGCTGAAGTAGCGCACGCGTAGCCGCACCAGTTCCGCCGCACTCAGTTTCCCGCGCTCAGCCAGCACTGCTCTCACGGACTCCCCGCTCAACCCACGCTCCACTACCCTCTCGTTCTGAGCGTCCTTCACCTCGCGGCCTTCATCGAAAAGGATGCAGCGATACGCCTCCGCCACTCCCGCGCTCTGCCAGCCGTCCACGGGTTTGCCGATGGCCTTGCACAAGCCGCGTTGCGCCCTTCGGCTACCGCCCAACGCCTCGGCATAGCCGCACCAGCGGTAGTCCTTCGGGTCTTTCACCAACCCGGCTCGCACCGGGTTGAGGTCGATGTAAGCCGCCATCGTGCGCAGCGCTTCGCCCTTGCCCTCCACCAGCACGCTCTTGAAGCGATCCATCCACAGCGTGCCTCGGCGACCGCGCCGCTTATTGAACCAGCGGCTGAAGCGCTCCTTCACTTCCTTCACGAACAATGACAGCTCGCAGAAGCGTTTCTTGATAGCCTCCAACCTCTGCTGGACGAGCACCTCCAGCCCGCGCTTGCGCAGATCGGCGATTTCATCCCGCAGGAGGCCGACGTAGGTCTTGCTGTAGAGAATGCGCAGGTGCTCCAGCAGCCTCGCCTCGCCTTGTGGTCCGTCGAAGCGTTGCAGCCACGTTTCGCGATGCGGCAGCTCGGCCAGCAGGTGGAAATGATTGCCCATAATGCAGTAGGTCACGACCTTCACGCCGCAGAACTCCGCCATGCGCCAGATCACGCGCCGCAGCGCCTCTTTCTCCACGTCATCGAAGAATACCTCGCCGCCGCAAGTGCGCGACATGACGTGGTAGCAGTAAGACTCCAGCGGCCCCTTGCCGAGGATGCGCCGCCTACCGCCAGACCAGGAACGTGCGCCGGGATAGAGGCCAGTTTTAGCGTTCACGCCGACAAGCTGTTCTTCGAGCGGAAGCGTTTGGGCATCAGAGGATTGAGTCAGTTTCATGGCGGCAGAAAGTGGTCAAAAATGCAGCGGCAGCAACAACTAAATGCCTGGCATCTTTTTTTCGCAGCCTGCGTATGGCAGGCTCCGCAAAAGACAGCCTCAAGGCGGGCGGTGTCGCTCTGGCTGACGATCTGCCGCGCGTAGGCCGGGATGCGGCGGCGCAGGATCATCATCTGCTTCTCGCTGAGGCGGCC
>JBIKYB010000038.1:0-25300 GCA_044355475.1 Prosthecobacter sp.
AGCCGCTGTGCATGTAGCCAGCGCTGATCTGCACATCGGCGACGATGCGCTCGGGCCGATTGCGCTCGGCGGTTTGATTGGTGATGTCGTCTTGCGCCTCGACGACTTTTTTCCAGAAGGTCATGAGTTCGGTGGGATTGTTCACAAGACGGCCAACCTCGGAGGGAAAGCTGATGATAAGCTTATCACACGCCATCTCGGCCCAAGGCGCGTGCCGCTGGCGGATTTCTTTCCATTTCGCATCATCATCCTGGCCGAGCACGAACAGCGGAGCGGCGATGGCATTCTGGATGGCAACCGTGAACGGTTCGTCGTCCTTCGCACGACCCGGAACTTCGATGTAGATCAATCCGCCGAAGGCGCTGGCTGTTTTCGTGATTGGAGCGCCCAGCGTATCGCTGCGCGTGATGTCCGGGGCACGCTGCCATTTGTCGAGATGGTAAAGCGTGTCGCTGTGACAGCCGATGCGCACGGCGTAGCCTTTGTCGGCATATTTTTCGGGCAGAGTGACCGTGATGACCTCACCTGCGGCGGCGTAAAGGCCGGTGCTGGTCCAACCGGAGATGCTGGGCGTGATTTTCACCTCTCCGGTAATGCGCGGAGCACCTTCGGGTGCCTTGCCGGGGAATTCGACATGCGCGGGATGTGCCTTGATGCCATCCGCGCCCGCGAGACGCAGCATGCGCGTCTCCATGCCGAGGCGCAGGCGTGCGGCGGCATGCTGTGTGTCGGTGAGCGGCTCCTTATCCTTCGGCACCGGAGCATCGGTGCCTGCATTACCGAGAGCGGCTGCCACAGCGTTTTTCAAATTGCCACGGTCCGGCGGCTGCGCCGCCATGGCGATCTGGATGGAATTCATGCCCTGTTTCATCTGTTCGGCCGTGAGCGCTGGGCCGCCATCGCGCTGCTTTTTGATCGCGCTGATGGCGTCGGAGGCATTCATGAGTTGCGGCAGCTCGATGCGTGCATCGAAGCCGCGCAGTTGGTCAAAGGCGCTCATGTCCGTGATCGCGATGCCCGCAGGCAGCAGCGCCTGGTTCACGCCATGGGAGAGGGTAAGATCCTTGCCGCCGCTCGTCTGCCCATACGCCCAGCCGGTCATGCCGCCGATGAAACCGCCGCCGCCCTTGATGTACTCGGCCAGCGCAGCGCCTTCCTCCGCGCTTGTGACACCCTGGATGTTGATGATCACGACATCGTAGTCGCCGAGGTTCTTTTTCTCGACGGTGTCGAAGGTCTCCGCGTTGAAACCGCGCTGTTTGTAGAAATTGACCGCGTTCACGCCCTTGAGGCCGACGCGCGGCTTCTCTTTGTTGCCCGCCCATTTCACGCAGTTCTCCATGAGCTTCGCGTGATCACCGCCCTCGCCGCCGCCGAGGTAGCTGTTATGTCCGAAGAGAATGAAACGTCCTTTTTGATAAGCTGCAGCTGCCGCGACTGCGATTTCGACACCGTCCTTGTCTGGTGCCGACAAAATCGGAAACGCGATTTGTCCCCAAATGCCAATCGGCCCCGGCGCGCCCGCCTTCGGCACCGATTTGACGCCGTCGAGGATTTTGGCGCGTTCCGCGTTCACAAGTGCAGGCGGCATCTGCGCTTGGGCGACGGCGCAAAACAGGAGGGACAAGAGGATGGTTGGCTTCATGGTTTGAGTATGCCTGTGCTGAGTTTGACGGTTGGAACAAAGCTTTCGTTTTCCTTTGAACGTAGAGCGAGTTTGGGAACCGGACAGGACCCGGTCCATCGAAGGGATCGTGGCAGAGTGATGTGTTTCCGGTGAGAAGGACTGATTCTTGCCTCGAGCTCGTCTTTGGATCCTACCAGAAAAATGGAAGACCCCTTGCCAGTCGTGACCTTGAGCGCATCTGGATAATCGCGGAAGCTGTCGAGTGCGTAAGGGAATGGGCAGACTCCAGGCGAGCCAATGTACAACAAGTAAAACCACTGTCTGAATGGGCCGAGTTTGAACTGACCGCAGGCATTGGTCTTGGCGTTGCCGAGCAGTCTGTGACTATTGTAAAGGTACTCAACCTTGGCTCCTTGTATTGGACAGTTTTTGCTGTCCACCAAACTGCCGCTGAATTTCCCGGTTAGCGTTTCGTAGTGTGGCATGATGAGGCAGCTCGGTAGAGCCGTAATCATGGCGAGGGTAAGAAGTGCTCGGATCATGGTCAGTTCAGCGATAAATCACGACGAGAAACACCAGAGCATCGGCCTTGCCGGTGTTCACGATGGCATGCGCCACATCGGCTCGGTAAGTGCCGGAGTCGCCTTTGGTGAGTTCGTCGGTGTCCTGGTCGGATTCGATGCGGACGCTGCCTTCCTCGACGGTCAAAAACTCGCGCGTGCCTTCAAAGTGCGGCTGCGAGCGCAACGCACCGCCGGGACGCAGGGTAACCTCATAAAACTCGACGTCCTTCTCCAGATTCAGTGGCGAAAGCGTGCGGATCTCGTGCTGCTTGTCGCTGCGGAAGACCTGGGCGCGGTCGCTGGCGCGGATGACCTGGATTTTCGACGCGCTGGCCTCCGCGCTCTCAATCAACTCCTGCAATGTGAGCCCAAAGGCCCGCGCGATACGAAACGTGACGGTCAGGGTTGGATTCGCCTTCTCGCGCTCGATCTCGCTGAGCATCGACCGGCTCACGCCGCTGACACTGGCGAGTTCTTCGAGTGACCAGCCGCGATCTCCGCGCAGCTTCTTCACACGCTTGCCAAGGTTCTCATTGATGGCCTCGGGGCTGGCTTCGACAGGGATGGGCTTGGGTTTGGCGGGCATGGAGTGTCGATATAACGGAGTTATGTCCTGTAAATTAGAATTTTAGTCACATGCTCAAATCATGATGCGTTCATATGACGGTTGACCTACCTAGCTACGGCGCTAGTTTCGCCCATGCCTTCACGCCCCAATTGCCGCACTGAACTCGAAGCCGCCATGCGCCAGCGTATCCTTGTCATCGACGGGGCCATGGGGACCACGATTCGCGGCTACAAGGACAAAGGCGTGCTCGACGAGGCCTCGGCACGTGGCGAGCGCTTCCGCGACAACGAGAAGGACATCCTGAACAACGGGGACATCCTTTCGATCACGCGCCCGGACATCATTGAGGACATCCATCGCCGTTTCCTGGAAGCCGGGGCGGACATCATCGAAACGAACACGTTTTCGGCCACGAGCATCGCGCAGAGCGAGTTCTTTGTAGAAGACCCGCGTGAGAAAGGCGGACGCAAAGATCCCGAGTTCTTCCAGAAGATCATCGACGACAAATTCCTCAATGACCTCGCCTGGGAGATCAATTTCAACTCGGCGCAGCAGTGCCGGAAGTGGGCGGACCAGATCGCTGACAAGACCGGCCGCAAACGCTACGTCGCGGGTGCGGTGGGTCCGCTGACGGTGTCTCTCTCGCAATTCCCCGACCTCACAGACCTGAGCTTCCGCTACGTCACCTTTGATCAGGTGAAGACAGCTTACGCACATCAAATCCGCGCGCTGATTGCCGGTGGCGTCGATACGCTGATGGTGGAGACGATTTTCGACTCCCTCAACGCCAAGGCCGCGCTGGTGGCAATCCGCGAGGTGTTTGAAGCCGATGGCGTCGAGCTGCCGATCCAGATTTCCGCCGCTGTCGGTCCTGGTGGTGAAACGATGATCTCGGGTCAGATCACGGAAGCTTATTTGAATGCGATGCGGCATGTGAAGCCTCTTTCCATCGGTCTGAACTGCTCGCTCGGACCAGACAAGATGCGCCCGTTCCTCGAAGAACTGGCGACGAAGGCGGACTGCTTTGTTTCCGCCTATCCAAACGCGGGCATGCCGAACCCACTCGCGCCGACGGGCTTCGATTTGCTGCCGCCGGATATGGCAAACTTCGCCACCGATTTCGCGAAGTCAGGCTTCGTGAACATCATGGGCGGCTGCTGCGGCAACACGCCGGAGCACATCGCCGCCATCGCGAAAGCCGTGGAGGGTTTGGAGCCGCGCCATGTGCCGACGCCGGAACCGGTCATGCGTTTGAGCGGCTCGCAGCCTTACAATCACACGAAGGAAGCGAACTACCTCATGATCGGCGAGCGCACGAACGTGGCGGGTTCGCCGAAGTTCGCGAAGCTGATCAAGGAAGGCAAATTCGAGGAAGCCGTGGCCATCGCGCGCCAGCAGGTCGAGAACGGCGCGAACGTCATCGACATCTGCATGGACGAGGGCCTCATCGACGGAGTGCCGACGATGACGAAGTTCCTCAACCTGCTGCAAACCGAGCCGGAAGTCGCGAAGGTGCCGTTCATGGTCGATTCCTCGAAGTGGGAGATCATCGAAGCAGGCCTGAAGATGCTGCAAGGCAAGGGCATCGCGAATTCCATCTCGCTCAAGGAAGGCGAAGAAGCCTTCAAGGAACGTGCACGTGCCATCAAACGCTATGGCGCAGCGACGGTCGTGATGGCCTTCGATGAAAACGGCCAGGCGGCGACTTACGATGAGAAGATCCGCATCTGCGAACGCGCGTATCGCATCCTGGTCGATGAAGTGGGCTTCCCGCCCGAGGACATCATCTTTGACCCGAACATCCTCACCGTCGCGACGGGCATGGAGGAGCACAACAACTACGCGCTCGACTTCATCAATGCCACGCGCTGGATCAAGCATCACCTGCCCGGCGCCAAAGTCAGCGGTGGTGTGTCGAACATCAGCTTCAGCTTCCGCGGAAACAACAAGGTGCGCGAGGCCATGCACAGTGCCTTCCTTTATCATGCCATCAAAGCGGGCATGGACATGGGCATCGTGAATGCCGGCATGCTTGAAGTGTATGAGGAGATTCCGCCGGAACTGCTCCACAAGGTCGAGGACGTGCTGCTGAATCGTCGTCCCGATGCCACCGAGATCCTCGTCGATTACGCCGAGCAGTTCAAAGGTCAGGGCGGCGGTAAGAAGATCGAAGCCGACCTTCAGTGGCGCGATGCGCCCGTCGAGAAGCGACTCGAACATGCGCTGCTCAAAGGCATCACCGATTTCATCAACGAAGACACGCAAGAGGCGCTCGACAAACTTGGCAAGCCGCTGCTCGTCATCGAAGGCCCGCTCATGGACGGCATGAGCGTCGTGGGCGACCTGTTCGGCGCTGGCAAAATGTTCCTGCCGCAGGTCGTGAAAAGCGCGCGCGTGATGAAGCAGAGCGTCGCGTATTTGCAGCCCTTCATGGAGGCTGAAAAGCTCGCGAACCCGGCACAACGCAGCGCGGGTAAGATCATCATGGCCACCGTCAAAGGCGACGTGCATGACATCGGCAAGAACATCGTGGGCGTGTTGCTGGCCTGCAATGGCTTCGAAGTCACCGACCTCGGCGTCATGGTGCCGTGCGACAAGATTCTTGCCGCCGCTGTCGAGAAAGGCGCGGATGTCATCGGTCTCAGTGGATTGATCACGCCATCACTGGATGAAATGGTCCACGTCGCCTCCGAGATGGAACGTCGTGGAATGAAGATCCCGCTTCTGATCGGTGGTGCCACCACCAGCGCCGCGCATACGGCCATCAAGATCGCGCCGCATTACTCGGGACCGATCGTGCATGTGCTCGATGCCTCCCGCAGTGTGCCGGTGACGACATCGCTCATCAGCGACGAAAACAAAGCTGCCTACATCGCCGAAAACGAAGCGCGCCACATCCGACTGCGCGAAGAATATGGCAAGAAGAAGGAGCGCCAGCTTCTGAGCATCGCCGAGTCACGCGAGAAGGCCTTCAAGTGCGACTGGAGCACGCAGGAGATCGCCAAGCCGAGCTTCCTGGGCACCAAGACCTACGAAGGCACCGACATGGTCGCCACACTGCGCGAATACATCGACTGGTCGCCCTTCTTCCATTCCTGGGAACTGCGTGGCCGCTGGATCACCGCAGAAGGCCGCTTCTCGTCTTCCCATGAAGATGCCGAGATGAAAGTGAAGGCGGAAGAAGAAGCGGTGAAGCTCTTCAAGAGCGCCAACGACTTGCTCGACCGAATCATCGCGGAAAAGCGCTTCACCCCTCGCGGCATCTTTGGCTTCTTCCCGGCCAACAGCATCGGCGATGACATCGAAGTCTATGCCGACGACACGCGCGGCAGCCTAAAGACCGTCTTCCACACCCTGCGTCAGCAGGTGATCAAGAAGGACACGCCGAACTACGCCCTCAGCGACTACATCGCACCGAAGGACAGCGGTCGTGCTGATTACATCGGCGGTTTCGCCGTCGGCATTCATGGTGCGGATGACTTCGCGCATGAGTTCGAAAAGGCGCACGATCCGTTCAGCGCCATCATCGTCAAAGCTCTCGCCGACCGTCTTGCCGAAGCCTTTGCAGAATACCTGCACAAGCAGGCGCGTGTGGCCTGGGGTTATGAGAAGCCCGAGGACTTCACCAACGAAGACCTCGTCAAAGAACGCTATCGCGGCATCCGTCCCGCACCTGGCTATCCCTCACAGCCCGACCACACGGAGAAGCCCATCCTTTTCGATCTCCTAGATGCCCCGGCCAAAACCGGGGTCGAACTCACGGAAAGCATGGCCATGCATCCGGGCAGCGCCGTCAGCGGCCTCTACTTCAGCCATCCCGACGTGCATTACTTCGGCATCAGCGTCCTGGCGAAAGATCAAATCGAAGATTACGCGAAGCGCAAAGGCCAGACGATTGAAGAAGCGGAGAAATGGCTTGGGCCTTGGCTCGGCTATTGATCAGGCTTTGCCTCAGTTTCCAAACAAAGCCCGGCGCTTCGGCTGCGGTGCTGGCGTCGCCTGAGCCGGGTTGCCGCCGATTTTTTGAGCCTCGCGCAGTTCTGCTGCAGTGGGCGGTCGGCGTTCATCCTTGTTACCTCCGCCAAAGATGCGTGGCGACCATTGCGTGTTGCCAATGGTGCCCGAGCCTTTGTAGCCAAGCAGTTTCGTGACAGGGAAAAACACCAAGCCAGTAAGTCCACGCACACTCACTTCAGCGGTGAAGTCGATGTCATCGCGAATGAAGTCGATGTTGCCGTTGCTGAGGATGCGGAAAGAGCTGGTGAGCGCTTCAACATCTTTCGTGACGATGAAGCCGTCTGAAACTTCGTAAGTACATTTGGCCTCCTTGGCGATGTTGTAGCCTTTGATAGGCGCGGGCAGCAGTGACCCGATGACAGGCGTCAGCGGCCCAAGCACGGGCAGCGCGAGGAGGTTTCCGTTGAGAATGAAGAGTACACCACCGCCTTTCAGCGCCCGCCAGTCATCCATGCGACCGGTGAATTTGAAATGACCACTGATGTCCCCGATGCTCTCGTCTCCAGGCGAATAGACCTGGGCGAAGCGCTGGAAGCTGAGCGCGTTCATGCGAATCTCCCCCTCGTAGCTCTCAGGGGTGCGGTTCTCATTGAAGGCTCCTTTCATGGTGACACCGCCGCCGAGCACGCGGGCGGCCACATCGAAGGCGGCGATTCCCTCGCGGTTCCGTACCACCGCACGCACGTCTTCAAAGGGCAGCTTCTCACCAAACACCTCATAAGGGAATCGTCCCGCGTCCACATTCACGTCGTAATGCCGGATGCCCGGCGCGAGATCGACCGCACCCTTCGCGCGGAAAGTTTCTCCAAACAGCCGCCCGTTGACATCGAAGTTCAAAATATCTCCCAGAATGCGGACATCCCCATAAGGTGCACTGATGGTATAATCCTCATCCCACAACACATAGTGCGCCACTCCCACCGGATTTTTGAAAGTGACGCGGTAGTCGTTGTACTGCGGGTTGTTTTTAAAGCCCACCGTGCCGTTCACATTGACCACGGTGCCTGGAGAAAGCCGGTAAGCGTCGATGTGATCGGCAGCCTTCGGGGCAAAGGCACGCAGGATGCCTGGGGCGTCCGCCTCGGAGCTCACGTTCACCAGTCGCAGCCACTTTTGATCGTCTGCATCATTCACAAAAACCATCTCAGCCTCAGCCGGGCCGTCGGGGCGGCGTACGCGGACATTGGCGTAGTTTTGGATGTCCCCCAGAAGCGCGAGATCCATCTCCACGGACTCAAAGAACACCCCCTTGTAGCGGAAATTGCGCACCACGCCATGACCCGAGCTGGGGCACTCCCGCAGATTGGTCGAGGCACCGGCGCAGGACATGCGCACATCGACGAACGAGGTCTCGTCAAAACTAAAGCGCTGGATGATTTCACGCGTCTTGGGCATGAGCACGAACGGCAGAAAAACCGTCGGCGGCATGCCGAGCCGCAGATCATACTTAAAGCCCAGCGTTTTGTGGTTCATCACGTGCAGGGCCAATGTCCCTGTTTTATGCTTCAGCATCACGTCACGGGCGAAGAACCCCTCCGGTGCCACCCCGAGCTTCAGGCTGAGGGATTCAAAGATCTCCCCGCGGCTACCGAAGCGCCCGCAATCCAGGCGCCCCGTCACCTCCGCAGGCAGCATCCCCTCAGGCTTCGTTTTTCCGACGAATAAGCTGCCCTCCAGAGCCAGATGCGGAGCCTCGTAAAAAACCACCTCGTGAAGCTGATCATTGTCAAAAAACGCCCGCGCCAGACCCGGCAGGTCACCGCTCGATGTCAGCCGGAAACGCACACGATCTGCTCCCATTTGCCAAGTGGCCGTGGCATCCAGTGAGCCGAGATGATCACGAAGGTGCAGCCGCTTCAGATCGATGAAGCCGCCCTCATACTCCGCCTCGGCCACGACCTCCCTCCAAACATAATCGCCAAAGGCCAGCGCCTGCGCCTGGATGGAAAGCTCCGCACGGAGTTCCTGCGGCAGATCCAGGTCGCCAGAGACCTTGACACTCAGGGCCGGAGGAGCCGATGAGCGGAAGCGGGCCATCCAGTCCAGTCCTTGCTGGATTTTGACGCGGTGATCACGCATCAGGCTCAGCCGTTGCATCGCACTGAGGTTGGACTTGTCAGGATCTCCCGCCTTGCGCTCCGGCAGCTTCAGCACCCCGCTGATCGAGATGCGCAGCCCAGCCAGCACGCCCTCCGCGTGCCTGATGTCCATCCGGTTTTCATCCAGAAAGATCCGAGCATTGAGGTCGCGCAACTCCACCACCGTAAGATCGGGCCGCTCAGGGTCCACCGGCAGCGCCAGCCCAGCCTGCACCAGCTCCAACGAGTCGATCTTCACCTGACCTTCAAACAGCCGACCGTAATTGACCCCCAGGTTCATCCGGTCCACCGCCGCCACGAGGTACTGGCGCGTGTCATCGTTGTAGATTTTCACCTCACGCGCCACCAGACCGCCAAAAGGATTGATCGTGAGAGACGCGAATTCCAAATGCACGCCCAAACGCCGCAGCTCTCCGGTCACAAAGCCATGCCAGCGGTGGCGGAAGGAATCCGTGCTCACATAGACGGCTCCGGCCAGCAAAAAGCTGGTCATCACGAAAAGCAGAAATCGGCGCAGGAAGCGAAGCATGAACGGAGGTCAATTTAAACACCGCATACGCTCCCCACAAGCAGCAAGCCTCAGCGGTACTGCTCCGGCGTGCCCACTGGCAGCAGCCCCAGCGGCGCGATCTGGCTGGCCCGCAGCTTTTCCGGCCCCACACTCGGCGCATCCGCCGCCAGATAAACCGCGATTTGGATCAAACCCACACGGCCCTGCGGACTCGTGTCAAACAGCACCCCTTCCCCGCTCACGGCCTTGAACAACAGCGCCCCCAGTGCGGCTTTTTCCAGAGCTAGCGTACCACGTGGGTCGATTCGCAAACTGCCGCGTCGCCAAGAGGCTGTCTTGCCCGTTTCCACATCCTTGCCGTCCACCCCCACACCGATCTCCAGTGGCAAGGGCGTGCGATTCTTCAAAACGAGGCGGTAGGACTGGTTCGGCAGGCCGGAGATGAACAGCACACCGCCGCAGAGGTGAGATTCGAGCCATTGACCGGTCGCCACGTCCTGCGCCGCCAGATCAAGCGTCCCATCCCCCATTCGGGCAAAACCGCGCTGCGCGTCCACCACATCATCCTGCCGCTCCATGAGCCGGGAGAGCTGGTCCGGCGCGGCATACACCACTCGTACCACGACATGCGGCGTCGTGGCTGACTGGGACGGACGCGCGGGCACGCCATGATGATAAAGATTCGGATCCTGCTGCCACGCTGGGTTAAGTCCGCCCAGACCACCTGCGCATGAGGTCAGCAGGCAGGTGACCGCCATGACTGTGATTTGGATGCCTGTGATGATCTTCCCGTCGTTCCCTGAGGTCATGCGTGATGCGCGCTGGTCTTGATTTGGAAAGTAACACGCACCAGCCCAGAGACTTCTTCCACCGAACGTCGCACCTCGCAGCCCAGCAGCCGCTCGATCATCTCGCACTCCAGCTCATCCACCATGTCATACCGCGCCGCCAGCGCTCGCAGCGGGCGATGATGCTCCACGAGGCAGAGGTGGCCCTGTTCATCGGTCTCACAGGCGCTGAGGCAGCCGTCCGCACTGCGCAGTTTAGCCAGCAGCTTTGCACGTTCCGCCACATCGGCCGCCTTTGCCAGCTTCGGGGCCAGCACCTCGGCCTTGGCCTGGAAGTAAGTGTACAGCAGCTTCGGCGGTGCCGTCTCGCCGTACACCCGTTCCGCCGTCGTCAGCAGGTCCAGCGTCAGCGCCGGACCGCCGCCGTCGAACAACGCGTCCGCCTTCGGCGTCAGGCGGTAAAGTTTTTCCGGCCGCCCCGCACCTTTCGAGTGCCGCCAGGTGTCCAAAAAGCCCGCCTTTTCAAGATCCACGCAATGCTGCTTCACTCCCATGTAGCTCATCTTCATCCGCGTGCTCAACTCCCGCACCGGCAGGCCGGTCGAATGCTTCAGGTGGTGGACGATGTCCAGCACCGGCGTGTGCAGCATTTCGCGGAGCAGAGGAAGCATGACCGCACGCTAGCGCGGTGCATGCCATGCGCAACACCGCGCCCCGTCACTGGTCACTGATCCAAGGCCGTCATGGGGAAGTCGGGGCTGTTGGCATGCTGCTCGGACATGATCTTCTTCATCTTCGCGACGATCTCAGGATTTTCAGCCGCGAGGTTCTTCGTCTCTGCGGGATCGGTGGCGATGTTGTAAAGCTCCTCGCTGAGAACAGTGGCCTTGGCCTTGCCTTTGCCGCCGCCCATGAGGTTCATGCGCAGAAGTTTCCAGTCGCCCATGCGCAGGCTTTGCTGGCCGCCGTAACCGTGAAACTCGCGGTAGAGAAACTCGCGCTCTGGCTGCTTTTCACCGAGCAAGGTGGACGCAAAGCTGATGCCGTCGGTTGTCGGTGTTTTGTCCTTCGCACCAGCCAGCTCGGCGAGCGTGGGCAGCCAGTCCTCGAAGCCGGTGACGCGGTTGCTGGTGCCGCCCGCTTTGATCTTCCCTTTCCAGCGCACGATGCCAGGGGAGCGGATGCCGCCCTCGTAGAGCGTGCCTTTGCCGTCGCGACGGCCTTCGTTGGAGTTGAAGAAGGCGCAGTCCGTGCCGGCGAGCCCTTGATGCGTGCCGTTGAGCGGCCCGTTGTCACTGGCAAAGACAAAGATGGTCTCGTCATCAAGGCCCAGTTCGCTGATGAGCGCCATCATCTTGCCGATCTCGCGGTCCATGCGCGTGATCATCGCGGCATAGGCGGCCTTCGGTTTGAAATGCGGGATGTAGCCCTTGCCGCCGGGATAAGGCGGGTCGTCGAACTTGCCGATGTATTCTTGAAGCGAGTCATCCGGCACCTGGAGCGCGACGTGGGGCACGGTAGTGGGCCAGTAGAGGAAGAAGGGCTTGTCTCGGTTGTCGCGGGCGAATTTCAGCGCTGCGTCAGCGATGAGATCGGCGGAGTACTCGGTGCCCTGGAAGCGCAGATAGCTCTCCGGCTTCGTGGGATCTTCATCGGGCTTGAGCTTGTCATTGGAGGGAAACGGCGGGTTCTTCAACTCAAGGGTCTGGTCGTTGTCCCAAAGATAGGTCGGATAAAAATTGTGCGCCACGCCCTGGCAGTTGTAGCCGAACCAGCGGTCAAATCCCTGCTTCAAGGGCGCACCAGCAGAGGTGGGACCACCCAGGCCCCACTTGCCAAAGCCGCCCGTCTTGTGGCCGATGGATTTGAAGACTTCGGCGAGTGTGATCGTGGCATCCGGGATCGGAAACTGCCCTTCGCGCTCCGGCTTGCCCATCTTGGGCAAACCTTTGGCGTCATCTGCCTGGCGGTTGTTGCGAATGAAGGTGTGGCCGGGGTGCTGGCCGGTCATGAGCACGCTGCGGGAGGGAGCGCAGACGGCATTGCCGCAGTAGTGCTGGGTCAAACGCATGCCTTCCGCCGCCATGCGGTCGAGGTGCGGTGTCTGGATGATTTTCTGCCCGTAGCAACCGAGATCGCCGGGGCCGAGGTCATCGGCGAGGATGAAAATGACGTTTGGCTGGCGGGCGTGAGCCTCGAATGAGAGAAAAAGAAACAGTAGGCAGATCAGAGGCTTCATGGTCGGGTGGAAACGGCGGCGGGGGCGGTTTCTTGTTTCGCAGCGCGTTTTGGCAGCGAGTCGAGTTTCCAGTTCAACCAAAGCGTGAGCAGCAGCATCGCGGCGATGAGCAAGAAGATGAGGTAGAAGCCTGGACGGGAGAGAAACTTCATGGGGGAAGGGCGAAAGAAACGAAAGAAGGCGAAAAAAGCCAGCGGCAGAGCGATTCAATCAAACCTTCTGCTTCACCATGAACCGGCTTTTTCTTCTCCTAACGCTCCTGTTGCTCTGCCAGCCTGCCAGTGCTCTCCCCGAGGCGGAAATCCAGCGCTACCTCGACGAGGCGATCAAAGCAGGCGGCGGCGAGGTGGTCATCCCGCCCGGCGTGCATCTGATCGAACGCGGTTTGAGACTGAAGGACGCGAAGAAGCTGCGCATCGTCGGCCTGGACGCGGAGGAGTGCGTGTTGAAGGCCGCCCCGAAGACGAACTCGTTGTTTTTGCTGAGTGGTGCCTGCGAGGAGGTGCGGATAGAGAAACTGACCTTCGAGGGCGGTCAGGATGCTGTTTCGGAAATGGCTGAGCCAGGCTTGATGAACAAGTTTGCGAAGGTGCATGTGGGGCGCTGCTTCTTCCAAAATCAGCGACGTGCTGCCGTGCTGCTGCCAAAGGCCGCTATCGAGGCGCTGGAGATCGAAGACTGCACGTTTCGTGACATCGACGGCGCGGGCGTCGTGTTCGGTGAAGGGATGACCGGATGCTCCATCACGCACAATCACCTGACGCGCTGCAAGGTTGGCATCACATTGGGCGGTTCGCAGCGTTGCCTCGTCGCCAGCAATGAAATCAGCGCCTGCGGCACCGGCCTGCTAATTACCGCTGCAGCGGAGGTCCAAACCATCGAACAAGGGAACGTAGTGGCGCTCAACGCCGTCACAGGCAGCCTTGGAAACTCGATCCAGTTGAATTCACGTTCACTGAAAAACTCGGTGATTCAGAATGAGATCAGCGGCAGCGCTGGCGATGGCATTCACCTCCTTGGCGATGCGCATGGGGTGAAGGGAAACAAAATCACTGGCAGTGGCGGCCAGAACATCGCCATCCAGGAAGGAAAGCACGAGATCGTGGAGTGATCAGCCACCATACAGCGCCCGCACCAGTCCCTGTACGCGCTCGCCCGGCAAAGCGCCGACTTCCATCTGGTTCATGACGTAAGCGAAGGCGATGCCGTTTTCAGGATCGGCAAAGGCAAGGCTGCCGCCCGCTCCAGGATGACCGAAGGCGCGGCGGCTGGGGCCGTAAAGCTGGCGCAGCTTGCCACCTTCGGACTCGGGATCTTCATTCAGCGGGTCCTGCATCATGCCAGCGGAGAACGCGATAGGCGCGAGGAGTACCGCGTCATTTTCCTGCGTGAGCGTCTGCTCCAAACGCCGCACGATTGACTCGGGAATGATCTGCGTGCCGTTCCAGCGGCCACCCTGCGCCAGCATGCTGTAAAATTGCGCCAGCCCTCGCGCACTGCCCACACCACCCATGCTGGCGTAGCCACGCGCCCACATCTCGCTTTGATTGAAGTCGCTGACGGCATTCAATCCGAAGGGCGAGCTGAAAGTGCGCTGCGTGAGCGATCCAGCAGTGTTGAAGGCCTTGATGAAGGGCTGGTCGCTGTTGGAAATGCTGATTTTCCCCGGATAAACCGGCGAGACACGATCCCACTGCGCACTGGGCAGGCCGATCCAGAAATCGAGCGCCATCGGACTGCCAAAGACCTCGCGGAAGTATTCACCGAGCGATTCCGTCTCAGCGAGGCGACGCACCACCTCATCCAGCAGGAAACCAAAGGTGCGGGCATGATACCCCTGGCGCATTCCCGGCTCCCAGAGCGGGCGCTGACGCTCCAGAGCACCCACGACGGCATCGTAATTATAGATGGGTGTGCGTTCGTCCAAGGCACACAAACCAGCGGTGTGACTCAGCAGGTGAATGAAGGCGACGCTCGATTTGCCACCGCCGACGAATTCAGGCCACACCTCGGACACGGGACAATCCAGAGGGATGCCCGCCTCTTCGAGCGCCAGCAGGCAGCAGACAGCCGCCGGACCTTTGGTGGCGGACCACACGGGCACCAGCGTGTCTGCATCCCACACCTTGGTGCGGGCACGATCACAGTGACCATTTGCGAGGCTCAAGACCTCCTGGCCGTGCTGCCAGATGGAAACAGACGCGCCCATCTCCCAGCGCGTACGGAAGCTTTCCTCAAACCAGGCCCGCACGGCTTGGAGATTCGCGGCACAGGCAGGCGTACTCATGCGTGCTGGGCCTCCAGTCGGGCGCGGAGAGCGTCGAGATCGCGATCCTTCCTCGCATGCAGGCGCAGGTCGCCATCCATCTCAAAAGCACGCTCCAAATAGGCCAGGGATTGCTCGAAATGGCCAAGACTCGCGTGGTAGCAGCCCATGTTGTAATAATACACAGGCTTCGTGCGCAGCGAGACAGGTCCACGAGACAGCATGTCCACCGCCTCGGCTGTTTTTCCCAGCTCGTGCAGGCAAAACGCGGCATGGATGTAGCCTCCCGGCTCCGCTGGCTCCTGCTGGCAGAGCTTGAGAGCCAATTCCAGCGCCTCAGCCCACCGCTGCCGCCCCATGAAGCAGAGCAGCGTGATCTCGATGACATCCACACGATCTTGCAAGGCCTCCGTCAAAGGGGACAGCTCCTCCCGGGCCTCCTCGTAGAGACCCAGCTCCACATAGCCCTGGGCGGCGATGATTCTGCGTTCGGCTTCAGTCATTTTTTCGTGCGCTGACCGGATGAGAACGCAAAGCATGCGTGTGAACAAGGTTTTTCACTCTTCAGCAGCTACGAACTGGCAAAAAGCTCACGCCGCTTTCGCCACACGCAGTTTTTTGGCGATCTCGATGCGGCTGGCGATCTCCCAGCCGCCCCAGGTGGCGATGTAGCTAAGTAGGGCACCTGCTGCGCCCAGAATGATGCCTCCCATGAGCATGACGGGCGCGTGCTCCTTGAGCACGATCCAAGCATCCACCATCGAGTCAGGCAACTGCGTGGGAAACGGGGTGTTGGGCACCGTGGTGTAGAGCGCGAGGAACCACTTGCCGATCAGATACTCCAGCCAGGCGATGAACGGAATGGTGAAGGGATTGCTCAGCCAGCACATGGCGATGGCGACGGGGATGTTCACGCGGAAGATGGCAGCCAAAATCGTCGCCGTGGGCATCTGGATGGGCAAAAGCTGGAGCGTGATGAACATGCCGACCGCCATGCCGCCAGAAAGCGTGTGCTGCGTGGGCCGCCAGACGCGCTTGTCGAGAAAATGCCGCGCGAACCAGCGCATGGTGGGGCGGTCCCGCAGTTTTCGCGGGTGCTTGAGGTAGCGGATGGTCTTGAAGACCGAGCGCCGGAACCAGCCCTGGAGCATTGCCAGCATGTCTCAGCGACCTCCTCCCATGGCCGCCCAGGCCAGCAGCGCCCCGCCAAGCACGATGCGGTACCAGGCGAAGCCGTTGAACGTGTGGCTCTGCACGAAACGGATGAGCCATTTCACCACCACAAAGGCCGAAAGGGCGGACACCACCGTGCCGAGCACCACCATGCCCCAGTCTTCCTGGGCCGCCGTGCCGTCCTTGAAGGCGGAAAGGATTTTATACCCGCCCGCAGCCATCAGGGTGGGAATACCGAGTAAAAACGAGAACTCGGTGGCCGCTGGCCGCGCGATGCCAAAGGCCATGGCCATCAAAATGCTGGCCCCAGAGCGCGAAGTACCGGGAAACACTGCCGCTAGGAGCTGAGCCAGCGCCACGGCCACCACCACTGTCCACGTGATGTTAGAAACGCCCGTTTTGCCTTTGTGCAGAAATTCCAGCAACAGGATGATCACACCGCCAATCAACGTGGCCCAAGCCACAGGCGGAATGGTTTCCGGCAGCTCAATGTCGAATTTCTTGATCGCCAAACCACCGACCGCCGTGATGAAGAATGAAACGAACAGCTTGAGCAGGTAATCCCGGGTGCTGGGGTCTCCCAAGGTGGTGGCGAGCTGTTTCACCCGCTGCGTGAAGACGGCGAGCACCGCCAGCACCGCGCCGCTCTGGATCACCACATTAAACAAATCGCTCTTTGCAGGCAGCAGCCCGAGATTCTGCGGGATGAGCAGATGCCCGGTGGAGGAGATGGGCAGGAATTCTGTGACACCTTCAATAATGCCGAGGAGGATGATCGCGAGCCAGTCTGGCATGGAAAAGGGAGGGTGAAATGGGGGTTGTGGCGGGGGGAACGGACTTTCAGGCGTGGTGAAGAGCTTTGCAAGCCCGCGAGCTTCACTCACTGCAATCATTCTGGAAATTTCGCCCCCACACCTTCATCTCTTGCACAGAGAGTGTTTTCAAGCTGGCCTTTGCGACGAATTTGGCTACTCTCGCGGCCCCTCACCGGCATGCCAACCAGTGCACCCTGCTCACCCAACACTTATCTGCGCCGTTTATTGACGGTTTGGAGCATCATGCTTGGAATGGGCGCTGTCTGCCTGCTTCTAACATCAAATGCCGCAGCTCAGTCCGGCTCCACCATCCGAGTTCGCCTTGCGGACGGGTTTGATTTCCCGGTGGGCAAGCCTGACGCCGCTGGCTACTACAAATTCCGTGGCTACTGGCCGAACGGGCACCTAGGCGAGGACTGGAACGGCAACGGCGGTGGCGACAGCGACCTCGGAGCACCGATCTACGCCATGGGGCGCGGCGTGGTCATCTTTTCACAAAACATCGGCGTCGGCTGGGGAAACTGCATCCTGGTGCGCCATGTCTTCCGTGAGCAGGACGGACGCATCGCCATGGTGGATTCCCTTTACGCCCATTTGCACGAGCGCAAGGTGCGCCTGCATGAGCTGGTCGAGAAAGGCCAGCTCGTGGGAACCATGGGCGGCAACAACGGCATGTACGCCGTTCATCTGCACTTTGAAGTCCGCAAGAACCTCCACATCGGCATGAATCGCAGTTCGTTCGCCCGCGACTCGTCAAATTACTACAGTCCCACGGCCTTCATCAATGCGCGTCGCGTTCTCTCCTCCAGCATGCAGAAATACGACGTGCCGGTGAACAATTTCGCCCCGTACGGCCGCTCCCTGGCCGATGTGGGCAGCGGCGGCTCGCGCACCAGCGCGGTGGACGTGCCCGCCTTCAGCGCCAGCAAGGCCATCAGCGGGAGCGACTCTGCCGCTAAGCCTTCGGATGACTTTTGGTCCCGGCTGAAATCCAAAATGCGTGGTGGCGAAGTGACCCCCGGCATTGAAGAGAAACGCTGATCCCTTTCAGGCGTGAAGAATAGCCCTTGCCTCATCACCTCTCGTGGTGGCATCTTTGCTGCTGTCTGAGACAAGCCCACTCCCGGCCATGCAACTCCCAAACCGCCCTTTTTCTTCCCGCACCTCTTCTGGCGGCAGTCTTGTTCCCGTGCTGATCGTCGTCGCCGCGCTCGCGCTAAGCACGGCGATCTTTTTCCTCTTCACACGGAAGAAAATGGCCGCACAACAGGAAGCAGCGGTCGTTGCCGCTGCTGCCGCACAAAAGCCCGCCAATGAAATCAAAGCCGCAGATGCCGCCAAAGCCGCGCCTGTGAAGCCCAAGATGGAGACGCCTGCCGTCCCGCCGCCCCCCACACCCAAGCCCGTCTCCTTTGGCTTTGCACGCCCCCTAGACCTGGGCAAGCAGCTCGTCCGCAGCCTGACCAGCGGAGATTTCGCCACGGCTGGGAAGCTCGCCGCCGCCGCAGACGCCGCGCAGTCAGATAGCGCCACGAAGCTCTTTCAGCAGCTCTCGGAGATGGGCTTCAAGCCCGGCACGGAAGACCAAGTGGAACTGCTCGGCTTGGTAGAAAACCGCACCCGCATTGCCATTCCCTTCACCAAACCCGGATCGAGCGAAACCCTCAGCATCCAGCTCGATCTTGAACGTGATGAGCGCATGGGCTGGAAGATCGCCAAGGCCATGCTGCCCAAGGCCATGAGCGCCGCCGTCGCCAATCTGCCGCAGCCTTCTGCCACTCCTCCTGCCGCAGGCACCACGCCGCCTGCGCCCGGCATGCTCGCGCCGATGAAACAGCTTTTCGCCATCGAAGAAAGCTCGGACGCACTCGCCTTCGCCAGCGATTTCGTCAGCCACCTTCTGAAACACGACTTCACCAACGCCCGCAAGTTTGTGGATGAGACCAAGGTGCCCGTCGAGCGCCTCGTCGGCCTCTGCATTGTGTTTGAAGAGGGCAAATACTCGCTCAACGCCAGCAAGCCGTTGATCGTCACCATCGCCAACCCGGAAGTGTCCTGGGTCATCGCCCAGGTGCAGTCCGAGGAACTGCAGCAGACCACCGAGTTCGGTGTCGAGCTCAAGCGTGCCGACGTCGCCCAGCCCTGGAAGGTAGCCGGGCTGAATCTCTCGGACATTCTCGGCTCCTTCGCCAAAAACGCCTCAAAGCTCGGCGTGCCTTACACGCCCATCGTGAAGAACCCGAAAGGCGGCGAATCCCTGGCTCTCTACTTTGAATACGACCGTGCCGAGCTCCATCCCCGCGCCCAGAAGCAGATCGAGGTCATCGCCGCTCTGATGAAGGCCGATTCGTCCAAAAAACTGCGCATCGCCGGCCACACGGATGAAAAAGGCGAGGACTACTACAACATCAATCTTTCGCGCAACCGCGCTGAAACCGTGAAGCAGCAGCTCGTCGCACTCGGCGTGCCCGCCGCGCAGGTGGAAACCGAAGGCATGGGCAAGGCACAGCCGCTCAGCCCCAATAAAAAGTCCGACGGCACCGACGACCCCGAAGGCCGCAGCCGCAACCGCCGCGCCGAGATCTACCTCGATTTCTGATTCTTTGACGTGTCTTGCGCCGTTGTCGCGTCCGCCTAATCTGGCGCACGCATGAAGAAAAAAGCCCCGCCAGCTCCTGAGCCACCTCCATCTTCGTGGAAAGCAGGTGTCATCATGGCGGCGTGCGGTCTGGGATTCCTCGCCTTGCTCGGCTGGGTGCTGCGACCACAGAAAAAGTTCACACCGCTGCCGGTTTCGACACCTGTTTCTCTCGCCAAAGCTGAACCGTTCGTCATGCCGGATGAAAAGGCGACTTTTGCGCAGTACGCAGGCTCGGAGAGCTGCAAGGAATGCCACGCGGATCAATTCACCAAGTGGGCCGGTTCGCACCACGGCCTCGCCGAGCGCAAACCGGACCCGAAACTCGACGATCCCGCGTTTGTGCCAACCCGCAGCTTCCAACACGGCTCGCAGACCACCGAGACGCGCAAGACCAAGAGTGACTACGAACTCATCGCGCTTGGCTTTGGCGACAAGATCACGCCTTATCGAGTCGAACGCGTGATCGGCCACGATCCGCTGCGCCAGTATTTGGTCGATGGTGGCAGCGGTCGCCTGCATGCAATGGAAGCATGTCTCGATCCGAAAAAGAACGAGTGGTTCAACGTGTACGGCAGCGAGGACCGTAAACCCGGCGAATGGGGCCACTGGACGGGCCGTGGCATGGTGTGGAACCAGATGTGCGCCACCTGCCACAACACCCGTCTGCGCAAAAACTACGACTCCGCCACCGACAGCTACCAGACCACCATGGCCGAGATGTCCGTGAGCTGCGAATCCTGCCACGGCCCGATGAAGCCGCACAATGAGTGGCAACGCGCCAACCGTGGCGTCAAAGGCGATCCGACAATCGTGAAATGGTCACGCGACCAGCACATCGAAAACTGCGCCGGCTGTCATGCGCGGCGTGGCGAGATCACCGGAGACTTCGTGCCTGGCGAGTCCTTCTGGGACCACTACCACCTCACCATCACCGACCAGAGCGACACGTTTTACGCTGACGGCCAGATTCGCGACGAGAACTACGAGTTCAGCAGCTTCTTCAGTAGCCGCATGCACCATGCAGGCGTGCGCTGCATGGACTGCCATGACATGCACAGCATGAAAACGATTTTGCCAGGCAACCAGCTCTGCATGCGCTGCCACACGCCCGGCGGCTTCCCCAACGCACCGGTCATCATGCCTGAGGCGCACAGCTTTCATCAAACCGACAGCACCGGCAATCAGTGCATCAACTGCCACATGCCACAGACCGTGTACATGCAGCGCCACCCGCGCCATGATCATGGCTTCACCATTCCTGACCCGCTGCTCACCAAGCAGTTCAACGTGCCAAACGCCTGCAACAAATGCCACACGGACCAAACCACCGACTGGGCGCTGGAAGCCACTCAGAAGTGGTGGGGACCGAAAATGGACCGAAAAACGCGCACACGCGCCACCCTCATCGCCAAAGCACGTCAGGGCGATGCCGAGTCGCGCGAGGGTCTCGTGGCGTTGCTCGGCAGCGATGAAATCCCGCACTGGAAAGCCAGCGCCACGCTCTTGCTCGACCGCTGGATCAACGAACCCGCCGTACAAAATGCCGTCAGCGCCCAGTTGCAGCACGCGCATCCCATCGTGCGCCAAAGCGCCATCCGCACGCTTGAGCCGCTGCTGCAAAACGGCTCCATCCGTAGCACCATCGAGCCTTTGCTCGATGATCCGGTGCGTGGCGTGCGAGTCTCCGCCGCCTGGGCCTTGCGCGATTCCTTGAACCTTGATTCCGCTGCTGGAAAAGACCTCCAGCACATGCTGAACTGGAACGCCGACCAGCCCAGCGGCCAGATGCAGCTCGCACAATTCGATTTTGCCCGTCGCAACACGACCTCGGCTATCCAGCACATGGAAACCGCCATCCGCTGGGACCCCAATTCCCCGCCCTTCCATCATGACTTGGCGATGATTTACAGCACCACGGGCCAGACCCAGCTCGCCATCGCCAAACTTCGGGATGCCATCAAGCTCGCCCCCAACCACGCCGAGTATCATTACGAACTCGGCCTCGCCCTGAGTGAAACTGGCGATATGCCTTCAGTGATCGCATCCCTGCAAGAAGCCGTGCGCCTCAATCCGACCTTGGCCAGAGCCTGGTACAATCTCGGCCTCGCCAAAAACGGCCAAGGAGACATTCCCGGTGCCCTTGAGGCGCTCCAACGCGGCGAACTCGCTGATCCCCGCGATTCCGGCATCCCCTACGCGCGCGCCACGATCCTGGCGCAACAAGGCCGCAAACAAGAGGCCATCAACGCCCTCGACACCACCTTGCGCATCATGCCAAGCCACGGTGAGGCGCAGCAATTGAAGGCGATGCTGTCGCGACCTTGACGAAGGGACGAATTGAAGAATTGTTTCCCCTGCCCCGCAAAATCCGGCAGCTCATCACAGACCTTGAACAAGCGGACTTCACTCTTGTTCAGGGCGGCAAGGGTTCCCATCGAAAATTCCAGCACCCAAGGCTCAAAGGCTCAGTTCTGTTGAGCGGCAAGGACGGACAAGACGCCCAGCACTACCAGGAAAAACAAATCCGCAACGCGATCAACGACGCATCCCGATGAAACTGGAAGACAAGTACCTCAAATTTGTTCAGTGGAGCGATGAAGACGCCGCCTACATCGGCTGGTGCCCTGATTTGTTCCCCTGGGGTGGTGTGTGTCACGGCGACTCCGAATCTCAGACTTACGAGCAGCTCTGCGGCTTGGTGCGGGATGAAGTCGAAAGCCTGCACACAGCGGGCAAGACACTTCCCCAGGCAATCACACGGCCCATGAAAGAAGTGCTGGCCGCGTAGCAGCGGCGAAATCACCCGCCCTTCTTCCACTCCTCGCCTTCGTCGTCGTCATCATCGCCGAAGCCGTCGTCGTACTCATCATTCTCCTGGCCGCTGATGCCGGCGATGGCGTTGATGTCCTCGTCGCTCAGCTCCTCGATGTCATCATCATCGTCACCCTGCTCCTTGGCAGCAGCTTCTGATGCCTGCTGAGCTTCAAGGCCCTTTTTCTCGATCTGCGCCAGCGTGTCGCTGACATCCTCGACCGCGTCCCAGACAGCCTGAGCCACAAAAATCGGCGCGCTTTGCTGCACAGCCATGGCGATGCTGTCGCTGGGCCGGGCATCGAGTTCAATCATCTTGCGGGTGGTGTGCAGTTCGTTCTCGGCGGAGATGATCAACCGCGCATGGAAGACGCTGCCGTTGATGTTGTTGATGATAACGCGCTCCACCTTTGCACCGAAGGCCATGAGCAAATGGCCGACGAGATCATGGGTCAGCGGACGCTCCTTGGACACCCCGCGCATGAACATGGAGATCGCCGTGCCCACCGACTCGTCGATGTAGATCACGAAAACCTTCGCTTCATTGCCCAGGAACACAGCAAAGCTGCCTTCCAGCGGCAAAACCGCGCGCACCTGCACTTCGACGACATCTTTGTTCATGGTTATCAGCAGACTAAAACCGCTCCAGGGCCGCTGGCAAGACTCGCGCTATGATTTTATGCGCTGACCGGCGTTCCGCCCAGTCCCTGCGCCAGATAGCGCCGCGAGATTTCCACATACTTCAACGCCAGTTTCGCGTTCGCAGCCACCTCCTCGGGCGAAAGCGTTCGAACCACCCGTGCTGGCGATCCAACCACGAGCGATCCTTCGGGAACCATCATGTTCTTCGTCACCAGCGCCCCGGCGGCAATAATGCTGCGTGCGCCAATCTGCGCACCATCGAGAATGATCGCGCCCATGCCCACGAGCACCTCATCACCCACCGTGCAGGCATGCACCACAGCGCGGTGCCCCACGGTCACACGCTCACCCAGAATGCAGGCATGATCGTCGCTCACATGCAGCACGCTGCCGTCCTGCACATTGCTTTGCGCCCCGACAACGATGCGGTTGATGTCGCCACGCAGCACCGCGCCATACCAGACGCTCGATCCGGCATGCAGCTCCACCGCACCGAGCACCACAGCTCCGGGCGCGATGAAAACATCGTCCGCGACGAACGGCTTCGACTCCGGGAGCAAGAACTTTTTCAGCGTTTCCATGTCTGTGGTTGGGATTTTTATGTTTGAGAATCAAAAGGGGCAGCGCCATAAAAAACAAGCCACACCGCAGGTTCATTTTGGCCCGGACCGCAATCAAACCAACGACGAATCAACTCAATCTCATGAACAAAGCTCAACTAATCGAAGCCGTGCAGAAAAACCTCGGCGGTGAAACCTCCAAGCGCGCCGCTTCCGACGCGCTCGATGCCGTGCTCGACGCCATCGCCAAAGGCGTGAAGAAAGGCCCGGTCCAACTCATCGGCTTCGGCACCTTCAAGCCCGTCACCCGCAAGGCCCGCACCGGACGCAACCCGAAGACCGGAGCCGCGATGAAGATCAAGGCTTCAAAAAACGTGCGCTTCGTCACCTCTGCTGCCCTCAAGAAGTCGCTGTAATCCGCGACTGCTCTTTTCACCCGCGCTTCGTCCCACGGAGCGCGGGTTTTTTATGCCTCAGTCCTTCAACTCCTGCTCCATCCGTTCGCTCAACCACTGCTTGATCATGCTTTGGTAGTTCAGGTAACGGCGGCGGGCCACGCGCTTGATGCGGCTGAGCATGCGCGGGTCAAAGCGCAGTGTGATCGTGGTGGACTCACGCACATCAGCGCGATGAATCGACGACTGCATCAGCCGTGGTTCGAGCTGATGCGCCGCCCAAAATTTTCCCTCCACCTCCTCGGAATCAAAGGCTGGCACGTCCTTCCAAGCGCGGATCGGTTTCAAGTCGGGTGATGCGGTGTCCATGGTCGTGGTGTGTGAACTCAAATGTCCTCCGCCTTCTTACGCTCGAAGAAATCATGCTCCCCCGGCGTCATCAGCCGCGCGAAGACCACACGGTAGCGCTTCCCGTCCGTCCAGAACACACTGAACACCGGCTTCCCCTGGAGCGACTTGCCCAGGTTGTAGTAGCGGGCCTCGGCGTCGTCGTGCGTTCCGTCGGGCAGCAGTTTGATCGAGAACGGGTCCTCAAACGACTCTTCGATGTCCTTCGGCGGAAGTTGAGAGAGGTCAAACGCAGCGCCGATCCAGTCGAAGTCCATGAGGTGGGTTGGGAGGAGGTTTTATTTCCGGTATTCGATCAGTTCTATCTCATACCCCTCTGGGGCGTCAATGAATGCAAACACGCCGCTCGAGCTCGGTGTCGGTCCGTCGGACAGAGGATAGCCAAGGGACTCGGCATGTTTCGCAAATTCCTCGATGCTCTCCACCTCAAAGGCCAGATGCGTCAGGTCACTGCAAAATGTCACTGGCCCACTGGCGGGGTAGCTGCAGATTTCGATGAGTTCGTCGCTGTTCGGTGTCTGCAAAAACACCAGTTCTGAGCCACGCGGCGACTTGTGGCGGCGGATTTCCTTCAGGCCGAGCACCTGCGTGTAAAAGTGGATCGTCTTTTCGAGATCATTCACCCGGTAGCGGGTGTGGAGGAGTTTTTTGACCATGCTGTCTTATGTCACAGGCTGCGGAGGGTGGCAATCCCGGAAGCACCGCCGGTCCGGGGCGGGCATTCGCATGAGTGGAGCGTACGGCCCTTCGCACTGTAGTCCCGCCTTCAGGCGGTTCAGAGCGACCTGAAGGCGGGGGTACAAACGACCGAGCCGGAGGCCTGAAACTTCCCTTTGCCATCCGGGAGGAGTGAGGCTAAGCCTTGCGACGCTCATGGGAAACCCAACCAACAGCTTTCAGATCATCCGAATTATCAGCGGACTCCTCTGCGCGTGACGCGGCCGGGGCAGTCCGTTTGATGTTTTGATCTGGCAAGCGTGCCCACTGGACAACCAGCACGCCCCACGCGTCCGCTCTCCCCCTTCTGGCTTGTCCTGTTTCCATCTGATTATTTTTACCATGACCCCAGTGACCATCTATGACACCACCCTGCGTGACGGCACGCAAGGCACCGGCATCTCCTTCAGCACGCTCGACAAGATCCGCGTGGCTGAAAAACTCGACGACTTCGGCGTCC
>JBIKYB010000039.1:0-25256 GCA_044355475.1 Prosthecobacter sp.
ACAGCGGCTCGTGGGACCAGCCGTCCGACTATTTTTCACCTCAACCTCAACCCAAATCCAAAGTGAAACGCCAAGACTACTACCCCAGCCGCATCGGAGACCAGGTCAACTGGCTCGACAACTACGCCGCCAAGCTCCCCATCCACGGGGCCACGCTTGGCGTCATCGCCGGAGACATCACCGCCAGCGTGAACGACGCGAAATACGCCAACTACGTGCTCGGCACCTGGCTCACTGCCGTGCGGGCCTTTTCGCCCAGCACCACGGATGCCGTGGATGACGTGCTCACCGGTGGCGGCACCGGCGCGATGGTGCTGCCCACCTTCACCGCGCCCGCCCTGCCCGCAGGCGTGACCGCTGCCGTCCCTGGCACGCTGAACCGCATCTTTGCCCTCATTTCCAAAATGAAGCTCAGCGCCGGCTACACCGAGGCCATCGGCACCGATCTCGGCATCGTGGGCGCAGCGGTGACGGAGAAGGCGCTGCCGAAGTTCAGCGCCGACCTGCTGCAAGGCGCGGGCTGTCAGTGCGTGAAGCTGACCTTCGCCAAATACGGCCACATGGGTGTCTATATCGAAAGCCGACGCGGCACGGGCGCGTGGGAGTTCCAAGCCATCGACACCGAAAGCCCCTACATGGACGAGCGCCCGCTGCTGGTGGCCGGACAACCCGAGGTGCGCGAATACCGCATGCGGTTCTGGGACAAAGGCACCCCCAACGGCGACTGGACCGATGTGGTGAAGGTGACGGTCTCGCCATAGGCGACCAAGACAAGGAGATGGGGAGACGATGAGACAAGGAGACTGGCTCATCGCTCCCGCATCGGCCTTCGGCAGTGTGTCCTCTTCTCCCAGTCTCCGAGTCTCATTGTCTTCTGATCCGCCATGCCCTTCGATCCGACCAAACCCGCGAACAACTCGCCGAACTCATCGGCAGAGATGCGCAGCCAACTCACGTCGCTCAACGCCGACATCCAGCAGCGAGCAACGATCAGCGACCTCAACAACACCATCGCGAATGCTTTGTCTCAAACCAGCAACAACTCCAATGGCGTGGGCACGCTGGGCCAAGGGGCCGATGGCAGCTACAACCAGACCCAGATGCAGGATGTGCTGAACAAGCTGGACGAGCTGATCAATGCGCTAAGACGGTAGGTTTTCAGCCCTGCGTGCGCATCTGGGGCATCGACGCAGATGGAGCAGTGGAGTGAAGAAGAGACGAGAAAGACGAAAACAGCTTGTCCGTCCTCTTGATGTGGCACCACGCCGCGTTCTTCTTTCCCCATGCTGAAAACCGCCCTGCTGTTGACTTCCTTGCTGCTCGCCACGCTAACCTCGCTCCACGCCGCCGATGCCCGCGATCATCTCTCGCCGCATCAACGCGTGATCTTGGAATCCAAGTCACCACCGTCAGCGGAGTATCGCTTCAGCTTTGACCTGCCCGCCGGGCCGCAGTTCACGGAGGCGGAGAAGGCGGCGCAGCGGGAGCTGGGCAAAGGGGTGATGCCGATGGTGATGAAGGCGTTTGACAGTGGTGCGGACAGCGTGCGCATCCCGCCGGGGGACTATTGCTTCGGCCAGGAGCGCTGGCAGGGGGCGAAGGTGATTTACCCGCTCGGCTTTGAGAACATGCAGCGCGATGCCGAGCATCCCTTCGTGATCGATGCCACGGGCGCGACGTTTTGGTTCGACCTCGATGACAAGCAGATGCCGCCGGGGCATCGCTGCGTGGGTTTTCGCAACTGCCGCAACATCGTGCTGCGCGGTGCGATCATTGATCGCGGCACACGCGGGTGCATCGAGGGCCGCATCACGCGCATCGACCGTGAGGGCAATCGCTTTGAAATCCAGCCCTCGCCCGGTGTGGTGGTGCCCACGAACTACAAGGGGGCCGACGAGCAGCGCTTGTTTCCCTTCAAGAGCGATGGCCGCTTCTGCGTGCCGCTCTACGACATGCAGGCCGGTGTGCGGAAGCTGCGCTACAAAGACATCACGCCCTCCGACGGCGGGCGTTACTGGATCAACATGCTCGAACCGCAGCTCATGGAGCGCCTTCACGATGCGAACTGGGAGCGTGCGTATGGCGACCTCGGCGTGGTGCGCGTGGGCGACGGCCTTTCCTGCCTCTACACCGGCGCGGGAGCCATCGTGCTCGATGATTCGGCGAACATCACCCTGCACGGCGTCAGCGTTTATGTGGCCAAAGGCGGCCCCAGCGAGAGCGGCGGGGATGGCGCGCATCTGTGGAAGGACTGCTACTTCGGCCCACGACCCGGCACCAGCCAGTGGAAGGGCGCGGACGGCTTCCTCTGCCGCTCCACGCGCTATGGCTGCGTGATGGACAACGTCACCATCCGCCACACCGCCGATGATTTGCAGAACTTCCACGGCATCTGGGGCAAGGTGAAATCCGTGTCCGGCAAGCAAGTCACGCTGGAGACGAATGGCGTGCTGCTTCCCACGCTCCGCAACGCCCGCCCTGGCGACCGCCTGCGCTTCATCCATCGCAAAAACGGCTCCCTGCTCGGCGAGGCGAAGCTCATCTCGCACCACGATTACCAGCTCACCCTCGATCAGGACGCCGCGCCCTTTGCCGAAGGGCAGGCCGAGTGGCTCGACCACGAATGCGCGGGCTGGGTGGTGCAAAACTGCCGCTGGGAGGACAACTTCCAGCGCCTGCTCATCATGTCCGGTCCCGGCCTCGTGCGCGGCTGCACCTTCACCCGCATGGGCAGCAATATCTCGCTCAACACCGGCATGGGCCTCGTTGGCGGCATCCCCAGCGACATCACCCTCACCGACAACACCTTCATCGACGTCAGCTCACGCCCCCACCAGCCCGCCATCGAAGCGCACGCACACAATGCGCAAGGCGGCTTCGGCACCCCGCCCATCGAGCGCCTCATCATCACCGGCAACACGATCACCCGCAGCGGTGGCCCCGCCATGAACCTCATCGGCATCCAAGACTCCCGCATCGAAAACAACGTCATCAACTCCCCCGTCCGCGCCACCCTCCTTACCCGCCCCAACGACGAAGCCGTCCGCCAGGCCATCTTGTTAAGCCACAGCAACCGCGTGACCGTGAAAGGCAACACCCTCACCGATCCCGAAAACCACACACAGCCCGATGCGACGAGCGGCAGCCGCTTGCTCGGCCTCGATGCGACGAAGGAGATCACGCTGGATGGAGAGAAGCTCCGCGCTGCGCCAGCTCGCGCGAAACCGAAGCGCAAGTAGGTCTTCGCTGTCCAAAGTAGTTTCGGCTTGAGCCGAATCATGAGTCTCCCAATTGAATGTGGCCAAAGCCGCAGCCACCCTTCCGCCCATGCTGAACGCCGCTCTCTCACTTACCGCCGCCTTCGTCGTCATCCTCACTGCGGCGGCCCGTGCCGAGCCGTTTCCCGTTCACATCCAAGTCGATGCCGCCAAGCCCATCGGGCCGCTGAAGCCGATCTGGCGCTTCTTTGGCGCGGATGAGCCGAACTACACCTACATGCCGCATGGTCGCGAGTTGCTCGGCGAGCTCGGGGAGTTGAGGAAGGACGAGGTCTTCTTTCGCACGCATAGCTTGCTCACCACGGGCAAAGGCGAGCATGGATTGAAGTGGGGCTCGACGAATGCTTACACGGAAGATGCGGCGGGGAAGGCGGTCTATGATTGGAGCATCGTGGATCGCATCTTTGACACGTATCGCGAACAAGGTGTGAGGCCGTATGTGCAGATCGGCTTCATGCCGCAGGCGCTTTCGGTGAAGCCTGAGCCGTATCGGCATCACTTCCCCAACGCGAAGTATGAAGAGCTGTTTGGCGGCTGGGCGTATCCGCCCAAGGACTTCGCCAAGTGGGAAGAACTCGTTTTCCAATTGGCCAAGCACTGCGCCGAACGCTACGGCAACGACGAAGTGCTGCGCTGGTATTGGCAGACGTGGAATGAGCCGAACATCGACTACTGGCGCGGCACGCGGGAGGAGTTCTTCAAGCTGCACGACCACGCCATCCATGCCGTGCGTCGCGCCATTCCCGGAGCGAAGGTCGGCGGCCCGGATCTCGCGGGCGGCAAGGGCGGAGACTTCCTGGAGGCCTTTCTCAATCACTGCCTCAAAGGCACGAACCGAGCCACGGGCGAAAAAGGCACGCCGCTCGATTTCATCTCCTTCCATGCCAAAGGCAGCCCGAAGCAAATCGATGGCCACGTGCGCATGGGCATCGCCAATCAGCTCCGCGAGATCGACGAAGCCTTCGCCGTGATCACCAGCCATCCCGAGGTCAAAGACAAGCCCATCATCATCGGCGAATCCGATCCCGATGGCTGCGCCGCCTGCAAGGGCGCGGACCGCGACTATCGCAACGGCACGATGTATTCCAGCTACACCGCCGCCATCTTCCCACGCAAGCTCGACCTCGCGGCGAAGCACGGCGTGAATCTCGAAGGAGCGCTCACCTGGTCCTTCGAGTTCGAGGCGCAGCCCTACTTCGCTGGCTTTCGTTCACTCGCCACCAATGGCATCGACAAACCCGTGCTGAATGTCTTCCGCATGTTCGCCCGCATGAGCGGCGACCGACTCCCCGTGCAAAGCGATGCCGCCACCTCGCTCTCCGACCTCATCAGCACCGGCGTCCGCAGCAAACCCGACGTCTCCGCCCTCGCCGCCCGCCACGGCAAACGCATCACCCTCCTCGCCTGGCACTACCACGACGATGATCTCTCTGGACCCGATGCGAGCATCACGCTCACCTTCAAAGACACCCCCGTAGGCCATCCCAAAATCACCCGCACTCTCATCGACGACACCCACTCGAACGCCTTCATCGCCTGGCAAGCCCTCGGCTCTCCGCAGAAACCCACTGCCGATCAAATCCGCCTACTGGAAGAAGCTAGCCGCCTCACTCCCGCCTCCGATCAAACCGACGTGAAGTCCGCGAACGGAACCACCGAGATCCACTTTAATCTCGCCCGCCACGGCGTGACGCTGATCGAGCTGGAGTGGGATTAAAAAGTGGCTTCGGCTTTAGCCGAATCAGAGACACATGCGGCTAAAGCCGCAGCCACTTTCTCCAGACCACGCTTTTCGCCAGCGCAGAAGTCCTGACGCACCTCTGAATGATTTGAGCCACTCAGGAAACAAGATGAGCGTGATCGACAGAAGATTCAGGACAAAAGAATCTATTCTCCTGCCCCCATTCTGCTGCCTAACTCAGCGTTCTGCGGCCCAAAGGCCCAGCTCGTAAGCGACGAATCTCGTGACCATGCTGGGCATGGGTTTGCTGATGGCCTTCACGCAATTCCCGTGTCCAAAAAGGGCGATCTCTGACCTATAGACGGACCTCATGAAATCTCTGCTCCTTGTCTTCACTACGGCTTTCTCACTCACCAGCCATGCCGCGCCGACTGAAACCGATTTCTGCATCTACGGCGGCACGAGCGCGGGAGTGATCGCAGCGGTGCAGGGGGCGAAGATGGGGAAGAAGGTCATTCTCGTGGAGGCGGGGCAGCATCTCGGTGGCATGACCGTGGAGGGACTGGGTGGCACGGACATCGACAACCAGCCGTTTCGAAACAGCCCGGCGGTCGGTGGGCTGGCGCTGGATTTTTATCGGCGCGTGAATGCTCAGTATGGTCGCACGGCGGCGTTTGAGGCGATGCTGGCGGCGAAGGGCAAGAACACGTCGCTTTGGCGATTCGAGCCGCATGTGGCGGAGGCCGTTTGGGAGGCGTGGGTGAAGGAAGCGGGCATCACCGTGCTGCGCGGGCATCATTTGAAGGAAACGAACGGTGTGACCAAGGACGGCACGCGCATCACGGCGTTGCATTTTGACAATGGGGCCGAGGTGCGGGCGCGGGTGTTCATCGACGCGACGTATGAGGGCGATCTGCTCGCGTTCGCGGGCCTGAGCTTTGCCGTGGGGCGTGAGGGTAATGCGAAGTATGGCGAGACTAACAACGGTATCCGCACCGACACGACGCACAAGCAGCACGACAAGCCCATCGACCCGTATCGCACGCCCGGCGATCCGAAGAGCGGCCTGATCTTTGGCGTGCAGGACTCACCGCTCGGCGAGCACGGCGCGGCGGACGATAGCATCCAGGGCTACTGCTTCCGCCTCTGCCTCACGAAGGACGCGAAGAACCGCCTTCCCATCGAAAAACCCGCGAGCTACAATCAGGCGCATTAGGAGATGCAGCGACGCTACCTCGCCGCAGGTGGCGTCATCAGCCCGCCCCATGCCGCCGTGCCGAATGGCAAGAGCGATCCCGGCACCTGGCACTCGCTGGCCTCGAACTTCACCGGCTGGAACCATCGCTACCCCATCGCCAGCTACGCCGAGCGTGAAACGATGCTGCGTGAGAGCCGCGACTACATGCAGGGCCTCTACTGGTTCATGGCGCATGACGAGTCCGTGCCCGCAAAGCAGCGCGAGGCCTGGGCCGCGTGGGGCCTTTGCAAAGATGAGTTCACCGACAACGGCGGCTGGCCGCGTGCTTTTTATGTCCGCAACGGCCGCCGCATGATCGGTGACTTTGTTCTCACCGAGGCGCATCTGCGCAAAGCGAACCCCGAACCCGTGAACGACAGCGTGGGCATGATCTGGTGGCCGCCGGACTTCCACAGCGCCCGCTGTCTCGCGAAGGACGGTCGCGTGTGGAATGAAGGTGCCGTCTTCAATGTCTCCAAAGAGCCCGACTGGATCCCCTGCGGCATCCCGTATCGCTGCCTCGTGCCCAAGGCCGCCGAATGCACGAACCTCCTCACACCCACTTGCCCGTCCTCGAGCTACGTGGCCTACGGTGCCTATCGCATCGAGTTCACCTTCATGGTCGCCGCCCAATCCGCCGCCACCGCCGCCGTGATGGCAATGAATGCCGGCATTCCCGTGCAAAACGTGGACTACAATCAACTTCGCGAGCGCCTGTTGGCGGACAAACAGGTACTTGCCGTTTTTGTCGCCAAATGAGAAAGACTTTCACGATGATACGACGCACTCTTTTTACCGCCCTTTTAGCGATCTTCTGCACGACTGAACTTTTGGCTGTCGAGCCTGAAACGGCTGCCGAACAAGCCCACAGCGAGATCTGGCGTCGCTTCATCGACAAGTATGGCATCATGATCGACTTCGCCGACATGGACGGGAAGGTTTCTCTGCCGACGCCGGAGGAACTGAGAGACGGCAAACCGAACGCGCTGGGCTGGTGGGCACCGATTGAGAATGGGGCAATGTTCAATGGCCTCTACATGGATGCGGCGATTTTGCGCTGGAAGCGCACGAAGTCGGCGGAAGACGCGAACAAGGCGCGCAAGCTGATGGAAGGACTGCTTTTGCTGAACTCCATCAGTGAAGTGAAGGGCTTCATTGGGCGCGGAGTGACCACGGATGGGAAGTCACACTATCCGATGGGCTCGAATGATCAGTCGTCGCCGTGGTTTCTTGGCCTATGGCGCTACTATGATTCGGGCCTCGCTACCGAAGCTGAGAAGGCTCGGATCACCAAGCATCTTGTCGATACAGCGGATGCCATTGTGGCCATGAAGTGGGCGATGCCTGCTGAGCAACCCTTTGGTCGGCGTGGTGGATTTTCGGGCTTCAGCTTCGATAGCGCACCACGCATGTTGCTTGTTTGTAAGGTGCTTCATGCGGCCACGGGAGATGAGAAGTGGCACAAGATGTATCAGTCGGCGCTGGCAGAGCGTGGCGGTAAAGAAAACCGCACGCGACTGGAGGTTTGCGAGCACGGAATGGTCTTTGAGTATGCGAGGTATCACACCTGGACCTCTTGCACCTGCGTCAGCGCCGTGCGGGTGCTGTGGGAGATAGAAAAGGATGAAACCATCCGTGCTGCGTATGCCAAAGGCCTGCAAGCCAGCGCCGATCTCGCCTTCAAGAACCTGCCCATGGCGCAGCAGTTCGACAACGCGGACACGAGCTACTTTGAGATGGACTGGCGAGTGATGAACAAGGACTGGAAGCCTCAGCAGACGGAGCAGGAAGCGCAGGACCTGGCGCATGTGCAGCTCAAGAACTTCATGAAGATCTCTCCGCGTCGCGGCAAGGAGACCGCCTTTGTGCGCGAGCCCACAGCCGCCGCGTGGGTCGTCACGCTCGCGCCTGACGTCGCCATTTTGAAAAAACGCCGCGCCGATGTGGAGAAGGTGATCTCCCACTACGATTACACGAAGCTCTACTACTCGCAGTTCTTCTGGGTGGACGCGGCGTGGGAGCGGCTGTTGCAGCAAGCCATCAAGCGATGAACAAACTTCACATCCGCCCGTTTCAATCGGCCGACGAAGACGCGGTGATCGCCCTCTGGCACGCCTGCGGACTCGTCGTGCCGCAGAACAACCCGAAACGCGACATCGCACGCAAGCTGCGCGTAAACGCGGAGTGGTTTCTCGTCGGCGAACTTGATGGCGCAGTCATCGGCACCTGCCTGGCGGGTTATGAAGGGCATCGCGGTTGGATCAACTACCTCGCCGTGCATCCCGATCAACAGCGACGCGGTTTAGCGCACGAACTGATGCAGCATGCGGAGACGCTGCTGCGTGCCGCTGGTTGTCCGAAGATCAATCTCCAGGTGCGCAGAACCAATGCCGCCGTGATCGCCTTCTACGAAGCCATCGGCTTCGCCGTCGATGACGTGGTGAGTCTTGGCAAACGGCTGGAACACGACACACCGCCGAGTTCTTGAGCCATGCGATACCAAGTCGTTCCGCACAATCCTGAGTGGAAGAGCCGCTATGCCAGCGAGGCTGACCCAATCGCCCGCGCTCTGCACGGCATGGCCGCACGGCTTCATCACATCGGCAGCACCGCCATCCCGGGGATCTCAGCCAAGCCAATCATCGACATTTTGGTGGAGGTCGATGATCTCGGCGGTCTGGACGCGCGTCGTTCCGCGATGGAACAACTGGGTTACGAAGTGATGGGCGAGTTCGGCATTCCCGGACGCCGCTACTTCCGCAAGAACGACTCCTCCGGTGCCCGCACACATCAGGTGCATGCATTTCAAACAGGAAGCATCGGTGCTGCGCGCCATCTGGCCTTCCGCGATTACATGATCGCCCATCCCGAGGACGCACAGGCATATGGCGCGCTGAAAGAGCGGCTGGCGCTCCAACACCCCGATGACTTCGAGGCTTACATGGACGGAAAGGATGCCTTCATCCAAGAAAGTGAGGCCAAGGCTGTGGTTTGGAATCGGCGACGTCGCCGCGAATGATTGCGCAAACGCACGAGCCGTGTATCGCCCACAGGTCGGAACCGGCCTTTACCCCGTTTTGGCAAAGGAATGCGTTGGGCAATGGAATTCAATCCAAAGCCAGTCCCTTGCCATCTCATTCCTTTGCCAAGCCACCTCGCGCAGCACGCGGTTTGGCCACCTTTTTGCCCGCTTTCTTGGCCACTTTCTTCACGGGCTTGGTTTCCTCGATCACCGGCAAGTCTTCGCCAGCGGCCAGATCAATGCCAAAGATCGCCGAGAGGTCCGCTCCGGCCAGATCACCCGCGTTTGCTGACAAATCTGTGATCGCAGCGCTGCTCGCATTGGACAGCAACTCCGCCTGATCCACCCCACGCAGCGTGAAGAGCAGCTCCGGCCGCGTGTCCAGCAGCACGCCCACGCCATACAGCACGGCGGACACATGCTTGCACATGTCCGCATGATCGGGACATGAGCAATCAAAGCGGATCTCCTTCGGCTTCGGGAACAAGCCGTCCTGGGGATCGGTGAGCAGGCGCATGAGTCCATCGCCCAGTTTGCCCGCCAACAGATCCAGCATCGACCCCACCTGCCCCGCGCCTGCTTTCACGATCTCCTTCCACTGCCTCTTCGGCAGCGGCTGGATGTGGATGCTCGTGTCATACAGCTCCGACCCCGCCACCACCGCGCTGAGCTGTCCGGCCTCGATTTCCAGGTTGTGCACGTTCCCCTGCCGCAAATAGCTGCGACCACGCGGAAGGCGTGACTCATACTGCTGATACGACTCCAGATTCTTGCACCAGGCCTGCCCCCAGAACGTCGCACAGAGCTTCTTCTGCCCCGGCGGAGCCACCAGCGGCTCAAACTTCTCCCCACGCTTCTTTCGCTTCGCGATCTCGCGTTGAATGCGCTTTTTCTGTTCTTGAACGTCTTCGTAGGACCACCACATGGCTGTGCTTTAAACGATGGCTGAATTCACATCAAGCGAGACAAAGCTAAGTAGTTCCTCGCTGCTCATGGCGGTGAGCAGTTTCTCGGCTCCTGCTCCATCACCGATCAAATCCTGGGCCAGGCCCATCTTCTCCTCGATCAATGAGTCGATGCGCTCTTCAATCGTGCCCTGGCAGACGAATTTGTGAACGAAGACGTTCTTTTTCTGACCGATGCGGAAGGCGCGGTCGGTGGCCTGGTTTTCGACAGCGGGGTTCCACCAGCGGTCGAAGTGGATGACGTGGCTGGCGGCGGTGAGGTTGAGGCCAGTGCCGCCAGCTTTGACGCTGATGACCATGAAGGGCGGGCCGCCGGGCTGCTGGAAGGACTCGACGAGTTCAGGGCGTTTCTTCACCGAAGTGCCGCCGTGGAGGATGAGGCCTTCACGACCAAACACGGTGGCGAGGAAGCGGGCGAGCGGATCGCAGGTCTCCGCGAACTGCGTGAAGATGAGGGCGCGTGCGCGGCGCTCGGCGAGTTCACTGCAAATCTCGGCGAGGCGCGTGAATTTGCCGCTGTCTTCGGGATTCCATGCGCCATCGCCGTTCCAATGGCTGGGGTGATTGCAGATCTGTTTGAACTTGAGCAGGAAGCCGAGCACAAGGCCCTGACGCTTGATCGGCTCCATCTCTTTGTCGGCGAGCATCTTCGCGAGTTGATCGACAAGCTTAGCGTAGATCGTGGCCTGGCGCTTCGTGAGGCCGCAGAATGCCTTCGTTTCGATCTTGTCGGGCAGATCGGTGATGATGCTCTTGTCCGTCTTCATCCGGCGCAGGATGTAGGGTTTCACCAGTCGACGCAGTGGTGCGAAACCTTCGCTCGACTTCGCGCAGCGCTTCACGGCATCGGCAAAGGCAACGGAACCGCCGAGCAGGCCGGGATTGAGGAAGTCGAAGAGGCTCCAGAGATCGCCAGGGCGGTTTTCGACGGGTGTTCCGGTCAAGGCGATGCGTGTGGTGGCCTGCAAGCGCTTCACGGCCTTCGTGCTGGCGCTGCCGGGGTTTTTGATGGCCTGCGCTTCATCGAGAATGACGACGCTCCATGGATGCATCTGCCACGCCTCGGTGCGCTGAAGGAATTGATAGGTCGTGAGCATCGCATCACAGCCGCGCAATGCCTCTGCGGCGTGTTTCACAGCCAAATCGAGCTGCTCACGCGAGGTTTGAGATGAATGCGCGATGAACAGCTTCAAATCGGGTGCAAACTTTGCGACCTCGGCCTTCCAATTGCCGACGAGGGAGGCTGGAACGACGAGCAAGGCAGGCGTTTTGGACTCCTTTTGCCGTGCCAGCAGCAGCGCGATGACTTGCAGCGTCTTCCCCAGACCCATGTCATCGGCAAGACACGCCCCGAGGCCGAGGCGTGTCATGAATTGCAGCCAGGCGAAGCCTTTGAGCTGATACGGACGCATGGTGGCGCACAGATTCGGCGGCGGAGCCGCTTCAGCCGGATCGCGCATCTGATCGAGCAGTTGCGCGAGGTTCTTGCCTGCCACGATGTCGCTCCAATCATGCACCATCTCGACACTTTCCTCTTCCGCCGCGAGTTGGCGTGGATCGAAGCCCGCGAGGAGCCGCATGCCATCGAGAAAGCCGATGCCGCCTTCGCCCGTCGCGTTTTGCACCTTTTTCCAGTGATCCATGACCTGCTGCAATTGAGCGCCATCGACCTCGATCCATTTGCCGCGCAGTGAAACGAGGCCGGTATCGGCGCTGAGCAGTTTTTCCCATTCAGCGTCGGTCAGCGGCTCGCCTTCCAGGCTGGCGGCCATTTTAAAGCTCAGCAGTGTCCCGGCATGCAGGGAGGTTTTCTTCGGCGCGTCAATCGTCACCGAAACCGCAGGGCGCGGCCCCTTGCCGCTGCGCCACCAGTCCGGCAGCTTCATGACGATGCCGCTTTCCTGAAACACCGCCGTCTCACGCAGCACGCGAAAGGCTTCCTGCGGCGACATCGCCATCGGCTGAAACAAGCGCCTCGTCTCCAGCCACTCGCGCAGCAGCTTTGATTTATCCGCCGCCATGCGCACCGGCTCCAATAGCGCGTTCAGCGCAGTTTGATCCTTCTGCCCGGCGTAAAGCTGCAAGGCACGCGCCAGCGGCAGATGCTGCGGCTGGCCGGTGGCGCTGAGTTTCTCGGTAAAGGTCGCCAAAAACGCGAAAGGCCGCTGCGTGTCCGTTTTGTTCTCGGCGAGATGAAATGTCACACGCCCAACGACATGCCACGCGGGGCATTCCTCACGCAGCCACGCTTCGATGCCTTGCGTTGCGATTTGAGTGATGTGTCTGGCGAGATCGAGCCACCAGCGCTTCAGCACCTCCGGTGTGAGATACTCCACGCCCGCAAACGGTGGTGCGGCGGCCGTGAAGGCCACGCGTTCCTGCAACGACGGCACGCTGACCGCCGCCGCGTCCTTCGTCTGGCACAGGCGCGTGAAAAACTGCCGCGCCCACTCGCGCAGCCAGCGCAACGGCGGATCAAGCTCCGCCGTGTGCAAACCGGCCGCCAGCAGGCACAGCAGCGACCCCGCGCCGCCTGTGGCCGTGAGCTGGCGCTCCACGGCACTATCCGCCTGGCCTTCGAGTGTGAGGATTCCTTCGGGGGTGATAACCGGGGCGAGCATCCGCGTTGTATGCCAAGGATGTGTCACCGAGCAACGACTGAACCGTCCAAACACCGCCATGAAATATCTCCTTCCCTTCTTTCTCTTCGTCGCATCAGCAGCCCTCTCCCAAGACCTGGCCGCGAAGAAACAAAGCGTCGTAAAAATCGCCGCGACCAGCGAGGTCGAAGCCCGACTCGACCAATCCTATGCCGGCAATGATAACCCGAAGCAGCAGGTCGATCTCTACCTGCCAAAGAAACGCAACAGCGACAAGCCGCTGCCCGTCGTCGCGCTGATTCATGGCGGCGGCTGGGTGAATGGCGACCGCATCGGCTACGCGGCGGCGGCGATCCAGTTCGCACGCACAGGCGACTCCGCGGCGGTCACGGTCGGCTACCGGCTCACCAAGGAGGCCAAGTGGCCTGCGCAAGTCTATGATTGCAAGGCCGCCATCCGCTGGATTCGGGCGCATGCGAAGGAGTTCAACCTTGATCAAGACAAGATCGCCGTCATGGGCAGTTCCGCTGGCGGCCATCTCTCCTCCCTGCTCGGCACCAGCGGCGATGTGAAGGAGCTAGAGGGCGATCTCGGCCCGCACACGAGATTCAGCAGCCGTGTGCAGTGTGTAGTGAATCTTTGCGGCCCCGAGGATTTCACAAAGGCGCTCATGTTTGACCAGGAAGGCAAACCCATCCTCAAAGACGACGCAGTCATCGGTCTGCTCGGCGGAAACTACGAGGAGAAGCACGCGGAGGCCGTCGCGGCATCGCCCGTGAGTTACGTGAGCAAGGATGACCCGCCGTTCATCACCTTCCATGGCACGAAGGACATGCGCGTGGCTTATCTGCATGCCGAGGCCATTCACGCCGCGCTGGGAAAAGCAGGTGTGCCATCGCTGCTCGTCCCCATCACCGATGGCGGCCATGGCTCCGTGAGTCATCCTGAGGTCGTCAAACGCGGTCGTGAGTTCATTGGCAAAATCATGGTTGGCATCGAGTCCACCATCGACACCACACCGATCCCCGCGCTGCCAGAGGTGAAAAAGTGAATTCTTGCCGAAGCTGCTGAACGTGCGTTGCGAGGTAGAAAATGATGCGCGAGATGAAGCCCTGGCATGACCACCGATTCCATCCGCCTTTCCGAGACCCGCGACGTCCCCTTGGATGAGATTGTCGCCCTGTATCGAGCCAATGACTGGTCTTCCGCCGACAAGCCCGAACTGCTGCATGCGGCCCTGCTGGGTTCGCACTCGCTGATCACGGCGTGGGATGGTGAACGGCTCGTGGGACTCGGCAACGCGATCTCAGACGGGCACCTTGTGGTTTATTACCCGCATCTGCTCGTGCTGCCGGAGTATCAAGGCCGGAGCATTGGCACCGCCCTGATGCAGCGGCTCATGCAGCGTTACGCGGGCTTTCACATGCACATGCTCACCGCTGATGGCCGGGCGATCGACTTCTACCGCAAGTGCGGCTTCAGCCGCGCCGGGCAGACTGAGCCTATGTGGATCTACGCGGGCAACGATCACTGAACCATGTATTCCCCCGCACATTTCCAGATCGAAGACCCCGCCATGATACAGGCCTTCATGCGCCGACACAGTTTTGCGACGGTCATCACGCATGATGGCAGCGCACCTTTTGCCACGCACATGCCGGTGCTGCATCATGCGGAAGGCGGAACGCACGGCACGCTGATCACGCACATGGCGCGGGCGAACCCGCAGTGGCGGCACTTTGCCGACGGCCGCGAGGTGATGGTCATCTTCCACGGCCCGCATGCTTATATTTCTCCAAACTGGTACGAGACCCGCCCCATGGTGCCGACCTGGAACTACGCCACCGTGCATGCCTATGGTGTCCCGCGTGTGATTGAGGACAAAGCAGCGCTCCGCACCATGCTGCGCGAGTTGGTGGACACGTTTGAAGTCGGCCAGCCGCAACCGTATGGCGATGCGCTGACCGACGACTACATCGACCAGCTCTCGCCAGGCATCGTCGGCCTTGAAATTCCGATCACCCGCCTCGAAGCCAAGTTCAAGCTTAGCCAGAACCGCACGCCTGCCGATCAAGTCGGTGTCATCGCCGCTTTGGAGAAATCTGTGGACCAGACGGAGCGCGAACTGGCGGAAATGATGAAGCTGAATGGGAATGCATGAACTGGACTCCGCGCCTCGCCACCCTCGATGACGTGCCCGTGCTGGAGGCGCTGATCGAGCTCTCCGTGCGTGTGCTTCAGGCACCGTATTACTCCGCCGCGCAGAGGGCGGCGGCGATGGGGCCGGTCTTTGGGGTGGATCGACAGTTGATCAGCGATGGCACCTACTTCGTCGTGGAGAACGCGGGCGTGATCATCGGCTGCGGCGGTTGGAGTCGGCGCAAGTCGCTCTTTGGGGCCGACACCGCACGCGCTGCTGAAGACGCCATGCTTGATCCCGCTACCGATCCAGCGCGCATCCGCGCCTTCTTCATTCACCCCGACTGGGCACGCCGAGGCATTGGCAAAGCCATTCTCAATGCCTGCGAGTCCGCCATCATCGCCGCAGGTTTTCCGAATGCCGAACTCGTGGCCACGCTCGCGGGCGAACCGCTTTATCTCGCCTGCGGTTACCGCGAGACCGAGCGTTACGAAATCCCGCTGAGCGGCGGCTTGACGCTACCCGTGGTGCGCATGACAAAGCGGCTCGTATCATGAAAGCCACCGTTCGGAAAGCCAATGCCGCCGACGCAGCCACACTGCTGCAACTCGTGCGCGACTGCGTGGCCGGAATGCGCGCCGCAGGCATCGAACAATGGGACGAGGTGTATCCCAACGCCGAAACCATTGCCCGCGACATCGAGGCAGGCACGCTGCACGTTCTCTGCGATGGCGAAACCATCATCGCCAGCATCACCATCGACCAAACCATGGACCCTTTGTGGCAGAGCATGACCTGGAGCGCTGGGAGTGAACCAGCCGCCGCCGTGCATCGTCTGATGGTGCATCCCTCCCAGCAAGGACGTGGTTTTGCCAAGCTGCTGATGCGACACGCCGAAACCGTGGCCCGTGAGCAAGGCTGCCGCAGCATCCGTCTCGACACCTTCCTGCAAAATCCCGTCGCAATGGCCTTGTATCCGCGCCTTGGCTACCAGCCCACCGGCACCGCCATGATGCGCAAAGGCGAGTTTGCGGGATTTGAGAAATTGCTATGAACCTCCTTGACCTCTGTCTCCCATGAACCAGCCCTCTCTCCTTCTTGCCGCCATGCTCGTTTGGAGCATGAACCCTTCGGATGCCCGTGCCGACTGGCCTCAATATCGCGGGCCGTCGGCGAGCGGGGTGGCATCTGGATCACATTTGCCCTCCTCGTGGAATGTGGAGACGGGGGAGAATGTGCGCTGGCACACGCCGATTCCGGGGCTCGCCCATTCCAGTCCCGTCATCGCCGGGGATCGGGTTTATGTGGCGACGGCCATCGCCTCCAAGGAGGCAGAGCTGAAGGTCGGACTCTATGGCGACATCGGCTCGGCGAACGATGACGAGGCTCAAGAGTGGCGGTTGCTTGCTCTCGACAAAAACACCGGGGCTGTCCTTTGGAATCAGCTAGCCCTCAAGGCAGTTCCGAAAGTGAGGCGACACACGAAGGCGAGCCATTGCAACTCGACCCCGGCGACGGATGGACGGCACATCGTGCCCATCTTGGGAAGCGAGGGACTGTTTTGCTTCGACACGGAAGGGAAGCTGCTCTGGCGAAAAGACCTCGGCCCCATGGACTCGGGCTACTTTGCCTCGCCCACGGCGCAGTGGGGTTTTGGCAGTTCTCCGATCCTGCATGAGGGGAAGGTCATCGTGCTGTGTGATGTCCAAGAGGACTCGTTCATCGCCGCTTTCGATGTGTTGGACGGTCGGGAGCTGTGGCGCGCTGGACGCAAGGACGTGCCGACATGGGGCACGCCCACGCTGGTTCAGACCCGGCAACGAGCTCAACTCGTCGTGAACGGCTGGCATGAGACCGCCAGCTATGATTTCGCGACTGGGACAAAGCTTTGGACCCTCGATGGAGGCGGCGACATCCCGGTGCCGACACCGATCTTTGCGCATGGACTCCTTTATCTGACCAGTGCGCATGGCAGTTGGCGGCCCATCCGTGCGATCCGACCGGAGGCCACCGGTGACATCACGCCCGCAGATCCCGGAAGCACGAACGCGCACATCGCCTGGGCGCACGGTCGCAAGGGCAACTACATGCAAACGCCCATCGTCGTGGGTGATCTGCTTTTCGCCTGCAACGATCTGGGCATCCTCACCTGCTTCGACGCCAAAAGCGGCACGATTCATTTCAGCGAGCGTCTCTCGCAGCGTGGCCAGGGCTTCACAGCATCACCGGTTTCCGACGGACGGCATCTCTACTTCACCAGCGAGGTGGGCAATGTCTTTGTCGTGGCTGCGGAACCCAAGCTGCGAGTCATCGGCATGCATCCACTGCCGGATACCTGCATGGCGACTCCTGCGATCAGCGACGGCATGCTGATCTATCGCACACGGCACTCCCTCATCGCCCTCCGCGAAGGCAGCCGTGCTCAGGGCATGACGCTGTCCTCGCAAACGCGTGCCGCCAAGGAACCGCCGCCCATGGTGCTGCAAAAGCCAGACCCGGCGCTCGTCGGCGAGTGGCAGGGAACGCTCACCGTCGGTAGCAAAAAGCTGCGCGTGCGCTTTTCGATCCAGGACCAGGGAGAGAAGATGGCAGGCACGCTAACCAGTCTCGATCAAGGCAACGCCAAGATCGGTCTCTCCCGTGTCGGCCAGCGAGAAGGCCAGGTGCGCCTGGAGATCGGCGACATGGCCGCCCGCTTTGAGGGCCAGTGGAATGGCTCCAAGGATGAGCTGAAGGGCGAGTGGCATCAGTCGGAATCCAAGCTGCCGCTCGTGCTCACACGATCACCCTCACGGGCAACGAACTGATTCGCTGAAAACCATGACCCCCATCGACCTCAGCCACACCATCGAGCACGGCATGATCACCTATCGGGGTCTGCCAGCACCGTTGATCTGTGATTTCCTCAGCCGCGAGGCATCGCGAAATCTTTATGCGGAAGGAACGGAGTTTCACATTGGCCGCATCGACATGATAGCGAACACCGGCACGTATCTGGACTCGCCGTTTCATCGTTATGCCGATGGGAAGGACTTGTCCGAGCTGCCGCTGACCTCGCTCGCTAGTTTGGATGGCGTGGTCGTGCGCAGCGATGCCATGGCGATCACTAGTTAGGCGTTTGAGGGACTCGACCTGCAAAACAAAGCCGTCCTCGTGCAGACCAACTGGGATCGGCACTGGCGCACCGACGCCTACTATGAAGGCCATCCCTTCCTCACCGAAGACGCGGCGCTCTACCTCAGGCAGAGCGGTGTGAAGCTCGTCGGCATCGACTCCTACAACATCGACGACACGCGTGGCAAAACCCGTCCCGCCCACAGCATCCTGCTTGGGGCTGAAATTCCCATCGTTGAGCACATGACAGGTCTCGCCCAGTTGCCGGACGAGGGCTTCCAGTTCTTCGCCGTGCCACCCAAGGTGAAGGCATTTGGGACCTTTCCGGTGCGGGCATTTGCGATCACGTGACACTTGGGCCAGACATTTGCTTCGCAACACTCGAAGCTATGTCGAAACACACTGCCACCATTCGCTGGAAGAACCACGGCCCCGACTTCTTGAAGCGTCAGTATTCGCGTGAGCATGCCTGGCACTTTGACGGTGGCGCGGTCGTCCCGGCCTCCCCTTCCCCGCACATCGTGCCTGCGCCATGGTCGAATGCCACGAGCGTCGATCCTGAAGAAGCCTTCGTCGCCTCCGTGGCGAGCTGTCACATGCTTTGGTTTCTGCACATCGCCTGCGATGCCGGTTTCGAGCCGGAGAGCTACGAGGACGCGGCTGAAGGCCTGATGACGAAAAACGAGCAGGGCAAACTTTGGATCAGTCGCGTGATCTTGCGGCCCAGGATCATCTGGAAAGGCCCCCAAGCGCCCACAAACACGGAAATCGACCATCTGCATCATCTCGCTCACGCGGAGTGCTTCATCGCGAACTCGATCAGGACCGAAGTGGTGATCGGATAGCAGGCGGTTTCTCAGGCGTATTGGTTCGGCACATGAAATTCTCGCACTTCCTTCTTCTCGCCGCGCCTGCGGCTTTCGCCGCCGACGCACCCAAGCCCAAAGCGAAGCCGGAGTTTCAATATCAGACCGAGGGCATCCAGATCCGCATCCCCACGGCGGACGAGCCGCGTGTGACCCAATTTGGCCAGGAGTCGGTCAAGGCGGCCGCGAAGTATCTGGAAGAAGGCGCGATCTCGTGGGTGCGGGAGAAATCCTGCGTGAACTGCCACACCACCGGCCCCTACCTCACGGAGCGGCCGGCTTTGATCCCTCTGCTCGGCAAAGCGAACGAGGAGATCGTGGCCGACTTCATCGAGTTCGTGCCGAAGGAGATCAAGGAGGTGAATGAGACGGCCACAAAAAGCGGCCACAAGCACTATCCGGCCGCCTTCACCAGCGTGTGGCGCTCCTTGGGCCTCGCGGAGTGGGACAAGCACGTCACGCGCCAAACTTCGGAGCACACGGAAAAGTCGCTGCGGGACATGTTTGAGCGCCAGTCTGCCAGTGGAGCCTTCGTGAGCCACGGCGAGGTGGAGATTCCGCACATCACGACCGACTTCGAGCTTTCACTGCAAGCCGCCCGCGCCATCACGGCGGCTCCAGGCTGGTTTTCCGGTCTCAAGGACGAAAAACTCATCGCCAAGGTCGAAAAGCTCAAAGCGTGGCTGAAACAGCCCGAGCTCAAAAACGACTTCGACCGCGTGTTGCGGCTCCAACTGGCCGTTTATCTCCCGGAGCTCGTTTCGTCCGCAGAACGCGAGTCCGCGCTCGCGCTGCTTGCCTCCAGGCAGCACGCCGACGGCGGCTGGAGCACGCGGGACTTCTCCGCGCTGAACGACTGGCACTTCGAGATCAGTGACGCAGTCTCCAAGCTCATCACCACCCTGCCCGACGCCGCGAAACCGGAGAGCGACGCCTACATGACCGCTCTTGCCATCGTACTGATGCGGCAAACCAACGTGCCGGTGAAAGATGAACGCATCCAACGTGGCATCGCGTGGCTCAAAAAGGAGCAGCGCGTGAGCGGCCGCTGGTGGATGCACTCGCTTTATCGCGGGAACTACCATTACATCACCTACATCGCGACCTGCCAGGCGCTGAAAGCGCTCGCCCTATGTGATGAACTCCAGTAGATAGGCGGCGGAACGATGCGTTGACCTGCGCGTTTGCACAGGATGTCGCCGCAGTGGCGGCAGAACACTTGGCGTGCGATGTATGGCATCACCTCTCCTTCACCTGTAACGGCTGGATGGAGCCTCTCCAGAGGCGGTAAAACACGGCCTCGATTTCCGAGTATTTGGCGCACCGATTGCCAAACGAATCTACGGCACGCGCACGGCCTCGCTTGGAGGCGATTCGATGCCGCCAATATCGAGGAAGGTCAGGGTGTAGCTGTGCGGGTCTTTGGAGTCATCCACAAGGCTGTGGGCACGCAGCTTCTCGGGCGTCGAGTCGCGGCCAGTGGCGAGGAAGGCGTCTTCATCGATTCCGATCTCCTTCCGCAGCTTGCCATCGCGATGCAGGCGGATGGCTCGCAGGCCGCCATCCAGGTTTGGAACGATGCGCCAGTCGAAATGAACGCCAGTCGCCTCTCGTTTGGCCGTGAGCGAGGGGGCGTGGAGCGGCGGGGACTTGGGCTTCAGCGTGCCATACTCGGAAAACTCACGCCACAGCGCGGCGAAGGCGTCGTTGGGCTGCCAGGGGACGGCAGCAACGGTGGAAGGCTTGGCGCTGGCTTGTCCTGAAAGCACGGCATCGAAGAAGTTGATGCTCATCAGGCGCGAGTCATCGCAACCGTGCTCGGAGCGTGGATCGATGACGCGGCAGACTTTGCCGCCTTGCTCGCGCAGTTCGCGATACATCGTGTTCATCGGCTCCCAGGAAACGAAATGGCTTGAGGTGGGCACGGACTCGCGCTTTCCCCACACGAACAGCAGCGGCAGATCGCGGGCGATGGGGCCGAACTTCGTGCGAAACTCTGGCACGCCGAACTGCTTGTGGCATCCACCGCGAAACGAGGCCGCGAGCACGCGCCTCGGATGCCGCACGATCATCTGCGCGGACCAGCTTGAGCCGCCGGAATGCCCCCACAGCACCCACGGCGCGTCTTTGAGCTCAGGCCGCTCCGAGCGCTGAGCGAAGTCTTCCAGCGCGGTGAACAGAGCACGCTCGGAGCCGCTGTCGGGATCGTTCCACTCATCACAGTTCTTTGCCACCTGATACATCGGCACCAGCAGCGCGGCGTCATGCTTCCGCGCCAGCGCCCGCCAGTGCCAGTCGCCCGTGATCGGCGGATGCTTGTCCGGCGAGGCATTGGTGCAGCCGTGCTGATGAATGATGACCGCTTTCACCGGCTTCGAGGCGTCTGCGATCCAGCAGGAATACTCCGCGTGCTGAAAGCGGTCACCATCACGCGGCGGCACGATAAGATCGAGCAGCAGGCCGTCAGCGGCGTTTGCTGTCGCGATGCTGGCGAGGATTGAAAAAATGACGAGTTGCATGATTCGTGGATTCGACAGGCCATCGGGAACGGCGGGGTGGAGTGATGGAGTTTTGTTTCTCAAAGCACCACTACTCCATTTCTCCACGACTCCATCCCCCATCAATACTTCGGAAAGATGGCAGGCGAGGGGAAGCGCTCTTCGAGGCTGTCGCTGAGGTATTCTTCGCGGGGAACCTGGGCTTGGGGCCAGCTTGCGGGACGGACACGAACGATGCGGGTAGGGCGGATGCCTTCGATGATGAGATCGGTCTCGAATGTGATCTGGATGCCGCTGCTGCCGAGCGGGGCTTCGCCGGGCAACTTGATGACATCTTGGATGGGGCCTTTGGAAGCCATGTGCGCTGGGCCGTAGGCTCCGTGAGTGTGCTTCAAGGTGTCGGCGACGGGATTCATGAGGGCGGGGCTGCCTTTGGTGAAGTCGGCATAGAGAGATGGGTCCATGCCGCCGAAGAGGGTCGCGGTGATGATTGCGCGACCGAACTTGCCGTATTCGACATTGTCGATCCACGCGGCCATCCAGCGGCTGCGGATGAAGGCTTTGTGCGTTTCGGTTTGGTTGTGGGCGGCGCGTTGGGTCGCGGTGTCGTCGAGCCAGATGTCGGAGATGTGAAAGCGGGTGAAGATGCCATCGGGTGTGGGCTTCCAGGTGATACCGAGTTGGACGGGTTGGTTGCCGAGGGATTTTTTGCCATCGGCGGGCCATGCGCCTTCGGTGATGAGTTCCTCGATGCTGAGGCTTTCACGGCCACGCCAGATGCGAGTGGCGGCATCGAAGGTCATCGGTTCTTCGGTGGCCTTGGCGTCTCCGCCTTTCTTTGGCTGGCGGGTGGCGATGATCATGCCTGCGTGGTTTTTGATCTCCACTTCCTTGAGCTTCCAGGTCAATCCCTCGCGCAGGCAGTGGCTGGGTTCGTCTTCGAGCAGGAGGACGTGGTTCTCGGCTGGGAAGATGCCAGCACCACGGTTGTGGTTGGCGTCGTTTTTTTTGCTATCGACGGGCAAGACTGGCACTGCGGAGGTCTTTGGGTCGGGCGGGAGGAAAGCGTGGACGTGCATCACGGTGCCGAGCGGGATGTCCCGCAAATCGGCGGGCGCGCCATGATAGCGAACGATGCCGTAAGGCAGCATGGCTATGGGATGCGGGTCGTTGCGGAAGAACATGCCCGATCCCTGCACGCGGATGCTGCCACGGCGGTTCGCGTGATCCACGAAGATGAGTTCGCCGCGATAGGAGAGGGCTTTTTCAAGAGGAGGGAACTTGCCGGCTTCGGGGCGGAAGGGTTCGGCTCCTTGTGCTTGGTGCTTGGTGCTTGGTTCGTCGTTGGCGGCGATGACGTGAACGCTTGTAAGCAGAGAGATGCCGAGGCAAATGGTCGTGAGGTGCAGGGAATGAATCATGATACTTAGAGAGTGTTTTTTGATTCGGGTTTTTCTCCCACAGATTCAGGGAGGCCCGCAGATTGGGTTTTGGTATTGAACATCATTGAAAAATAATCAGCGGGCCTCCCTGAATCTGCGGGAAGTCAGTATGTCGGAAAGATCACCGGGGTCGGGAAGCGCTCGTCGATGCTGGAGGCTCCGTTGCCGAGATACTCCTCGCGGGGCAGGTGGACATCCGGCCAGCTTGCGGGGCGCACTTTGACGATGCGCGTGGGGCGCATGCCTTCGGTGATGAGATCGGTTTCGAATCGGATCTGGATGCCGCTGCTGCCCACGGGGGCTTCGCCGGGCAACTTCGTGATGTCGAGGAGTTTGCCGCGTGCGGCCATCTGGGTGGGGCCAGCGGTGCCACCTTCGGTGTGCTTCAAGGTGTTCTCGGCGCCGTTCATCAACGCAGCGATGCCCGCTTTGAAGTCGGCATAGAGCGTGGGGTCCATGCCGCCGAACAAGGTCGCCGTCACGGTGGCGCGGCCGAACTTGCCATACTCGACGGCATCGACCCACGCGGGCATCCAGCGGCTGCGGATGAAGGTTTTGTGCAGCTCGGCCTGATGCTGCGTGGCGTTTTGCATCGCAGCGTCATCCAGCCAGATGTCGGAGAGGTGAAAGCGACTGAACACACCGCCGGGTGTGGGCCTCCAGGTGATGCCAATCTGCACCGACTGGCCGTTGAGAGCCTTTTTGCCTTTGGCGGGCCATGCACCCTCGGCGATGAGGTGCTCAATGCGGAGGCATTCGCGACCACGCCAGACACGCGTGGCGGCATCGAAGGTCAGGGTTTCGTCGCCGGGCTTCGTTTTGGCGTTTTGTTTGCCTTCGCGACTCGCGAGGATCGTTCCGGCGCGATCTTTGATTTCCACTTCCTTGAGCTTCCAGACGAATCCTTCGCGCTGACAGTAACTGGGCTCATCTTCGAGCAGCAGAACATGGTTCTCAGCGGGCGCGACACCAAGCGCTCCGGCTTTCGTCTTTTCCCGATTGTTCACGGGCAAGACGGGCACGGCGGACGTTTTCGGGTCCGGCGGTAGAAACGCGCAGACATGCAGCATCGTGCCCAATGGAATGTCGCGCAGATCGGCCGGTGCGCCGTGATAACGCACGAGAGCATACGGCAGTAGGGCAAACGGATGCGGCGCAGTGAAGCGGAAAATACCCGGAGACGTCACGCGAAGACTGCCACGACGATTGGCATGATCCACAAAGACGAGTTCGCCGCGATACGAGTGCGCTTTTTCCAGTGGCGGGAACTTGCCGGCTTCGGGACGAAAAGGTTCGTCTGCGGCGAAGGCGGAGGTCGCGAGCAACAAGACACCAAGCCACAGCTGGTAAAAGATTTGGGGTAAAAGATTCAGGAACGTATTTTCACTTTTTACCCGAAATCTTTTACCTGCTTCAGCGGCGGGCGAGAGACCAGAGTTTGGATGTGGAGGGATCATTCCGACACAAGAATGGGGACAGGAGAATGATGAAGGGATAGTGGTGAGGATCAGTATTTCGGAAAGATAGCGGGCGTGGGGAAGCGCTCGTCGATGTTGCTGTTGTCGAACTCTTCGCGGGGCAGTTGCATCTTGGGCCAGCTTCCTGGGCGGATGCGGACGACTCGGGTGGGACGGATGCCTTCGATGATGAGGTCGGTCTCGAACTGGATCTGGATGCCGCTGCTGCCCAGCGGGATTTCTCCGCTCGCCTTGGTGACGGCAATGATCTTGCCATTGGAGGCCACATGACCGGGGCCGTAGTGGCCGGCTGCGTGCTTCAGGGTGCTCTCGGTTCCGTTGATCTGTGCCTGGACGTCCTTTTGGAAGTCGGCGTAAAGGGAGGCATCCATCCCGCCGAACAGCGTCGCGGTGACGGTGGCGCGGCCGAACTTGCCATACTCGACGGCATCGACCCAGGCTGGCATCCAGCGGCTGCGGATGAAGGATTTGTGTGTCTCGGTCTGAAACTGGGCGGCGTTTTCGAGGGCGGCGTCGTCCAGCCAGATGTCCGAGATGTGAAATTGGGTGAAAGCGCCATCCAGCCCATCTCCGGGCGCAGGTCTCCAAGTGATCCCGAGCAGGACGGGTTGCCTACCGAGGCTTTTCTTCCCGCTGACGGGCCACACTCCTTCGGCCACCAGATTCGCAACTCCGATGCGCTCGCGTCCGCGCCAGATGCGGGTCCCGGCGTCGAAGGTCAATTTCTCTTCCTCGTCGGCCCTGCCTTCTCCGTCTGCCTTCAACACGCGGCTGGCGATGATCGTCCCCTTGTTGTCCTTGAGGTCCATTTCTTTGAGCTTCCAGGTCTTGCCCACGCGCAGGCAGTGGCTGGGCTCGTCTTCGAGGAGGAGGACGTGGTTTTCGGCGGGGAAGATACCGATGCCGCGATAATGACCGGCGTCCTTGGTCTTGCT
>JBIKYB010000236.1:0-8286 GCA_044355475.1 Prosthecobacter sp.
AGCCGCCCAAGCCACCGCTCTCCCCGGCCATCGCCATCCATCTCTCCACCACCCCATCCCTGCGCTCCGGCGATCTGGCGGAGATCACCGGCTTTCCTGTCATGGCTGGCTTCAGCGCCTCACTGGCCGATGCCCAGGTGCTCAGCAGCCAGCCCGCCGAGCCACCCACCGCCGCCGCCGTCACGTTGCGCGATTTTCAGGATGGATCGCACGATGCCGATCTCGTCCAGCTCACCGCGCCCGCCGTGTTGAACGACTTCTTCCGCACCCGCGACGGCTACGAGCTGCGCCTCACCTCCGGCGGCACCTCCATCCGCGCCTTCCTTCTGCAAAACACCGCGCCCAGTCTCCAGCTCGGCTCCCTTTGCCAGCTCACCGGCATCTGCCTCGTCGAGTCCGCCACCACGGACAAAGGCTTCCGCTCCGAGCCCGACCGCGCCTCGCTCCTCCTGCGCTCCGCCGCAGACATCCGCACGCTCAGCACCGCGCCCTTTTGGAATGCCCGCCGACTCGTCTTCGCCATCGCCCTGCTCGGCGGGCTTGTCCTGCTCACCCTCGTCTGGATCACCCTCCAGCGCCGACAGATCACCCGTTTGGAAAGCAAAATCGCCCACCAAGCCACCCTCGACGAGCGCCAGCGCATCGCCCGCGAGTTTCACGATACCCTGGAGCAGGAGCTCACCGGCCTCTCCCTCCGCCTCGATGCCGCCACCACCCGCCCCCTGGAGGAAAAAGCCCGCACCCTCCTCGAAACCAGCCGCAGCCTCGTCTCCCGCATTCAAAGCGAAGCCCGCAACCTCGTCTCCGACCTCCGCGAAACCGGCCACGCCACCACCTTGACCGAGGCCCTCGAGCTCCTCGCCACCCGCGCCCCCGAAGGCATCGCCATCAGGCTCGATCTCCACCCCATCGGCCCCATCCCTTCGCACGTCACCCACCACCTCCGCATGATCGCCCAAGAGGCCATCACCAACGCCCTCAAACACGCCCACCCCACCCAAATCACCCTCCATCTCTCCACCACTCCATCACTCCTCACTCTCCGCATCACCGACAACGGCCACGGCTTCGACCCCACCGCCCAAACCCACGGCCAACCCGGCCACTTCGGCTGCATCGGCATCCGCGAACGAGCTCGGAAAGTCGGCGCCGAGGTGAAATGGGAAAGCGAGACGGGAAAGGGCACGACGGTGTGGGTGGCGCTGCCGCTTGGGAAATGACGAATGAGGAACCTAGAGCCTGTTATTAACTTTGCGCACCGCTAACGATGGAGAAGGTGATTAAGGCCGTCGATTGAACCACGTAAAGCACCGAATCCCGTATCCAACTTAATGTCGGCCATCTTGAGCTGCCGCCACGGTAGGCCCGGCCAAGATGATCGCTTCGCCCACCCCTATGTCATGCAGCGCAATGGGCCGTGAAGAGGACGCGCCATGTCAGATGAACAACCTTATCAGCGCTCCAAAAATCCGAGTAAACGGTTGTAGGACTGTCGAAGCATAACCTCCAGCTTCGCAAAGCGGGGGTCGGCCAGCCATGCGGCGACAGTTTCTAATGAGGCACGATCCTTTAGCGCCAATTCTTCTCCATTGATTGTCGCCACCCGCGTGAGCAAATTGTCCGAAACCGCTATATTTCCGTTGGGAAAGACGCTGGCAAAGCCCCGCAGTTCCTCAGCGGTGCGCTTCGGGTCCAGCAGGTAGGTCTCCAAGGCCTGCCGTTGCACAGCACTTCTGACGTCGGCACGAGCGATCATGTTCGAGATCATCAACCCGCTTCGCGGATGCTGGGAGGCGTTCTTCGCCAGTTCCGGCAGCACCTGCTCCGGCGCGGCAAGAATGAGCCGGTCCAGCGTCAGGTAGGAGGCGTGCCGCACGGCCTTTTCATCTTGCGCATCACAGTTCGCGAGCAAGTCGGGAGCCAGCGCCGTGTGCCGCGTATGCACGATCACGTCGAACGCCTCCAGGTAACCGGCACTCGGATCCCGTTGCCAATCCTTGCGTTGGAGAAGTTCGGCGACCTTGCTCTTCAGCAGTTCATCATGAGAGTCCACACGGCCCAAATTCCTCATGGCCACGGCCCACTCGTCCGGCGACTCACTCGTGCCGAGCAGATCCTTCGAAACAACTGCAGCGGCTTCTGGATCGACTTGAAAAAGCATGTCGAGCAGGAAAGTGCGAAAGCTCGGCCATCCTGAGAGATTCTGACGCGAATCTAGCGTGAGGTCGAGTTTCGTGGCGAAATCCTCCCCTCCCCTCCATTGGGCCATGATCCAATCGCGGGCCTCATCGGTGTCCATCAGTCGCAAGGCGGCACGAACTTCCACGAAAGCCGTTTTTGAATCGGAGAGCGTTTTCGCCTGGCGCAGATTTTCAGCGCCTGTTTGCAGACGCTGTGCAGCCTGCGGACGAGCAGAGCCGGCAGCATTCTCCGGCACCCCTCGCGGCCACAGAAACCACACGAACAGCGAAAACAGAAAGACCGGCGCTACGATGAACCAGCGTTTCTTCATGAGCGTTTTCCTCCAGAACGTCTCGTGGCGGCAGTGCGCGACTGTGGCGTCGTGTTCTCCCGGGCTACGTGTAGCAATTGTGCGATGGCTCGATCATCGAGTCCATCCACGATGGACTTCGCAGGTGCAGGTTTGATTTTTATGCGCATCGAGTTGGGTTTAGTTGGTGAATGACCGAGTTACTTAAGGCCCGTCGCGGATGTGACTCCGTTTCTGAAAGGCATTAGCCAGACTTGCGAGTTCTTCGTCAATCTCGTCCGGATTTGCCAGCGTCTGCAAAACTTCGCGCCGCAAACGGTCGCGGTAATCCCCGAGGAAGCGGCTCATCGCCACGCGCAGCGTCGCCGAACTCATGCCGAGAGATAGTGCCAACCCGTCCGTGTCCTCCCCCACGAGGCTGCCGCCAGCGAGCACCACCGGCCGCAGAGCCTGAAAAATAGACAGCTTGTTCTTGCGCTCGTATTCGGCTTCGATCTCAGCCAGCACGCGCCGCAGCAGCTCCTGCGCCCATTTGCGCTCAAACACCCGCTCAGGTGTGTCCTCGTCCGTGAGTTTTTCCCTTTGAAAGCGCTCCTCGCTCCGCTCCAGCTCCTGCTGCGCCTCGATGCTCACATTCAGCCGCTCTTTGGCATGATCGCGGTGCCAGTTTGCCAAAAAACGCTGGAGCGCCGTGGACAAAAAGCCACGCAGCTTGCCAGACTCGCGCTGGGTGCTTTTCAGCGACTCGTTGCGCAGCAGTTTCGCCAAAAAATCATGCAAGGCGTCCTGCGCATCATGGTGATCCAGACCACGACGCCGTATGAAGCAGTAGAGAGGATAGTGATACTTTCCGCAAAGCTCATCCAGGGCCAGATGAGCCACATCCTCGTGCCTGCTCCGCAAACGGGCAATCAAGGTCCAATCGGTGCTGGGAAAGTTTCCTGCCGCTTCGTTGTTCATGGTTAATCACGGATACCCGAGTGTTTCCCGATCGCTACAAAGTCGGAAAAACACCCTGTTTCACGGCCCGGTGACCTGGATCCGGTAAAACGCGGCATCGTTCGGTGCCGCCACATCCGTGAGCGAGACAGGACCATCGGAGCCCAGCGGGCCTTCTGTATCGACAGTGGTCCACGATCCGGCCGCCATCGTCGTGCTGCGCTGCAGCGCGTAAGTGCGCCCCGCCCTCCCTGCGGTGCTCAAGGTGAAGGTGCCTCCGCTGCGATGTGGGTTCTCCGCCTTGAAGAAGTCACCGCTGAGCGTGGGATTCGTCCCAGCAGCGAACTCCTCCGCGTTGGTGAAGCCATCGTGGTCATAGTCGTTGTCGTCCGCCCCATCGCCGCTGTTCGCTGTCGTGCCGAAATGCGTGTGCCGCCAAGTTTCCTGCACTGTCTGGCTAGACGGGTAGGTGATCGAGTACGTCCGGATGGTTCCGGCGACGACCTGGACAGTCTCTCCCATAGGCGTCAGGTAGCCTGCCACGGGTGTGAACTCGACAAAGAGCGTGCCCGCTGGGAGCGCGGAGCGCGTGTTGCCGCTGGGGGTAAAGGCCTTCGTGGAGCCAGCGGGTCGCCAGCCCATGCCTGCGGGCGTGGTGTTGATGATCACCGCGCCAGTGCTGGCGCTGCCGGTAATCGTGTAGCCAGTGTGGGTGATACCGCCGCCCGTGTTGTTGCCGCCGCCGGTGCTGCTTGTTTCTGCACGGTTAAACAGATTGATCACCTCGCTGTCGATGGCACGCACCACGGTCTGGTTCGTGCCACCGAGGTAGATGGCGGCGGGATACCAGTTCCCGCTCGTGTCCTGCACACAAAGCGGTCCGCCGCTGTTGCCACCGAAGCTGTGGAGTCCATTCGTCGTGAAGGTGCGACCAAAGGCACCAGTGAATGTGATGTTGGCCGCCGCAGTCGTGTACATGCGCCCCTGAAATTCCGGAGCGATCCCGTCGATAGGATATCCCACGAGAATCTTGTCCGCACCAGAGAGCAGGAACTCGTTGTTGTTTGAATCGCTGCCAAGCCAGCCACTGAAGCCCTCGCGCCCGGCATTGGTATTGAAGTAGAGCGCTGCCACATCGAGGTGCTGTGACTGTGGAGAGGACTGTCCGGGAGAGTTGTCCGCGATGCGTTGCGCGGCGTAGCCGTCGAAGGTGTAAAAGCCTTGCGGGGTGAGCGGCACCGGATCGTGCGTGCCCGCGTCCCGCTGGAAGAGCCACTGCACGCCCTGCGCGGCGGAAAGCGTGCCGTCATCCCAAACGACATGCGCGGCGGTGGCCACAACGCGCGGCTTGACAATGAAGCCCGTGCCGGCCCCTGCGTTGCTGCGAATCTGGCCGACGTAGGCGTAGGGCTTTGTGGTGTCGGTGGAGACCGTTCCAAACGCCTGCACGACGGGTGCGAGTCCGGTGGGGCTGCTTGCGGTGAAATAGACCAGTGTGGGATTAGTCGTCTGCCCGCTGCTCACGTTGATGCTCGCCACGGCAGGCGTGGAGTAGCCGGAGACGCTCTTGCATTCCACCAGGTAGGTACCTTCGGGCAGCGCTGGCGCGGTGCTGCCGCTGTCACGCCATGTTATCTCGCCCAGCAACCGCCACTGGCCGCGATCTGCCTCATTCAGAGCCTGTGCCAGCGCATCGGGCTTCAGCACCACAACGATGCCGCCGCTGCCGGTGGAGGGCGTGTTGAAGTACTCGTAATCGACCACCTGCCCTGAGGTGTTGATGACCACCGGTTCCAAGCCTGGCTGCAAATAGCCCGGAACGGGACGGAACTCGATGTCGCGCGACCCATGCACCAATCCTGTCACAGTATCGCCAGAAGAACGCCAGCGCCGCTCGCCCACGAAGCGCCAGCCGCTCAGCAGACCGGTCGGCGTCAAGGTGACGGTCAAACTGCCATTGGAGGCCGATGGTGCGACAGGGAACTGCTGCGTAAGGCCGGAGATGATCGCCGGCTGGAAGGTCAGCACGCTGCCCGTGGTCGTGCCGCCTGCACTGGTGGCCTTTACCCGGAAGTAGTAATTTGTAAACTGCTGGAGGTTGCTGACATCCGCGCTCACCGCTGTAACAGTGTCGCCGGTAACCACGGACGGCGTGCCTGCGAGCGAGTTCGGGAAGCTCACGCCATCCGTGCCCCACTCGAACGTGACCGAGGCGCTGCCATTCTGGGCACGCACATCCCCGTTCAGCCGTGCGCTCGTCGTGCTGAGTGATGCGGCCGCATAGGTGTTCACGATGGGTGGCAGAGGCAGCGAAGTGAACGTGGCGTTCGTGCCGCGCGTGATGCCCGAGCTGTTTTCTGCCACGAGGCGATAGTGATAAACGGTGCCCGGAGTGAGACTGGAAACAGGAAGCGACACATTCACCAAAGAGGTGCCGGACGGAACACCTGTGATCGTGGTGCTGCTTGTGTAAGTCGTCGTCAGACCATATTCAAAGTAGGCAGTCGTGATCGCTCCGTTCGGATTGACGCTGCCGTTTAGCGTGGCTGCGGTCGTGGTGATGCCGCTGGCACTGACAGGCCCCAGAGTGGGATTGGAAATCGACGTCGTGGTGAAGGTGCCGTTATCCCCATAGGCAGTTCCTCCGCTGTTGGTGGCCACGACACGGTAATGATAGGTCGTGCCTAGCGTCAGTCCGCTGATGGACGAGATCACACCCACGCTGCTGCTGCCTGCACTGAGGTTTTGCGGCGCGGTGGTGTTGCCATAGAGCGTGGTCGTGCCGAATTCAAAGTACACGCTCGTCGCTCGGTTGTTCGGGTTCACCGTCCCTGCCAGCGTGGCCGTGGTGTTTGTGATGCTGTTCGCGTTGCTGGTGACCGCGACAGGCGGGTCTGGCAGTGTGGTGAAGGTCAGATCACTTCCCACCGCCGTGCCGCCGCTGTTCGTGGCCACGATTCGGAAATGGTATGTCGTGTTGGCTTGCAGGCCAGTGAGGCTCTGAGTCATGTTCACCGACGTGCTGCCGCTGCCGAGGCTCTGCGTGCTCGTTTGCGTGCCATAGCTCGTTGTGGTGCCGTATTCGAAATAGGCCGTCGTCGCGAGGCTGTTCGGACTCACCAAGCCGTTGAGCGTGGCAATGGTCTTGTCGATGGCCGTCGCCGTATTGGTCGTCACCACCGGCGGGCCGCCCGGCTGCGTAAGAGGCAGGGCAACCAGGGCCAGATTGTGTCGTGCGGTGGCACCGGAGATGACTCGGATGATGCGCTCGCCTGCGCCAAGGGATGTGAGGTTCACACTCACCGGCGTTTCACTGTAGGAAGTGCTGCCATTGCCCAACTGACCATAGACGCTTTTTCCCCAGGACGAGAGCGTGCCGTCCGAAAGGATTGCAACCGAGTGATACTGACCGAGGGCAAAGGAGGCGATCGTCTTGCCTGCAAGCACGCCAGTCAGCGTCGGACTACCGGGCGTTAGATAGGTGTCGGCGGTGAATTGGCTCACGCCCAGCTGTCCAGGACCGTTGGTGTTGTCTCCCCAGATGCCAAAGGTGCCATCGGCACACACCGCCGCGCTGTGCGCCTCGGAGGCACCGATGAACACCGGTGATTTGCCGGCGAAAAGCCCGCTATTGCTCGTGAGCACCGCCACGGCGCTCGGATCGACCGTGCCGTCGCCAAAGGTGGCGTAGCCATTGTCTCCCCATGCCGCGATTCGTCCGTCATTGCACAGTGCCAGCACGAAATAACTGCCTGCTGCCAACGCATTCACAGAACGTCCTGCCAGAACACCCGACGTGATGACTGAAACAGGATTGTTGCTGCCGTTGTTCGTCCCATCACCCAACTGCCCGTTGTCATTGCCGCCCCATGCCGCCAGCGTGCCGTCGCTGCAACTTGCGACGGCGAAATCGAGCCCGGCGCTGATCGCGGTGACGATCTTGCCATTGAGCACTCCAGCGGTGCTGACAGCGACTGGCGAAAGGCGTGTGCTGAAACTGCCATCACCCAATTGACCACTGCCATTCACTCCCCAGGCCGCGACTGTGCCATCGCTGCACAGGGCGAGGCTGAACTCGTAGCCTGCCGCAATGGCCACGATCGTCTTTCCAGTGAGCACACCGCTGGTGCTCACGAGCACGGGCGTGGTGCTCGGCGTGGTGTTGCCGGTGCCGAGCTGGCCGAAGTTGTTCGCGCCCCAGGCCGCGAGCGTGTTGTCCGAGCACAGCGCCAGCGTGTGGCGCTCGGCACAGGCCAGCGCGATCACCGTCTTGCCATTCAGCACACCGCTTATGCTCACCGCCACCGGGGTGTTGGCCTGTGTGGTGCTGTTGTTGCCCAGCGTGCCGGTGCTGTTGGCTCCCCACGCCAGCAGTCGTGTGCCCGCCCAGTGCAGCACGAGGTCATTGCCATCGCCACCGAAGTAGTTCGCCACAAAATTATAGGTCACACTGTTGTAGGTGAGCGAAATCGCCTGTCCCTGCGCCAGATTTTCAAACACACCGTTGATGAAGCCGATGCCGGTGTTGTTGACCACCATCAGGCTGGATCCGACCTGAAGAGCCGAGTTCAGGAACAAGGTGAGCGTCTTGCCTGTCGCGGTGAACGATGTCGCAGTGGCCACCACGTCTGTTGGCGAGTTGTAGGTGAAGGTGAGCGAGTTCGATCCGCTGCCGGAAAGCGGTACATCGAAGGGATTGAGGCTGCCGCTCAGGTTGTTGGCGATGTTGAGCGTGACCGGTTTGTTTCCCGTGCCCGTCGGAGTGAAGCTGACGGTGCAGAAAGTGGCGTCGCCGGGTTGCAGGGAGGCCGCAGGCGGCACCGTGACGGCGTAGTGAAGCTTGTTGGCTGCCGTAC
>JBIKYB010000281.1:0-6500 GCA_044355475.1 Prosthecobacter sp.
ATGCACTTCCTTCGCCATTTTTAGCGACAGGTCGTTCGCATGGCAAAAAATCGCCCCCAGCATCTCGATGACATATTCATGCGTGTGGACATCATCGTCCCACAGGATGACGTGCCACGGCGGCTCTAGCGCAGGCGGGGCCGTCTGCGGCAGTGAGCGTGGCTTGTGCGGGGCCACCCGCGGACGGGGTGGCGCAGTCGAAGCGCTGCGAATTTCAACAGGATGAGGCATCAGCGCTCAGTATGCCCCATCCTGGCCTTCCCTCAAGCGCTGCCCCACGCGCCTGCGACTGTGATTTCCTATGCCGGGCTTGCGATGGTGGCGGTGATTGCTTGCCTTGGGAGGGCAACGCGTGGCAGTTTCCCCACCATGAATCCTTCCATCTGCCGCACGCTCAGCACGATTTGTTTCCAGGGTGGCGTCCTGTCCATCCTACTCTCCATCTGGATCTGGTGGTTCCTCAATGGCGACTCTCCCGAGGAACAGGCGCACGCCGAGCGTTTCGGTATCTTCGTCGGCCTGTGGGCGCCCACGCTGCTGATCCTTTCCAACCGCTTCGACCGCTACGCCGACAAAGCGAAGGCGCTGCCGGGTTTGAAGGAAGAAAACGTGTGAGTATGCTCGGAGGTCTGGTGAAAAAACTCCCGCTGTTGGAAGTCAGAGGTGACTGGTGAGACGTGTCAGCAACACAACCTCTGACTTCTCACATCTCACCTCTGACGTCTCACGGTTTTCTCAGAGCGGCTCCCGCCCCGTCGCCTCAATGAACTGCTGACGCATGCTGTTGTAAGCGTGCTGCCACTCATCCACCACGCGCTGCAGCTCCATCACTTGGCGCTCCAGTGTGCCGATGCGTGACTGCTGCGAGGCATCTCCTGGCAGTTTTTTGTCATCCGGCCATTGAGTGCCGACAAAGGTCGTGGCCGCGCTGCGCATGTGCTGCGGGCTGGCCTGGAACCACGAAAGATCCGCGAGACGCTTCTCCGTGTTGTCCAGGCAGTTGATGATTGTCACATTCTCGTCGATCTCGCCCGTCGCGAGGAATTCCTGGATCGTCGCCACGTTCGTCGGGCCGTAGAGGTAATTGTCCGGCATCTGCACCAGCAGGTCCATTTGCAGTTCGGCGATCATCGGCGCTCGCTGCCAGCTCAGTCGGTCGTCGCTCGAAATCTTGTCCAGCGGCGAGATTTTTGCCTCCGAGGCCCAGCCACGCAGGGTTTCGAGGTCGGTGGGGCCGAAGATTTCCTTGTCGGAGGCCTTGAGCAGATGCCAGGTGCGGTCTTGCATGGTGGCAGATAATCAAATTTGCCGCGCCTCGCCAAGTCCAAAGTGGACGAAATCCCTCGAAGCCCTCTTTTCCGAGCAAGACGGCCCCAAAATCCCCGTAACCCCGCGCCCCCATGACCCGCCCTCTGCTTTTTCTGTCTCTCGCCCTTGCATGCAGCGCCATCGAACCCACTGCGTTCACGATTAAAACGATGACCGCGCAGATGAAGTACGACACCGCCGAGCTGCTCGTGCAGCCCGGCCAGCCGGTGAAAATCCTCTTTGAGAATGGCGATGACCTCCCGCACAACCTCGTCTTCTGCCAGCCCGGCACCGACACCGCCGCCATGGCGATGAAGCAGATGGAAAAGCCCGACGAGGCACTCAAACGCAACTGGCTGCCCGATGATCCACGCATCTGGCTGCACTCCAAGATGCTCAACCCGCATGAAAAGGAAGAGCTGACCTTCACCGCGCCCGAAAAACCCGGCTCCTACCCCTACGTCTGCACCTTCCCCGGCCACGCGCTCACCATGCGCGGAGAGATGAAGGTCGCTCCGATGGGCGCGGGACTCAAAGATCTCCAATTCGCCCTCTACCTCGGCAACTGGTCCCGACTTCCTGACTTCTCGAAGCTCAAGCCACACCGCGAAGGCAAGGTCGATGACAACCTCATCGCCGTGAAGCTCGATGACTACAAAAACGAATTCGGCGTCGTCTTCACCGGCAAGCTCAACGCCCCAAGAAAAGGGTCGTATCGCTTCTTCCTTTCCAGCGACGACGGCGCGCGCATCCTCATCGACGGCAAGGAAGTCGTCGCCTACGACGGCATCCATCCCGCTGGCGACATCAAGGAGAAGGGCATCCCGCTCGACAAAGGAGAGCACACATTTCGCCTCGAATACTTCCAGGGCGGCGGAAACATTGAGCTCTACGCCGCCTGGAAAGGGGCCGACTTCCAAATCACGCCGCTCTCCAAATGGCTGCATCCGAATTGGAAAGGTGGAGCCAAAAAACAGAAGGAATTCGATCCCATTCCCCTCGTCGTGAAGGACGAGCCGGTCATTTACCGAAACTTCATCCAAGGCGCGGGGAATCGCGGTATCGGAGTCGGCTATCCTGGCGGCATCAACATCGCCTGGAGCGCCGAGAGCATGAACCTCTCGCTGATCTGGCGGGGTGCCTTCATCGACGCCGCCAAGCACTGGAACTCGCGTGGCGGCGGCCATCAGGCCCCGCTCGGCTACGACGTGCTCCAGCCCACTGGAGAGGTCACCCCCGCGTTCTTCGTCAGCGAGAAACCCGACGCAGAATGGCCGAAGTGGGACAAAGCAAAGAGCTATGACGGCCTTGAATGGAAAGGCTACACCCTTGATGCCAAACGCGCCCCAACCTTCCGCTACACTTGGCAAGGAGCCGGGATCGAAGAGGCCTTCACCACTGAAGGCAACGGCAACAAGCCCGACGGCAACGCCAAACTCATCCGCACCGTGACGATCAATGGCAAGCTACCTGAGAATGCGTGGTATCGCCTCGGCGTCGGCAAATTTGAAGCCAAGGAAGGCGTCTTCACCTTCAAAGGCCCACAAAAATACAGCGTCACCGCCGCAGGAGCATTGCTCGCCGGTCCCAACCTCGTCATCCCTGCCAAACCCGGCACGATGACCATCACTTACCAGTGGGTTCAATAATTCTTCGCCATCGACCTCGCATGAAACGCCTTTTCTCTTTGCTCTTTGCCCTATGCCCTTCGCTCTGGGCCGCCGATCCTGTCGAAGCAGACTACTACAAGATCACCACCTTCCAAACACCGAAGGAAACCGCGCTCGAAGTCGGCTCCATCGACCTCCTGCCAGATGGCAGGCTCGTCATGGGCACGCGGCGTGGCGAAATCTGGATCGTCAGCGGCGCGGGCAGCGACGATCCCTCCAGCGTGAGCTACCAGCTCTTCGCCAGCGGTCTGCACGAAGTCCTCGGCATTGCCTACAATCCGAAGGATAAGAACATTTACGCCACCACGCGCTACGAGATCACACGTCTCAAAGATGTCGATGGTGACGGACGCGCCGACGTCTTCGACAACGTGAGCGATGGCTGGGGCGTCTCCGGCGACTACCACGAATACGCCATCGGCAGCCGTTTTGACAAAGCAGGCGACCTCTGGGTCACTCTCTGCCTCACCGGCTCCTTCAGCAGCGTGGTTCCCTTCCGTGGCTGGGCACTGCGCATCAAGCCGGATGGCAAAATGGTGCCGACATGCAGCGGCATCCGCAGCCCCGGCGGCATGGGCTTCGATGCCGAGGGTGAAGTCTATTACTGTGACAACCAAGGCCCGTGGCATGGCTCATGCACGCTCCAGCATCTCGTCCCCGGCTCCTTCCAAGGTCATCCCGGTGGCAATGTCTGGTATGATCAGGCACCGAACATGGGACCGAGGCCGATTGATCCGATCCCTGAGGCATTCCAAGGCGACCGTGGCCGCAAAGAAGCGCGTCCCGGCGGCGATCTCGGCCGCATGGTCAAGGAACGTGAGCGCATCAAGGAACTCCTTCCGCCCGCCGTCTATCTTGTGCATGGCAAGATCGGCAACTCCGCCACCGCCATCATCTGCGACACCAGCGGCGGCAAATTCGGCCCCTTCAGCAAGCAACTCTTCGTCGCCGACCAGTCGCACAGCAATCTCAGCCGCGTCTTCCTCGAAACCATCAACGGCATCAAGCAAGGCGTCGTCTTCCCTTTCCGTGGCGGCTTCCAGAGCGGCCTCATCGGCGGACGCATGGATGAAGAAGGCCGCATCTTCACTGGGGGCAGTGATCGCGGCTGGGGTGCGCGTGGTGGGAAGCCCTTCTGCTTTGAAAAATGCGAGTGGACCGGCAAAACGCCCTTCGAGGTGCATGAGATGCGCGCCAAGCCGGACGGCTTTGAGCTTACCTTTACCCACGCGGTCGATCCGGCCACCGCAGGCGACGTGAAAAGCTACTCCATGCGCGAGTTCACCTACGCCTACCGCGAGCAATACGGCGGCGACGAGATCGACGAGATCCTCCCGCAGATCACAGCCGCCCAAGTCGCCGCAGACGGCAAGTCCGTCCGACTCACGATCTCACCGCTCACCAAAGGCCACATCCACGAACTCCACCTCGACGGCGTCCGCAGCGCCGAAAAACTCCCGCTGCTGCACAACGTCGGCTACTACACGCTGAACGAGATTCCGAAGTAACCGACCGTCACAAACGCGGCACAGCCAGATCGACAAACAACACAGAAACCGGCTCGCCGTTCTTCTGCGTCACTTCGAGGCTGTTCTTGCCCTCACGCAGCAGTTTCGTTGGAATCGTCCAAGCGCGCAGCTCTTCTGGCTTCGCGATCATGGATGGATAAGGCACGGCAAACGGCTCCGAAACATCGGCGGAGGCTGCAATGGCATCGCCGTTGAACGTGGCGGCCCATTCACCATTGCCGAGCGATTTGTCGGCCTGAATGCGTACACGCGCAGCGCCTTTCCAGCCGCCAGTGGGTGCGGCAAGGTCGAAGTTGAACTTCGCGGGCTTGTTCAGCTCGATCTTGCGTGGCACGGGCAGCGGCTTCGCGCCGGGCGAACGCCAGCCGTAGGCGATGAACCAGTGTTGCGGAGCCTTGGCGAGTGTTTGAGGCTCTCGGAGTGCTTTGAGTGCTTCAAACGGCGGCTCGCCGAACATGCCTCGGCCTTCGCCCTGGCCGTGCTGGCGATAATAAGCGAAATTGAACAGGCTGATGCCATCCGCGCCGCGTGCATAGGCAAGATGGGCGCTGGTGTGCAGTTGCTCGCGGGTGGCGCGGCGGAAGGGAAACACGTCGTAGCCTGTTTGCACCTTGTCACCTTTCCAAATCGTGTGGCACAGCTCGAAGTAGAGCGCCGCGCCTTCGGTTTGCTTGCGGATGACGGCCAGATCGTGCTGCTGCGTGGTGAAGTAGTGCGCGGAAGCGTTTACCATATCGAGTCCGGCGGCAACGAGAGCTTTCAAATCGAGGCCGAGCACATCAAGCGCGGTCAAATAACATGGCACGCGAGCGCACAGCCAGCGCTTCGGCCCCAGCATCTGCCTTACTTCTTTGACGAGGCCAGTCATGATGGCGCGGCGTTGCTCCAGCGGTGTTTCCTCGCGGAAGTAGCTGTAGAAGCGCAGGAAATCGAGCTCCAGGCCGTCGAGGTCGTAGTTTTCGCAGAGTTCGCGGATGAGCACGAGTTTTTGTGCCCGCACCTCGGGCACTGCGAAGTTGTGAACTAGGTCAGCACCGCGCTGTGAGCCGGACTTGATACGGTGTTCGGGATGCGCCGCGTAAAATTTCGTCACACTCATGCCGATGCTGCTGCCCGGTTTGTCGCCGGGCTTGGGATCGACGAACTCCTTGTGATGCGCATCGTTCATGCGGAAGGAGATGAACGCCTCCTGACCTTTCGCGCGACAGCGGTCGATGAAGACCTTCACCACATCGCCGCCATTCAGCACGAACTGGCCGAACGAATCCGGCTTCTGAGTGTAGCGCTGCTTGATCCACGCGTAGTGCTCTGCCAGCGGCAGCACCTTGCTCGGCCACATCGGCACCATGCCAAGTCCCGGCTGGAGAAAATGAGCGTCCACCAGACCAGCGACCTCATCGACCGAAGCTTCGAGCATCTCTTGGCGGAAAGGCTCACGCGCCTGATGAAACGGACTCACGCAGGAGGTGATGTTTGTCGTGTCGTTGCTGTAAAGAACCCGAAAGGGTGCCTTCGGGCGCGATTCGACTGCCAGCAGCGGTGCTGCAGCGAGTGTGTGGAGAAAGTGGCGGCGGTTCATGGCAGCGATGCTTTCCACCCTGCTTTCAACTTCTCAGCAAGTTCCTTGAGCGTTTCCGCATGGGCAGGATCACCAGCAAGGTTGGTCGTCTCCTGCGGATCATTGAGTTCATCATACAGCTCGGTGCCCGCAGGCTGCTGCTTCAGATCATGCCATTCCGTGTAACGCCAGCGGTCGGTACGGATGCTGCGGCCGGAGTAGGGTGGTTTGCCGGTGCGAAGGTATTGGCTGAAGGCGGCTTTCTTCCACGTTTGATCGGGTTTTTCGAGCAACGGGGCGAAGCTGGTGCCTTCGAGATGTTTGGGCAGCGGCAGCTCACAAAGCTCTGCCAGCGTGGGATAGAGATCGACCAGCTCTACGAGGGCTTTGGAGCGCTGACCGGCTGTTTTCATGCCGGGAAAGCTCATGATGAGC
>JBIKYB010000226.1:0-8507 GCA_044355475.1 Prosthecobacter sp.
CATCGCCAGATAAGTCAGACCCATCGTCTCCTGCATTCTGGCCCCGGCCTCGGGATGATCTCTCAATGTGTCCAGCTTGTCTGACGCACCATCCAGCATCTCCTTGAGCAGAGTGGTGTCGCGGTCCTTCAGATGCTCAAGCGTCAGGCTGGCAAACATTTCCTCCAGGAACTTGGCTGTGAGCGATTGGTCCTCGGCTTTCTGACGAGCCTTGGCCGTGCGCTCCGGTGATTTTTCACGAATCAGCAACCAGCCAGTCAGCAGAAACGCACCACAGAGGCTGAGCACCAGCACCGCCGCCATCGCAAGCAAACCGCTGTTGCATCTGATGCAATTTCCCAGCGTCGAACCCGCATGAGATTTCGCTTCTGCCTCCTCCTCTTCTTCGGCGGCCAGCATGTACCGATGCAGCGCATCTCTGAGCTCCAGGACATTTGCCTGCCGTGAATGAGGCTGTTTGTGCATCGCCCGCAGCAGGGCACCGTCAAAGTAATGCTGTGCCGTCAGCATCAGCTTCTCGGGCCTCATTCGGCGGTTCAGGGCAATGCCTGTGACCTGGGCGGTGGAAAGAGTCTTGAGGCAAATGGAGGCATAGGCTGGCACGGCCTCACGAATCAGACGGCGCAAGTCGTCCAGGCTGGCTGGCATCTGCGGCAGGGTGAAGGGCAGGTGTCCGGTGAGCAGCTCAAACAACAGGACGCCCAGCGCGTGAATGTCACACGGCGTGTTGATCTTGCCGCCATTCGCCTGCTCCAGCGGTAAATAAGTAGCAGGAGAGCGGAGCGTGCCCGCCGGGTGGATCAAGGACGTTCCCATCGCGTGCGCGAAGCCGAAGTCCGTGATCTTGAAGGCGGGCCGACCTTCGTCATCCCACTGCACCAGCACATTTCCCGGCTTCAGTCCGCCATGTGCCACGCCTTTCTGATGCGCGTGATGCACCGCGTCGCACACCTGGAGAAACAGCCGCACCCGCGCCCGCAGCGGCAGTTTTTGATCATCGCAGAACCGTGTGATCGGCATGCCCGCTGCCAATTCCGAGATCAGGAACGGCTTCCCGTTCTTCGTCATGCCACAGGCATGAAATTTGGAGATGCCTGGGTGATCCAGCAAGGCGAGCGCTGGCTCCAGCGCCGCATGCCGGAGCAGAAAATCGTTCGCGTGGGTGTCCACGATCTTCACCGCCACACCATGCGCAGCTAGATCGGTGCACTCCGCCATCCACACCACCGAGCTCACGCCCCCGCCGACGATTTGCAGCAAATGGCAGCCCGCCAGCTCATCCCCCATTTTTTCATCGTCCAGGCCGGGCGCGGTGGCGGCTTTCAAGCGGCCCGTCCCAGGGCTGAAATGCCCGCGCAGGCGATCCCAAACCGCATTCCAAACACCCGAATCGACCTGGCACTCTTTCGCCAGGAAGCGATGACGCTCTAGGTGCTGGGCATGCTTGAGAGCCTCTTGGAAGAGCTGCTCAACGCGGGCGGGGTCGGCATTCATGAGGATCGCATAGGACAATCATCCCATGCGTCTCCCGTCCCTCTTTAGATATTGAATCAGTGTTCAAACACTTCTTAACACCCCTTTACTGGACTACGTCACCCACCAGCAGGATCGCACCGGGATAAAATGCAGTGGCGTCAAAGCGTTCCGGCTTGTCGATCTTGTTGCCGTTCTTCGCCAGGATCTGCGCCTTGTCCGGCTGCTCAGGATGAATCTCGATTTTCACCGTGTGGACAGTGTCCTCCAGATCCGTGCCGATCATGAGCGCACTCAGCCGGTGGTAGGTGCAGTAGGCGTCAAAGCGCGGCAACACCTTCACCGGCTGATCATCCAGCGTCACGCTCACCTGCCCGCCGTCCGGGCCGATGATGTCGTAAATCGAACAGCGCGTGCCCTTGAACTGAAACGTGATCGTGTCGCCCGGTTTGGTCCCCTTGTGCAGCGTCGTCATGCGGTTTGCCCAGCGCTTGCCGAAGTCGTCTGTCTTTGAATCAAGCAGCGTGAAGCCTTCCGACAGCGTCGCGGTTGTGATCGGCAGCAGCTTGGCCTGCTCGTAGTTCGTAGCGATGAATGGCGCACCCAACACATGGGTGGCAGGCGTTTTCGAAGCCGCCAGGATCGGCTCCAGCGAGCGCACGATGGCCTGAAGATACAGTTCGTGACCGGTTTCGACATGCGGATGCACGCTATCCGGCGCGAAGACGAATTTTCCTTCGAGCTCTTTCTTCTCCTCGTCTGTCTTCGGCAGCTTGGCCTTCCACGCGAGTTTTCCCTCCTTCGCCAGTTTGGCGACTTCCATCGCCATGTGGATCGTCGCGATGCCGTAGTGATCGGCGATCTTTTCCATCGCGCTCGCCGAGCGCTGGAATTTGCCCTCCAGCATCGCCGCAGCCAATGCCTCGGTCAGCGTATAAACAAAGCAGATGTCGCACTCCGGCAGCGCTTTCCACGTCTGCCGCACGATGCCCTCCATGCAGCGAAAAATCTGCTCCGGCTGCGCACCGCCGTCATTCACCGCAAATTCGACGAACATGAGGTCCGGCTTGTGATCCAGCACGTCCTGCTTCAGCCGAAACACACCGAGATCCGAGCCCGTGCCACCGATGGCCGCGTTGATCTCGCTGAACTTCGCCTGCGGCCAGGTTTTCTGAAAATGCGCCAGCGTCTTCGGCCGCCAGCCGTTCTGCGCCGTGATTGAACCGCCGAGGTAGCCGATCTTGATCTCTGCGCCCGCCGTGTTCGCCTTGGCCAGGAAATTTGGCAGTCCGTTGCGCGGACGACATTCCTGGGCAGGCACCAGTGGAAACTCCTCCGCAGCGTGAGTGGACACGAGCAAGAGCAGGAACAGGAAATGGCGCAGCATAAAGGGTTGGTTTGAAAGGATTCTCCGCCAGCATGCGAAGCAAATTTCCATGAACAACTTCGACTTTCGCCCGCACCTGCAACGCGGCCTCGCCATCCCCGCGCATCCGCTGGCGCTCGACTCCCATCGCAAACTCGACGAGCGGCGGCAACGGGCGCTTTCTCGTTACTACATCGCCGCCGGAGTCGGCGGTCTAGCCGTCGGCGTTCACACCACACAGTTTGCCATCCGCGATCCGCAGGTCGGTTTGTTCAAGCCGGTGCTCGAACTGGCGCAGGAGGAGATGAATCGAGCTGCAAAGCCGCTCGTGCGCATCGGCGGCATCTGCGGCGCGACGAAACAAGCCGTCGCTGAGGCCGCCTTGCTGAACGAACTCGGCTACCACGCTGGTTTGCTCAGTCTCGGGGCGCTGCGTGATGCCACGGAGGATGAATTGATCGCCCATGGTCGTGCCGTGGCGGAAATCATCCCGGTCGTGGGCTTCTATCTTCAACCCAGCGTCGGCGGTCGTGTGCTGAGGCATTCGTTCTGGCGTCGCTTCGCTGAAATCGACAACGTCGCCGCCATCAAGATCGCCCCGTTCAATCGCTACCAGACGCTCGATGTCGTGCGCGCTGTGATCGAGGCCGGGCGGGATGACATCGCGCTCTACACCGGCAACGACGACAGCATCGTGGCTGATTTCGTAACGCCATTTCATTTCGGCGGCCAAGAGCGCCGCATTGTCGGCGGCTTGCTCGGCCACTGGTCGGTCTGGACGCGCCGCGCAGTCGAACTGCTCGAACAATGCCGGAACGCCGACGCCACGCCCGCTCTGCTGCGCCTCGGCGTGGAAGTAACTGACAGCAACGCGGCCTTCTTCGATGCCGCGAACGCATTTCGCGGCTGCATCGCCGGCCTGCACGAGGTTTTGCGCCGCCAGGGCCTCCTGGAGGGCCTGTGGTGCCTTGATGAACAGGAAACCCTCAGCCCCGGCCAGCTAGACGAGATCGACCGCGTCTATCAAGCCTACCCACACCTCAACGACGACGCGTTCGTCGCCGAGCATCGGGACGAGTGGCTGCGCTGCTGAGAAAAGAGGCGATTCCATGGCTGCGTTCGGCATCAACGTCTCGATTTCGAACGCCAAGCGCAAAGGACGGCTGGTGGTGTGAGTTTTGAGGATTACAATCGCCCCATGCCTCTCACCCACCCACGTCTCGAAGTCAGCATCGGCACCCAGCGCCTGCGTTTGTTCGACGCTGCGCACTTGGTCAACGAATGGGCCTGCTCCACGTCAAAATTCGGCATAGGCTTCACCGAAGGCAGCAACAAGACGCCGCTGGGCAGCTTTGTGGTCAAAGAGAAGCACGGCGATGGCGCGGGTAGCGGCACGATTTTCAAATCCCGGCAGCCGATCGGCCTGTGGACGCCTGGGATGGACACGAAGTCCGATTTCGTCCTAACCCGCATCCTCTGGCTACACGGCCTGGAGCCGCGCAATGCGAACACTTTTCAGCGCTACATTTACATCCACGGCACCAACGATGAAAACAGCATCGGCCGCCCAGCCAGCCACGGCTGCGTGCGCTTGCGGAACCGGGATGTGATCGAGCTGTTCGATCTCGTGCCGGTGGGGACGCCGGTGTGGATTGGGGAATGAGTTCCAAGTTTCAAGTTTCAAGTTCGGCTGCCGATCCATCCAACTTGAAACCTGGAACTTGGAACTCACTGGAGCAGCCCGAGCGATTTCAGAAACGCATCCGTCTTCTTCATCGTGTCGTCAAAGAGCACCTTGTCGCGCATGAGATAGCCGTGAGCACCGCCGTCGTTCACATCGAGTTCGCTCCGGTTTCCGGCTTTGAGCATGGCTTCATGGAAAGCTTTGGCACCAGCGAAGGGCGTCACCGTGTCGCCGGTGCCGTGGAAGATGAGCGTGGGTGGCAATCCAGCGCGGACGTTGTGTGCCGGGGACAGTTCCTGCCAGCGTTCGCCGATCTTCGCCTGCCCGTAGCCTTCTTTGGAAGTGTCGATGACTGGGAAGAGCAGCACGAGCGCGTTTGGCGATGCGGAGACGGCAAGATCGTCGCCTTCCTCATTCACCTTGTCGAAAAGCGCCGTCGAAACCGCCAGATGGCCGCCTGCTGAACCACCGCTGACGATGATCTTCTGCGGATCGATGCCGAGTTCGGCAGCATGGGCTCGAATGTAGCGCATCGCCGAACGCGCATCCTTCACGCAGTCAAACACACTGACGCCGGTCTTCGCACTGTGCAGGCGATACGACAAGCTGACGCCGACGAGGCCGAGCTTCGCGTAATGCGCGGCAAACGGATACATGCGCGGTGGCGCACCGCCCGTCCAACCACCGCCGTGAATGATGAGGTAGCAGGCACGTTTATCGCTCGGCTTGAAGCCTGCTGGCTCAAAGACGTGCAGTTGCAGCTCACGCTCGGCGATTTTCTTGTAAACGACGATTTTCGATGGCTTCAAATCCTTCGCCAGCGTGTCCACGGCATCGGGAGCCTTGGCTTTGGCGGAGGTTTGGGCGAGGGCGGGAGCGGCGAAGAGCAGGAGAACGGCAAAGAGGTGGCGCATGAGGCTCTTTGAACGACGTAGAACAGGTTTTCTAACCCGTTCAGATGCGAGTTGGCAAACTCGTGTCACGGCGTGGAATGCCAGCAATCTCACTTTTGGCCTGAGGCGAGCAGTTTCATGGTGGAATGGAAACGTCATCGCTTGAAGCTGGCTTCTGCCCTCAGTTCGAACACTCCAGGACTGTGGGCGAGCCCTCGCCGAGCGCTTATTTCCGTGAAGGGTTTTGGATTTGAGCTGAAGGAGAGCCGCCGGTCACACCGATTATAACACCCGCTATGAATACCCAACCTGCACCCCTCTCACGCCGCCGCTTCGTCGGCGCGGCTGGCCTCGTCGCCGGCAGCATGATCACCCGCCCGCTGTTCGGCCAGAACGCCGCCAGCAACAAGCTCAACGTCGCCCTCATCGGCGTGTGGGGCCGTGGGCTCGCGCACTACAACTCCATCGCGGAGGAAAACGTTGTCGCGTTGTGCGACATCAACGAGGCGCGTTTTCCAGACGCGCTGAAGCGCTTCCCCGGAGCCACGACTTACATCGACTGGCGCAAGTGCCTCGATCACAAGGATCTCGACGCCGTCGTCGTCTGCACGCCGGACCACACGCATGCCTTCATCGCCAACTGGGCGCTGAAACGCGACCTGCACTGCTACTGCGAAAAGCCGCTGGCCATCACGGTCAACGAAGCGCGCACCGTGCGTGCGACGTGGGAGTCAAAGAAAGGCAAACTTGCCACGCAGGTCGGCATGCAGCGTCATGAGCAGCCGAACTTCAACCGCGTGAAGGAACTCATCCGTGACGGTGCCATCGGCGAGCTGAAAGCCGCCTACGCGTGGGGCAACCGCCAGATTCCGAAGCCCGGCTACTTCCCGGAGGAAGGCACTCCGCCTCCAGGCTTCCATTATGACCTCTGGCTCGGCCCTGCGCCGTTCCATCCTTACAACCCGGCCTACTTCTCCGGTGGAGCCGGCGCGAACTGCCTCTCCTGGAACATGTTCTGGGACTTCGGCGCCGGACAGATCGGTGACATGGGCAGTCACACGATGGACCTGCTCTGGAACGCCGTGGACGCCAAGCTCCCGACCTCCGCTGAGGCCAAGGGCGAGGCCTTCAACTCCGACGTGACACCGGTGAACTGCGAATCGCACTTCGAGCATCCTGCCAACGACTGGCGCGGTCCGATCACCATCAGTTGGTATCAGGGTGGCGCGATGCCGCGCTCGCCGAAGCCCTCCATCGACCTTACGAAGATCGGCCACGGCGCGATGTTCAAGGGCACGAAGGGCTTCATCATCGCCGACTTCGACTCACGCATGATCATCCCCTACGGCGATGACGCTGACCTGAGCTACTACAAGCCGCGCAAAAAGGAGGATCAGTTCGCCGATGTCGGTAAAGGCAACTTCCAGAAGCAGTGGTTCGACGCCTGCAAAGACCCGACCAAGAAGACCGCCTGTGACTTCGGCTACAGCTCCAACATGATCGAAATGATGCTCCTCGGCCTCGTTGCGTATCGCACTGGCAAAAAGATCAGCTACGACGGCAAGACCGGAACCAGCCCCGATACCCCTGAAGCCAACGCCTTCATGAAGAAGGAATACCGCGACGGCTGGAACATCGACGGCTGAGTTCCGCATGAATCCATCCGAACCAACCGCCGCCCTTGGCATCATTGGCATGGGGCTGATGGGCGACGCGTTGATGCGGATGACTGGTGCTTCACATGGCTGGGACGTTGGCGCGGGGCGCTGTGTGAATGCTGCGACGGCGAGTGAAATCTTCGAGCACTGCGAGATCGTTTTCCTGTGCCTGCCGAACTCCGACATCGTTCGTTCCGTGCTCCAAGCGGCGAGTTTGAAGCCCGGCCTCATCCTCATCGACACCACCACCGGCGATCCTGCCGAAATGGCCGCGCTTGGAACCGAACTGGCCGAAAAAGGCGTTCACTACCTTGATGCGACCGTCTCCGGCAGCAGTGCGCAGCTTTTGCAACGCGACGTGCTCATCATGGTCGGCGGTGACGTAGCGATCTTTGAGCAATGCCGTGGTCTGTTTGCCAAATTCGCTCGCGATGTCGTTCACGTCGGACCCTGCGGCAGCGGCGCGAAGATGAAACTCGTAACGAATCTCGTGCTCGGCCTCAATCGGGCTGCCTTGGCCGAAGGGCTGGTGTTTGCACAACAAATCGATCTCGATCTAACGCAGACTCTCGATGTCATGCGCCGAAGCATGGCCTACTCGCGCATCATGGACACGAAGGGTGAAAAAATGATCACGCAGGACTTCACGCCGCAGGCAAAGCTCTCGCAGCATTTGAAGGACGTGCGCCTCATGCTCGCCGCCAGCTCGATTCCTTTGCCCTTGAGCGAAACTCACCGCCAACTACTCGAAAAGGCCGAATCGCTCGGTTTTGGCGACTCAGACAACAGCGCCGTCATCAAAGCCATTCTGGAGCCATGAGCGCCTCGCAACGCTACCTCGTCCTCATCACCTGCTTCCTCGCACTCGTCTTCGACGGCGTGGAACTCGGCCTCATGCCCGTGGCATCGCTTTCAGTTTCAAAAAGCCTGCTCGGGGCCGCTTTCACGCCCGAACTCGGTGGTGAGTGGTTCGCACGTTTTACTGCTGCCTTGATGCTTGGCGCGGCCATCGGTGGCATCGCGCTTGGTAGCCTTGGAGATCGCATCGGTCGCACGCGGGCCATGGGCGTGTGCATCCTGTTTACTCCGTGTTTGCCGCGCTCGGAGCGTATGCGCAGGACCAATGGCAGATGCTCGCGATGCGCTTTCTCGTCGGCCTCGGTGTCGGCGGATTGTGGCCGAACGGTATCGCGCTTGTCTCCGAATGCTGGTCCGGTGCGTCACGCCCTCTCGTCTCCGGTGCGATGATGGCCGGACTCAACGCCGGCATCCTTCTCTTGTCCCAACTCGCCCGCGCTTGGCCCATCACGCCGGATTCGTGGCGCTGGTTGTTTCAATTCGCCGGTGCTCCGGCGCTGCTCGGCATCTTTGTGCTCATCGCGCTGCCCGAGTCGCCCAAGTGGCTCGCGAATCGTGGTGTGAAACAAAAAGTC
>JBIKYB010000096.1:0-16557 GCA_044355475.1 Prosthecobacter sp.
GCGAGTTGTTTCAGCCACAGCTCATTCGTTTCACAATCATCGGCATCCTCCTCAGCTCCATTCCGATGATCGGCGCTTGGTCGGCCAGCAAGTGGATGATTCCGTGGGCCGACAAAGTCGCCGGAGCCACGAACGTCGGCTACAAAGCCGCCACGCAGGGCTGGTGGGCGCTCGGAGCCACGCTCGGCAGTTTCGCCGGTGCTCAGCTCGCGAGCTGGCTCGGTCGTCGTTTCAGCTACGGCCTCATCAGCCTCGCCACCGTCACAATCACCTTCGCAATGTTCCAGCTCACCGCGCCTTTGCAGTCGTCCTTCCATCCCATCGTGTTCGCACAAGGTTTCGTCGCCACGTTGTACTTCGGCTGGCTTGCCTTGTATTTGCCGGAGCTGTTTCCCACGCGTGTTCGCGCCACCGGCAGCGGCCTCGCTTATAATTCGGGCCGCTTTGCCACCGCGTTTGGCGTTTTGGCCGCAGGATTTCTCTTCACCGCGCTTGGTGGCGATTATCCGCGTGTGGGAACGATCTGCGCCAGCATCTACGCCCTCGGTCTCATCGTCATCTGGTGGGCACCCGTCACAAAGGCGGAGGACCTGTCATAGCAGCCGAAAGAAAGCAGGCGTGAGTTCCATACTTGTTCGGCGTCCATCGCCGCACCTGCCATGCTCAAGATTCTCGCTCCCGCCGAAAAACGCAGCGCCTTCTGTGATGGCGTGTCGCGTCGCAACTTCATCAAAGTCGGTGGCCTGGGCTCACTCGGCCTGTCTTTGCCGAAGCTACTGGCGTTGGAGAATCAGGCGGGCATCCGCAACTCGCACAAGTCGGTCATCCTGATCTATCTAGTTGGCGGTCCGCCGCATCAGGACATGTTTGATTTGAAGCCGAATGCTCCGCGCGAGATCGCCGGACCGCACAAGCCCATCGGCACGAATGTCGATGGCATCCAGATCTGCGAACTCTTCCCGCGCATGGCGAAGATGATGGACAAGTTCACCATCATTCGCTCGCTCGTCGGTGCGCAGGCCGGTCATGATGCGATCCAGTGCTACACCGGTTTTCCGAACCGCACGGGCACTGTTCCGCCTGGTGGCTGGCCGCAGTTCGGCAGCGTGGTCGGCAAGCTGAAGGGGGCCTTTGATCCCGCCGTGCCACCATTCGTCAGCATGTGCTACGATTGCACGCACGGTCCCTACAACGAGCCCGGCCCCGGCCTGCTCGGCTCCGCCAGCGACGCTTTCCGTCACACCGGACCGAGCCGTGGTGACCTTACGCTGCAAGGCATCACCTACGACCGCCTCTCCGATCGCGCGAAGCTGCTTACGAGCTTCGACAACTTCCGCCGCGATGTCGATTCGAGCGGAAAGATGGAGGCCATGGACACCTTCACCCAGCAGGCCATGGGCGTACTCACGTCATCGAAGCTGGCAGACGCGCTCGACCTTTCCAAAGAAGACCCGCGACTCGTCGAGCGCTACGGCACTGGCGACACCGTGAAGCGCATCGACGAAAACGGCGCGCCGCGCGTGCCGCAGAGTTTCCTCACCGCACGTCGGCTCGTCGAGGCTGGTGCGCGTGTCGTCACGGTGAACTACAGCAAGTGGGACTGGCACGGCGGAGCCGGTAACGACATTTTCTCCCGCGAGCGCGAGGACTTTCCCATCTTTGACAAAGGCATCACCGCGCTCGTCGAGGACCTGCATCAGCGTGGCCTCGACAAAGACGTCACCGTGCTCGTGTGGGGCGAATTTGGCCGCACGCCGATCATCAGCAAGCAAGTCGGCCGCGATCACTGGCCGCGCGTCGCCATGGCGCTGCTCGCTGGCGGTGGCATGCCGATGGGCCAGGTCATCGGCTCCACGGATCGACTCGGTGGCGAGGCCGACAGCCGCCCCGTGACCTTCGCCGAGGTCTTTGCCACGCTGTATCGCAATCTCGGCATCGATGTGGCCACCACCACCGTCACTGACACCAAAGGTCGCCCGCATTACCTCGTCGAAAACGGCGCGTTGCCCATCCGTGAGCTGATTTGATCAAGTTCACGCGTTTCGTGCCGTAAGACTCGCATGAAACTCCGCTTCATCGCCGCACTGCTTTTCTCCGTCTCGCTTCACGCCGCTGAATTCCGCGCCGGTGCCGCCACCAGCAACATCACGCCGGAACTCGGCAGCTCGATCAACGGTGGCTTTCAGGACGGCAAAGCAGCCTTCATTCATGATGAACTCAACGCACGCTGCCTCGCGCTTGATGATGGCAAAACGAAGCTCGTGTTCGTCGTCGCGGACAGTTGTGTGATCGGGCGCGGCATCTTTGATGAGGCGAAGAAGATGGTGAACGAGGCCACCGGCCTGCCGATGGAGAACATGATGATGTCCGCCACGCATTCGCATTCGTGTGGGACGCTGCAAGCCGTCGGCCAGAGTGAGCCAAACCCGATTTATCAGCGCTTCGTGGCCCGACGCATCGCCGACGGTGTGAGGCGCGCCTTGAACAATCTCGCTCCTGCAAAAATCGGCCACGGCAGTGCCTCGGTGCCGCAGCAGGTCTTCAATCGACGCTGGAAGATGACGCCCGGCAGCATTTTGCCCACGCCGCTCGGTGTCACCACCGATCAGGTGAAGACCAATCCCGGCATCAACAACCCAAACCTCGCAGAACCCGCTGGTCCCACTGATCCTGAGGTCGCTTTCATCAGTGTGCAGTCGGCAGACGGCAAACCCATCGCCCTGCTGGCGAATTACTCGCTTCATTACGTCGGCGGTGTCGGCCCCGGCCACATCTCGGCGGACTACTTCGGCGCGTTTGCGGTGAAGATCGGCCAGTTGCTCGGCGCGGGCCCGGAGTTCGTCGGCATCATGTCGAATGGAACGAGCGGCGACATCAACAACATCGATTTCCGCGGTGGTCAGGCCAAAGAAGCACCGTATGGCCGCATCCAGATCGTCGCCAATGATGTCGCACAGGCCGTCGCGTCGGCGGTGAAGACCGTGAAGCATGCCGACACAGTGCCGCTCGCCGTCGCGCAGAAGGAAATCACGCTCGGTCTGCGCATCCCGACGCCAAACGAGGTCGAAAAGGCTCGCGAAGTGATGAAGGGCTCCAAACTCTTCCCCCGCATGGAAACGATGGAACAGGTCTATGCGCGTGAAACCGTTCTGCTGGCCGACTTCACCGCCAAAGTCTCCGCGCCGCTGCAAATCATGAAAATCGGCGATCTGCACGTCTCGGCCATTCCCGCCGAAGTCTTCGTCGAAATCGGCCTGGAGCTCAAAAAGCGGCATTCGCCCACTTTCACAGTCTCCCTGGCCAACGCCTACCACGGCTACTTGCCCACGCCCGAACATCACGCCCTCGGCGGCTATGAAACCTGGCGTGCCCGCTCAAGCTGCCTCGAAGTTAATGCCTCGACCAAGATCATCGCGGGACTCGAAGAGCTGTTCGAGCAGCTCAAATGACCGCTCATCCGAGCCGATGGTGAGTAACTCCGCCTGCGCCTAACCGCCTGCGATGGAACTGCCGTGGTGCGTCGCATGGAACTGCAGCGATGAAAACCGTGCATCCCGGCCTTTTCCTCGGAAGCTTTCATTTTCAAACTCACCCGCACAATGACCTCTATCACCACCCGTCCCAATCGCCTTCGCGTGCAGCTTTGGATTCTGCGCTTCATGATTGCTCTCATGCTCACGGGGCTGCCCGGAGTGCTGCGGCCAGAGATCGCGTTTCAGAAGTTCGCGTGGCTCATGGGCTATGGCAAACAGCCGATGACTCCGCTGATCATTTACCTCTCTGGCAATGCTGGCTACGCCTACGTCGCACTCGCCGCGTTGTTCTGGGCCATCTCGCGGGACCTTTTGCGCTACCAGCCGCTCGTGCGTGTCTGCGGCTGGATCATGGTCATCGCCGGTCCGGCCTATCTCTCCATCGATTTACAGTGCCCGCTGCCGTTGTGGTGGGTGCTGATGGACAGCCTGAGCTGCCTGCTCATCGGCCTCACGCTGCTCTGGGCCAGTCCGAAAGCGGCCCCTCGCTGAGCATCGCCGCACACGTCGATGGTCGCGTGGAAGTGCGGAGAAAAGCACGCGAGCCACGAAGCGCGAAGAAATGCACGCACGGCGGCGTTTCAGCGCGGCCATGCGACTTCTCATCTTTTTTCTCTTCGCCCTCACCCCTTCGCTCTTCGCGGCGAAGCCGAACATCCTCATGATCGCAGTGGATGATCTGCGGCCGCAGCTTCGCTGCTATGGCGTGGAGCAGGTGCATTCGCCGAATCTGGACCGGCTGGCGTCGCAAAGCCTGCTCTTCAAGCATGCCTATTGCATGGTGCCGACCTGCGGAGCCTCACGCGCCAGTTTGATGACGAGCATCCGGCCCGCGCAGGGGCGCTTCATGACGCATCTGGCCTCGGCGGAGAAGGAAGCACCGGGCATCGTCACGCTGAACACGCAGCTCAAGCAGCACGGCTACGTCACCCTTTCGAATGGCAAAGTCTTCCATCATCCCGAGGACAACGCCGGGGGCTGGAGCGAGCCTGCGTGGCGTCCCGGTGAGCCTGCCGCAGGTGCGCCGCCACCCACGCCGAAGAAAAAAGGCGGCAAGGCGAAGTCTGCTGCCGCGCCGAAAGACGAGAAAGGCAAATCACGCGGACGCCCGTTTGGCATCTCCGATCTCAGCGATGACGAGCACAGCGACGGCCAGGTGGCCCTGAAGACCATCGCCGACCTCCGCCGCATGAAGGAAGGCGGTCAGCCTTTTTTCATCGCCGCCGGTTTCTTCAAGCCGCACCTGCCCTTCATCTGCCCCAAGAAATATTGGGATCTCTATCCCGAAGGCAGTCTGAAGCTCCCCGCGAACTACCACGCGCCCAAAAACGCACCTGAGGTTTCCATCCACAACTCCGGCGAGCTCCGCGCCTACACAGGTGTGCCAAAAACCGGCCCGCTGCCGGATGCGATGGCGCTGGAGATGCTGCGCGGCTACCACGCCTGCGTGAGCTTCACCGATGCGCAGGTCGGCCGCGTGCTCGATGAGCTGGAGCGGCTCGATCTCGCGAAAAACACCATCGTCATCCTCTGGGGCGATCACGGCTGGAACCTCGCGGAGCACACGCTATGGTGCAAACACAGTTGCTACGAGACCTCCATGCGTGTGCCGCTCATGATTCGTGCGCCCGGCTTTGATGGCGGCAAGAAAACCGAGGCGCTCACCGAGCTGATCGACGTGTATCCCACGCTCTGCGAGCTTGCCGGTGTGCCGGTGCCCGCTCACGTGCAGGGCCGCAGCTTCGTGCCGCTGCTCAGCGATCCCGCGGCGCCGTGGAAGACGCAGGCCATCGGACGCTTCACCAATGGCGACACCATCCGCACGGACACGCATCGCTTTACCGAGTATTCGAGCCGTGATCAGGGTGCCTTTGCCCGCATGCTTTACGATCACCGCGCCGATCCGGGCGAAAACGTGAACGTCAGCGAGCAGGACGGCCAATCGTCCACCGTCGAAGATCTCACCACCCGCCTCCGGGCTGGCAAAGGCAAGCCGGGTGATCTTCATGCGAAGCCAGGCAAGTGACAGACCGGAGATCAAGGAATGATCGGCGCTGAGCCGTCGTTAGCAGAGGCGATGAACCGCTTTGCTCTTCTCCTCGCTCTCTGCCCGTTGCTCTCCGCTTTCGCGGCCCCGCCGAATGTCGTCGTGTTCCTCGCCGATGACGCGGGCTGGGGCGATTACAGCCATTCTGGCAACAAGCAGGTCGCCACGCCGAACATCGACTCCATCGCGAAGGGCGGCGTGTCGCTGGACCGCTTTTATGTCTGTCCGGTGTGTGCGCCGACACGCGCGGAGTTTCTGACGGGGCGTTATCATCCACGCGGTGGTGTGCGTGGTGTCTCCACCGGTCAGGAGCGACTCGATTTTGGTGAAAAGACCCTCGCGGATGCCTTCAAGGCCGCCGGTTATGCCACGGGTGCGTTTGGGAAATGGCACAACGGCAGCCAGTGGCCGTATCACCCCATGGCGCGTGGCTTTGACGAATACTTCGGCCACACCTCGGGACATTGGGGCGAATACTTCGACGCACCGCTGGAGGAGAACGGCCGGATGATCCGCACGCAGGGCTACATCGTGGATGTCTGCACGGATCGCGCCCTCGGCTTCATCGACAAAAACAAGGACAAGCCCTTCGTCTGCTACGTTCCCTTCACCACGCCACACTCGCCCTGGGCGGCTCCAGAGGCGGATTGGAAGCGCTTCAAGGACAAGCCCATCACCCAAACCGCCACGGACGCATCGAAGGAAATCGCCGACGAGACGCGCTGCGCCCTCGCCATGCTCGAAAACCAGGACATGAACGTCGGCCGCGTGCTTTCGCGGCTGAAACAGCACGGCGTCGAGGAGAACACCATTGTGGTTTATTTCTCCGACAATGGCCCGAACAGCAACCGCTGGACCGGCGGCATGAAAGGCAAAAAAGGCACCACCGACGAGGGCGGCGTGCGCTCCGTTTGCTACATCCGCTGGCCCGCGAAACTGCCCGCCGGGCACACCGTCACGCAGATCAGCGGCGCGATCGACCTGATGCCCACGCTCACCGCCATGGCCGGTGTGAAACGCGTGGGCGACAAGCCGCTCGATGGCCGCGATCTCACCCCGCTGCTCATGAAACAGGCCGTCGAATGGCCGGAGCGCATGATCTTTTCCACCTGGGCCATGAACGCCAGCGTGCGCACGCAAACGCACCGTCTCGACAACGCGGGCCAGCTTTTCGACATGATCGCCGATCCAGGCCAGACCACGCCCATCAACGACAAAGAGCCTGCGCTGGTCGCAAAACTCACCGACGCGGTCAAAGCCTGGCGGCAGGATGTGTTCGGCGCTACCGCTGCCTTGCCCAAAGCGAAGGGCGACAAGAAGAAAGGCGGCAACGCTGTTGATCCGCGTCCAATCCCAGTCGGCTACCGCGAATTTCCCATCTCCATGCTGCCCGCTCGCGATGGTGAACCACTTGGCGGCGTGCAGCGCAGCAGCGGTGCGCCAAACTGCTCGTATTTCGTGAACTGGACGAGCAAAGACGACAGCATGGTCTGGCTGCTCGATGTCCACACTGCCGGAAAATACGAATTGACCATCGACTACACCTGCAAGCTGCCCGATGCCGGTTCCACCATCGAGCTGAGCTTCCAAAACGCGAAACTCAGCGGCAAAGTCGCCCACGGCTGGGACCCGCGGCTCTACACGAACCAGGACACGCTCCCGCGTCCGCAGGGCGAGAGCACGATGAAGGAATTTCGCACGCTCAAACTCGGCGAGGTCAGCCTGCCCATCGGCCAAGGCCCGCTCACCCTCCGCGCCACGGACATTCCTGGAACCTCCGTCATGGACGTGCGCCGCGTCACGCTCACGCTGCTGCCATGAAACACCTCTTCCTCCTCCTCGCCCTTTGCCCGATGCTCTTCGCGGCTTCCCCAAACATCATCCTCATCATGGCCGATGACTTCGGTTACGAGTGCATCACCGCGAACGGAGGCGAGTCGTATCAGACGCCGCATCTCGACCGCCTCGCGGCCAGCGGCATGCGCTTTGAGCACTGCCACTCGCAGCCGCTTTGCACGCCCACGCGGGTGCAGCTCATGACGGGCAAATACAACGTGCGGAACTACCTGAACTTCGGCACGCTCATGCGCACGGAGACGACCTTCGGTCACCTTTTGAAAAAAGCGGGCTATGCCACCGGCATCTGCGGCAAATGGCAGCTGGGGCACGAGACGGACTCGCCTCAGCACTTCGGATTCGATGAATCGCTGCTCTGGCAGCAGACGCGCCGGCCGCCCCGCTATGCGAATCCCGGCCTCGAACTCAACGGCGAGGAGAAAGAGTATCCGCAGGGCAGCTACGGCCCCACGCTCATCAACGACTTCGCTCTCGAATTCGTCACGCGACACAAAGAGAAGCCCTTCTTCCTCTACTACCCGATGATCCTCACGCACGATCCCTACCAGCCCACGCCAGACAGCCCGGACTGGGACCCCACGATCAGCAACGAGGCGAAACAACGCGATGTGAAGCACTTCGCCGAGATGGTGGCCTACATGGACAAGATGATCGGCCGTCTCGATGCGAAACTCGGCGAGCTCGGCATCCGCGACAACACGCTGCTCATGTTCCTCGGTGACAATGGCACCGGCAAAGGCGCGACGACCCGCTTCAAAGGCACCGACTTCCCCGGCGGCAAAGGCAGCACGACGAACAGCGGCCATCATGTCCCGCTCATCGCAAGCTGGCCCGCCGTAATGAAGCAGGGCCGCGTGAACCTCGATCTCATCAGTTGCGCCGACTTTCTGCCGACGATCTGCGCCGTAAGTGGCTCCGATACTCCTGCGAATGTCGATGGCGTGAGCTTCCTGCCACAACTGCGCGGCGAGCCGGGCACGCCACGTGAGGCACTCTACATGTGGTATTCACCGCGCCAGAAGTTCGACCTCACGGTGAGCGAGTCCGCCTTCGATCACAGCCACAAGCTCTACCGCAGCGGCGAGCTTTATGATCTTCAAGCCGATCCGATGGAGAAAACTGCGCTCACCGGCGATCAGCCCGCCAGGGCCAAACTCCAGGCCGTGCTCGATCAATACAAGGACGCCCGTCCAGTCGAACTCGACCGCCAGTTCGAAGCTTCGATGAAAAACCAGCCGGCAGCCGAGAAGAAAAAGAAGAAGGGCAAGAAGTAGGCTGGATCGGATACGAAGCTACTTCTTGGGCGCACCTTCTTTGAACTTCGTCATGAGTTCCTGGAACTTCTTGTTCAGCGCCTGGTACTCGGGGCTTTTGCGGTCGTGTTTGGCACGCTCGGCGGCGAGGGCTTTGATCTCCACGGCGAGGGCGCGGCGTGCTTCTGTCGCACTGGTGGCGGCGGTGTCCGCTTTGATTTCCACATCGTCCCAGTCGTCGGTGCGGAAGACCGAGGCAGGCAGGCCTTCACTGTTGATGAGGTTCGCACCTTCGGGATTCGAGGCCCAGGCATAGCGCACGGCGGCGGGTTGCTTCACTTGATCGCTGCTGACGATGACGCTGTCCGTGCCGTCGATTTTCCCATCGGCCCAGTGCCAGATTTTGTCGGCCCCGGCGATCTCGAAACGCTTCAAAGCGTCGCCGTCTCGTGATTTCAATCCCGTGCCGCTTTGATCAAAGGTCACGCGGATCGCGCCGTCCTTCACCGCGCTCGATTTGAAGAGCGGACCGCTATAGATCAATTCCTTGCCGTAATCCTTCGCCAAAGCCCAGCGTGCGAGACGCTCGCCGGGGTCTTTTTTGTTCTTGGGATGGATGTCATTCGCTTCGCCGACATCGTTCGTGACCGCCATGCCGGTTTTTGGCGTCGTCGCGAGCACTAGGCGCATGCGATCCTGCGTCAGAGCCCACGAGTCCGGCGTGCCGGGCTCCGTCGAGGGCGCGTGGTAGCTGGCGAGCTGCACATAGTAAAAGGAGAACTCATCCGCCCAACGCGTGCGCCAGTCGTTGATCCTGAGCGGCAGCGTTTGGTCGTAAGGCACCGCACCAGGCCGCGCATTGCCTTCGCCCTGATACCAAATCGCCCCGCGCATCGTGTAACCGACGAACGGATGAATCATCGCCGCATAAAGCACGCCCGGTCGCCCCTCGGTGAGCAGCGGACGCTTCGGCGTATCCGGCTTCTTCGGCAGACGTTTGCGTTCTTCGGCGCTTTTGCCCTTCGCCCCGGCCATCGTGGCCTTCCACTGCTCCAGTTTGGTCGCATAAGCCGCATCCGCTTTCGCCTGATCGTAGGTCGACTCCTCCTTCAACATCGCATCGACGAGCGCTTTCGTGCTAGGCAGTGTGTTCAGCGCGTCGCGACTCGTGAAAGTCTCCACTGGCTTGCCGCCCCAGGCGGATTTGATCACGCCGACGGGAATGCCGAGTTCCAGATGTAGCTTTCGCGCAAAGAAGAACGCCACCGCCGAATAATCAGGCACCGTTTCCGGCGTCGCCGCCTTCCACGAGCCTTCGATGTCCTCCTGATTGGCCTCCGCCGTCACCAGCGGCGCATTGAACATGCGCAGCGCCGGATGGTTCGACTCCGCGATGAGGCCCGCATACTCCGGCGAGCGGTTCATGGTGTAGAACATGTTCGACTGCCCCGACGCGAACCACACTTCACCGACAAGCACGTCTTCGATCTCCAATTTGTCCGCGCCTGCTGAGATTGTGAGCACCGAGCCATTTGCGTCAGCGGCGCCGGTTTCGATCTGCGCCCGCCATTTGCCATCGGCAGCGGCTTGGGTGGTCGCAGTCTTGCCTTTGAAGGAAACCGTGACCTCAGCGTTGGCGTCCGCCTTGCCCCAGATGGCGGTGGCACGCTCGCGCTGGAGCACCATGTGGTCGGAGAAGAAATGCGGCACGCTCAACTCGGCGAGAAGCAGGCTGGGAGAGAGTAGAAGAAAAGTGAGGAGGCGTTTCATGGGAGAGTGGCGTCGAGGTGACATGCCGGGTGCCTAACGACCGGCTGCCTCGCGAGCTTACAGGGGAGATTTGGCGTGAACGCCGATTCGCGAGATAAGGCAGCCTTGTGCCGCCGTTCCCTTTCTAAAGATGAATCTCCCAGCCCTCTTTCTTTGTCTCTCGGTCGCCATCGCCTCAGCGCAGGTTCCCCTGGAGGAATACAGCACGAATCACGTCACCCACGGGCCGATGCTGGGTCTCGTGACCGAGAACAGCGTGCGAGTCTGGGCGCGGATGCACCGGGCGGGCGAGTTCGCGGTGCGTTATGGCGTAAACGTGGAAAATCTCGATCAAAGCTCCGGCGTAGTGAAAACGAGCGCGGAGCGTGACCACACCGGCTCGATCACGCTGACCGGGCTGAAGCCGCAGATGCATTACCACTACCAGATTTTCATCGGCAAGGTGCCGAGTGGCCCTGGTGGCAGCTTTTGGACGCTGCCGGGCGTGGAGGCGCATCGTGAGGCCACGCACAACCCGAAGGGGTTGTTCAATTTCCGCTTTCAGTTCGGCTCCTGCGCAAATCAGAACCCGAAAAGCGGCATCGGGCCGAGCTTGCCGACACACGCGACCATGCTGCGTGAGCTCCATGGCAAGACGCTGTTTTCCATCATGAACGGCGACTTCATCTATGAGGAGCATCGCTCCATGCCGCCGTCCGCCTGGCTGATGCAAGCCGGTCTGACGCCAGAGCAGGCGCCGCGCCTCGTGAACCTCGCGCCGAACATTGTCGGCCTGTGGGAGAACTACAAAACCTACCTCTCGCGCGGCGTGAATCTGGCCGCGTGGCAGCGGAACATGCCCACCGTCTTCACCTTCGACGATCATGAGCTGGTGAATGACATTCGCGGCTGTGGCACCATCGGCTTTCGCGAGCGCCGTGCCGTGTTTCGCGACATCGGGATTCGGGCTTGGGAAGACTATGCGGGCTGGGCGAATCCGTTTGAGACGAAGCAGGGTATCCATTTCGGCAGCGCCACGCTGAAAAAGGGCAACGACATCCTCGTGGATGAAAGCGCCGACTTCACGAAGCTCGACATGACCCAGGCGGCGAATCTGCACGTCCACTGGGGCAAGATCACCTCCGGCGAGGACGACATCCGCCTCGACCAAGAACCGCCGGGCAATCCGAACGCGGGCGTGTTTGGCATCGCAGAGGTGATCGACCCGCATCGGCTGCGCATCACCCCGGCGGCTTACGCGGACAGCACGGGCGCGTATTCCATCGGGCGGAAGTCATACGGCAAATTCACTGTGTCGAACTGCGACTACTTCATCATCGACTCGAAGACGCACCGCGAGATGCACGACATCAAAGACCCCACGCGGCCCGGTTTGAGCTTCCTGGGCAAGGATCAAAAGTCCTGGCTGCTCGATGAGATGCGCCGCAGCAGCTCCGACTTCTTTTTCCTCGTCTCCTCGGTCAATTTCATGATCCCGCACAACGGCGCGGGAGGCCACGAGTTCACCGAGGGCAAGGACGAGGCTTGGACCTCGCTCATCGCCGAGCGCGAGGAACTGATCGCGGCTTTCGATGCGCTGAAAAAGCCGGTTTTCATCCTCACCGCCGACCTGCACAACAGCTTTGCCATCAAGATCACCGACCGTGTGTGGGAGTTCTCCTCCGGGCCGCTGAACTCGGTGAATCACGTCCCCGCCAACGACGAGGGCAACCGCCCCGCGACCGGCCTCTATCAATCCGGCCCGCGCACCTGCGACATCCGCTGGAGCAGCTACATCCTGCCAGACCTGGAGCGCCCGCAGCGGATGTACCCGTATTACTGCGTCGTGCAGGTGAACAATGTCCACAACATGCCCCAGCAGCTCGGCGGTACCCGCTGGGTGGCCTACCCGCATCCGCAGGTCATCTTCCAATACTTCGACGGCCGCACCGGCGAGTTTGTGTACTCGGAGGCGATCAGCACGGTGCGGGAGTGAACCAGTGTTCAAGGACTCTGAAGACCTTGCCCGAGCGAAACTGAATTTTTGAACAGAAGTGTGCGATTTTTTTGAAATTCCATGGACTTTAGAGTGGAGATGGCTTGATATTTTATGGAGATTTTAATAGATTTCGTTGAGTATGAGCCCTCCCCATTTCCCTTCGACCCTGCCCAGTCCCACCCTGCAAGCACCTGCTGGAGGGCAGCTTTCCCAGGAACTGGAATCGCTGATGGACGAGATCCAGCGCACGCGGGAATGGTTCAACACTCAGATCGAGGCACAACTCAGCAGCCTGAACCAGCTCCGAGCTGCCATGCAGGTGGATGATTCTGTCTCCTGCGCGTCGATGGACGCCCTGTTTCACCCTCCGCAGCCTGTCATCCCAACGCCGATGCCGATGCCTGAACGGAAGAGCGCTAAGCACCAGCATCAGGCCATCGTATTACCTCCGACCAACATCGTGACGCTGGACCCCGAACTCGAAAAAGCCACGCTGCGTGAACTCAATGACGCGCTGGCACGTGCTTTTTCGGAGATTTCCTCACGGGGCGGCATGCTGGCGTAAAAAATGGGGTTTTTATGCTCAAGAATGGGCGCGGGCCGAATTCCAAGTGACGGCATGCGCGGTTCTGTGCAGACTGCGGGTGCTTTTTGAGAATTTCCCGTCCGATGGACGCCGCATTCTCCAGCAAGCTGCACAACCCTGCCAACGTACACACCCGCCCATGAATAACGATCTCGATTCCAACCTCTGCCGCCGCGATTTTCTCAAGACCAGCACCCGGACCGTCGCCGGTCTGTCGGTGCTCTCAGGCATCAGCCTCCCATATGTGCATGCCGCCGGCAGCGATGAGATCAAGACCGCCCTCATCGGCTGCGGTGGCCGCGGCACCGGCGCGGCGAGCAACGCGATGGGGGTGCAGTCCCGTATGACCCGCCTCGTGGCGATGGCGGACGTGTCCAAGGACCGCCTCGATGCCAGCTTTGAAAACCTCACCAAAAAGCACCCGGACCGCATGTCCGTGTCCGAGGACGCGAAGTTCATCGGCTTCGACGCTTACAAGAACGCCATCGACATGCTGAGCAAAGGCGACGTGGCCATCTTCACCACGCCAGTGGCCTTCCGCTGGGTGCATTTCAAATACGCCATCGAAAAAGGCGTGCATATCTTCATGGAGAAGCCGATCTGCACCGACGGCCCCACCGCCCGCCGCCTTCTCGCGCTCAATGAAGAGGCGAAAAAGAAGAATCTGAAGGTCGGTGTCGGCCTCATGTGCCGCCACTGCCGCGTGCGTGGCGAGCTGTTCAACCGCATCCAGGACGGCGAGATCGGCGATCTCATGCTCATGCGCGCCTACCGCATGCAGGGCGTCATCGGCAGCGTCTTCACGCCGCGCCGTGACCCGAACGCGCATCCGAACGAGCTGCTCTGGCAGATCAAGAACTTCCACAGCTTCCTCTGGGCCTCCGGCGGCGGCTTCAGCGACTTCAACATTCACAACATCGACGAAGCCTGCTGGATGAAAAACGACTGGCCCGTCGAGGTGCAGGCCAGCGGCGGCCGCACCGACCGTGGCGACAACGTCGATCAAAACTTCGACCACTACTCCTGCGAGTACACCTTCAAAGACGGCGCGAAGCTCTACCTCGAAGGCCGCACCGCGCTGAACGTCCACACGCAGTTCGCCACGCAGGTTCACGGCACGAAAGGCTGCGCCATCGTCTCCACCGCCGGCCACTTCCCCTCCAAGGCCATGACTTTCAAAGGCCAGCAGATGCAGCGCGGAAACATCATCTGGCGCGGCAAGCAGCCGGAGCCGAACCCCTACGACCTCGAGTGGCAGGATCTCATCGAGGCCATCTCCAAGGACAAGCCCTACAACGAGGTCGAGCGCGGCATCAAGTCTAGCATCACCACCGCCATGGGCCGCGCCGCCGCCCACACCGGCCAGGTCATCCGCTACAACGACTACATCAACAGCCCCTTCGAGTTCTCCCCGGACGCGGACAAGCTGACGCTCGACGGCCCGCCGCCGCTCGTCGCCGACAAAGACGGCAACTATCCCTTCCCGAAATCCGGCCAGTTCAAGGACCGCGAATACGCCATGGAGCCGCAGGCCAATCCCTTCCCGCTCATCCAGTTCCCGCCGGAAGCCGCCCCCGAGCCGCTCAGCCCGCCCGAACGGCCCAAAGCTACCGATAAGGAGAAAAAGAAGGCCAAGGCGTGATCCAAGGAGTGCGGATGCCCTCATCCGCAGGCCATCCCTCATCTTGAACAGTGAAGTGCGGACGAAAGCGTCCGCACTTTTTATTTACACTTCGTCGTCCAGCGCACGCCGAGTCGCAGCAGCATTCCTGTCTTGAAAAACAGTCTCCGGCCCTTGGTCTTGGCTGCCTGGGCTTGAATTTCGCTAAACCATCTGTGGCGGGCCGCGTTTAGTCTTGACCATCCGGCCACAAAACGCTGCTTTAGCGTCAACCATCCTCTGAAATGAAAACCGCCTCGCGTTTCCTCTCCCTCGCCACCATCGGCCTGCTCTCCACCGCCAGCGCCCAGCTTGCCGAAGAATACCGCCCGTGGACGAACACGGCGGGCAAGCAGATCGAAGCCACGCTGGTCTCCGTCGATGCGGCGGCCAAGACCTTGAAGATCAAAATGAAGGACGGGCGTGAGTTCGATGTACCCATCGCCAGCCTCAGCCCTGCGGACTTTGAATACGCCAAGACACGCTACGCCGCCATGCAGGCCGCTCCCGCCGCGCCGACCACGCCAATGCCGGCGACGGCTCCTGCAGCCGCTAAAGTCGCCAGCAAACCCGCGCCACCGCGCCCGGCCATCACGATCATCCCAGCGTCCAAGTTCAAGGCCCCAGGAGCGAATGACTACCTCGGTGGCATCCAGAAAGTGCGGCCACGCCTGATTCACAACGCCGCTGGCTGGGGCTACCTCAAAGGTCAGATAGCCACCGATCCCGTGCTGGCCAAGATACTCGAAGCGATGAAGGCTTCGGGCGAAGATCTGCTGCAAGATCCCGTCCTCACGCGAATCAACGGCGACACCGGGGGCGAAGGGCCGAAGGCCATCTACCGCATGGGCCTGCTCGCAGCGCTTCATTACTGCGACGGCGATTTGAAGTGGCAGGATAAAGGCATGCAGGAGCTGATCGCCCTCACCGACAAGGTTTCCTTCCGTGACTGGCATCCCGAACTCATCGACAACGTGGCGGACATGGTCGTGGCCACCTGCCTGGGCTACGACTGGTTTTACACGGCATTGAACGCCCAGCAGAAGACCGAAATCCGCACCTATCTGGCGCAAAAAGGCATCGACGCCCTCATTGCGCACCTCGAAGGCGAACCCATTCCAGAGACTGCCAAGGGCGTCTCCGGTGGACAGTCTGAGCCTGCCAAGGCCAAAGGCGGCACCAAAAAAGCCGCCAACAAGGATGACGACAAGCTGCCACCGGACAGCAAGCACATGGCCGCAGCCTCCGCGCTGCTCATCGCCGCCATCTGCATGGTGGATGACGATCCTGCCATCGCGAAAAAAGCCGCCGACGCAGGCTCGAAAGTCTTCGGCAAAGGCCTGGAGCGCTTCGCGCCCGCTGGCGTGTGGCCGGAAGGACTTCAGGCCGGTGAAGACGTGATGGATTACATCGCCATGCTCGTCCAGTCCCGCAAAGCTGCCGCTGGGAACGACCTCGGCATCAGTCTCGTGGAAGGCATCCCGCAGTTCGGCGTCGCCCGCATGCATTTGATCGGCCCCAGCGGCCAGACCTTCAATTTTGGCGACAGCAAAGGCGCCGCTTCGACCCGTCCGTGGATCGCCACTTGGCTCTGCGGCGTCCATGGCAATCCGGGCATCCGCGCCGTCGCCGCCAGCGGCAAGCAGGCCGTCTCCTCCGGCTATTTCGGTCAAGTGGGCCACTTCCTTTACTACAATCCCCACGCCGCTGGAGACGGCACGGCGGATTCGCTCGATTATGCGCTCCCCGGCGGCGTCATCGCCGCCACACGCTCCGGCTGGGAGAAAGCGGACTATTTCATCGCCGTCAAAGGGGGCGACAACTCTGACCACACCGCGCAGCTCGACATCGGCAGCTTCGTCCTGGAAGCTGG
>JBIKYB010000001.1:0-68478 GCA_044355475.1 Prosthecobacter sp.
GGTGTTCTCGTATTCGAGCCGGTTGAGACGGCGCACGCGCACCCGGCCGGTTTCACCGTGTTTGGCCAGCGCGTCCTGGTGAAACGCGGCCTTCAGCGCTCCGAGCGCCGCGCTGACCTCCGACGCTGGCAGGTGCTCTTTTTTCTTGGGCGGTGGCATCTCGCCGCTTTCCACCCGTGCGAGCACCCTGCTCCAGGCCTTATGGCCCGTCGGATCACCGAAATTCCCGCCCAGCAAGTCCGCGCGAAAATCACCCTCGCTCACGGACTCATCATGGCACTCCACGCAGTGCTTCTGGATAAACGACAGCGGAACTGCTGCCATGGTGGCAGACGGCACCATCACGCAAAGACCGGCTGAAATGAAACGGCGCATGGACAGTGGAAAGGACGGATTTGGCTCACTCCATCACCGCAAACTCCGGCGAGAGCAAAATGGCCTGGCAGAGTTCTTCCCAGGCCGAGAGCGGCTTCTGCGGGGCTTTGGGATTGGCGAAATCGACGCGGGCGTCCCAGCGGCGGGCCATGCCAGGCATCGCGGGCATGTCGGTGCCGGGCATGACGATGCTGGGACTCCATTGATACGCGGCGGCGTCTTTGCCGCTGACGCTGCTGACGATGAAGTCGAGCGTGTCGCCTTTCTTCACGGCGATCTTCGTCAGATCGGTGCACACGGCCTGCTTTTTCGCGGTCCACTCGCCGAGTTGGCCAGCGCGGCTGCTGAGAACGCGCGCGACGACGCCATCGCTCTTTTCGTCCATGTGGATGAGTTCGGCGGCGATGTTCACCTCACCATCGAGCGGCGCGACCCAGCGGCGCACGGTGCTTTGCTTGCTCGCGGCACCGGGATCACCGCCCATCGCATCGAGCATGACTCCGGTGCCTTTGAAGGCTTTGCCGTCAAAGTTGGCGAGCGAGGCAAAATCCTTTACCTGCTTCGCAGCGGCATCGAAATCGCCGAAGCCATACTGCCAGTCCTGCGACTCGGGATGCACGAGGTCGTTCTTCGGATACGTGGCGAGGTAATCATGCGCACGCTGCATTTCCTTATCCGTCGGCTGGCGCTGAAACACGCGGCGATACAGCTCCTCGATGCGGCTGTTGTCGTCCGGCAGGTCTTTGGCGAGCGTGGCGGCGAGGTTCTTCGCGCTGTCGGTCAGCAGCGGGCTGTTCATCAAAATGAGCGCACGCGGTGTCAGTGCGGTGCGGCTGCGTTTCGGTGCGCTGAAGTTCGGGTCCGGGAAATCGAAGCTGCGGTAGAGCGAGGGCTGCGTTTTGCGATCGACGAAGCCGTAAACGGTGCGGCGCGTCGTTTCGGCGATCTTTTCGGCCTTGCCGCCAAAGTCGGGCTTCAACCGGCCGGTGACGCTGAGCAGTGCGTCGCGGAACGGTTCCAGATCGAGCGGACGCATCGGGAAATCGGCACGCTGGTAGGCGGCGGTGAGCATGAGGTGCTTGTGCAGCTTCTTGAAGCTCCAGCCATTCTCCATGAACCACGCGGCGAGATGATCGAGCAGCGGCTGATTCGTCGGCTTGTCGCCACGGAAGCCGAAATCGCTCGGCGTGCCGACGATGGCATCGCCGAAGTGCCAGGCCCACACGCGGTTCACGATCACGCGGGCGGTGAGCGGGTTGTTTTTGCTCGCAATGGCCTGCGCGAGTTGCAGGCGGCCGCTTTTGTCCTTCGGGAACGGCTCCGGCGCGATCTGCTTGAGCGCCGTGATGAACTGGCGCGGTGCTTCCGGGCCTGGAGTCTGCGGATTGCCGCGCACGAAGACTTTGCCGTCATACATCTTGTCGGCGTCCGCCCAGCTCATGACGCGCGCCGGCGCGCCGGGATGGTTTTGCAGTTCCGTGACGGCCTTCGTGACGTTGCGGCGGATGCCGTCGGCGACATCGCGCGTCGAGTAGAGCTGGTTGGAGAGGAAATCTTTGCCGGTGAACAAGAACGGCGAGCCGTCCTCGATGAAAATCGCGCGCAGGGCTTGATCTTCGGCCTCGGGAAGTGCGTTCGCCTTCTGCACGGTGTTGAGGCGGTCGATGGCACGCGGTTCGAGTTCTTTGAGCGGCAGATCGAGCTCCTCGGCGGTGGGCACGCAGGCGACTTTCAGCGGCTCACGCCACTTTTCAGCCCAGAGCGTGTCGATCTGGCTGGTGTAGAGATTGTTGTAGATGTCGGCGACGTCGCGCAGGCTTTTCGGCGAGGCTTTGGAAAAGGCGCGCGCAACGGAGACGAGCAATTTTTTGTCCGCGTTCTTGCCGTAGGCCTCGCACAGCGGTTTGGCCTTAGCGGCGAAATCGGCATCGCTGAGCGCGGAAAGTTCCAACCAGGGCGTGAAGACCTCCGGATGACCTTTGACCCATTTGTCCCAAGTTTTCACCACGCGGCCATGCGGGCCGTTGAGAAGGCGACGCGGGTCGAGGATGTCAGCTTTGACCGTTTTGCCCTCGTAGATCGTCTTGAACTCGGAATCCTTCGCCGCCTGCAAGTAATCGCCGACGCGTGAACGCAGCGCGCTCATCGAACGATCCGCCTCGAAGGCGATGACGCGGATGTATTCAGCACGCGCGGCCTTGTTTTTCTCCGCATACTCGCGTGTCTGCGGTGTGTCGGCCTGCGGCAGCGCGGGCTGGATTTCGGGCTCCTTGCTGCTGCGCAGGACGGAGTAGAGGCCGTAGTAGTCCTTGGTCGTGATGGGCTCGAGTTTGTGATCGTGACAGCGTGCGCAGCCAATCGTGAACCCCATGAGGCCGCGACCGATCACATCAATCGTGTCGTCATACATGTCGTCATCGACCCGGCGGTCTTTGCGACGCCCGAGGCCAAGAAAGCCCATCGCGGCAAGCGTGCGCGTGTCCTTCGCGGTGTCGAGCTGGTCGGCGGCGATCTGTTCGAGCAGGAAGCGGTCGTAGGGCTTGTCGCTGTTGAAAGCGTCGATGACGTAATCGCGATACGTGTAGGCGTTCGGGTAGGTGTCGTCGCCGTTGTAGATGCTGCCCATGTTGTCGGCGTAGCGCACGACATCGAGCCAGTGGCGTCCCCAGCGCTCGCCGTAGCGTTTGTCGGCCAGCAGCTTGTCGATGAGCTTCTCAAAAGCCTTCGGGTCGTTGTTTGCTGCGAAGGCGTTCACTTCCGCGTAAGTCGGCGGCACGCCGAGCAGATCAAAGTAAGCGCGACGGATCAACGTGCGCTTGTCGGCCGGTGGCGTGGCTTTGAGGCCAATGATGGCATCGAGCGATGCCGGTTTCGGATCGACGACGGGCTGGAGCGACCAGTGTTTCTTCGCGTCTTCGAGGTGCTGCTCGATTTTCGTGAGCGTGCGTGGGCCGGAGCGCGGATCAGGTGCGCCCGCTTTGACCCAGGCCTCCAGATCGGCGATTTGCGCGTCACTGAGCTTCTTTTTCGGCGGCATTTGCAGATCTTTGTTCGCCCACTTCACCGCCTGGATAAGCAGCGATTTCGCCGGATCGCCCGCCACCAGCGCCGGACCGGTGTCGCCGCCTTTGAGCGTGCCTTCCTTCGTGTCGAGCAGGAGGTTGCCCTTCTGCTTTTTGTCCGCTGAATGGCACTCGTAGCAGTGCTCGACGAGGATGGGGCGGATTTTGGATTCGAAGTGGTCTTCAGAGGAGAAGACAAAAAGATGACAGACAAAAAAATGGCTGAGGATGAGGGTGCCGATCCTGTTCCCGATCTTTTTGTCTGTCATATTTTTGTCTTTGATAGGTTTCATTGGAGGGTCGTGAACGTGATCTTCCCATTGCGCATATTGGCCCAATGAATTGCCCTCAGCGTGGTGTGTTCCAGCAGCCTGCGAGCATGGGACTCGAAGTTGTTTTCATCCTCCGCCAACGCAGTCAGTTTGAACGCCACATCCGGTGCGAGCAGGCGGAATTTCTGGTCCCCAAGGTGCCCCTTCGAACCGATCACTGGCACGGGGACATTCACCTTCTCCTCGCCCCCTAGCAGATGGGTCAATCCCTCCTCATACAGTCCGATGTCGAGTCTAGCCCCCCAGTCGTTGACCATTGCCTTCAAAGTGTCATGGAAGAACGCGGCTCCAGGAATTCGGGAATCGAAGCGAGCGGTGTCTAACGCCGGATTCCTGAGGTCGGCGAGCCGTTGATGGCAGTTCACGAACTCGGAGCCGAGCATCTCGGGCCGCAGATTGAAAATCATCGCGTGGGCGAGATCAAAGAGCAGCAAATACCCCAGCGTCTGGCTGCGATGCCGGGGATGAATGGATTCGGCTGCCTTAAACTCAAACAAGCCGCCACGATGGACCAGCACGTCGAGATAGTAGGTTTTGGAGAAGCTGCCGAATACGACCGTCACCGGAACCTCCAACTCAACGCCGCAAAGCCGGTCAGCGAGTTCCTTTTTATAGATTTTCTCGTCGAAGAAGCGGCCGAAGTCTTTGTGGATGTCGATGACATGGCCTTTCACCTCATAAGCGAGCCTGCCGAACTCCTCTTGGGAGATGCGGTTTGTGTCGATGGAGCGGATGATTGGCATAAAGCGGATTTTAAAAGACAAAAAAATGACAGACAGAAAAATGGTCTGAGTCAGAGATTTTTTTGTCTGTCATCTTTTTGTCTTCAACTCAGGACACCTTTGACCACATGCCCATACACATCCGTGAGACGGAAATCCCGCCCTGCATAGCGGTAGGTGAGCCTCTCATGATCAAAGCCGAGCAGGTGCAGAATCGTCGCGTGCAGGTCATGCACCTCGACTTTGTCATGCACGGCGAGGGCACCGAAATCATCCGTCGTTCCATACACGGTGCCCGGCTTTGAACCGCCGCCGGCCATCCACATCGTGAAGCCTCCGGCGTTGTGATCGCGGCCGATGCCTTTCTTCTTCGCCACGTCGTTGTTGTCGCTCGTCGGCGTGCGGCCAAATTCGCCGCCCCAGAGAATGAGGGTGTCCTTGAGCATGTCACGCTGCTTGAGATCGGTGAGCAGGGCGTGCAGGGGCTGATCAGCGGCGGAGCAAAGCTCGCGATGGCGCTCGTCGTTGAGGTCGTGGGTGTCCCAGTTGTTGTGATAAACCTGCACGAAGCGCACGCCACGCTCGACGAGGCGGCGTGCGAGCATGAGCTGGCGGCCCATCTCGGTGTCGCCGTAGAGATCGCGAACCGATTTCGGCTCGCGAGTGAGGTCAAAAGCGTCCGTGGCCTCGACTTGCATGCGGAAGGCCGTTTCAAAGGCGCTGACACGGCCTTCGAGCAAGGCATCGCCCGGATGCTTCTGCGCGAAGTCCTCGTGCATCTGGCGCATGAGGTCGAGCTGGCGGCGCTGCTCGCGTAGCGATGTGGTGCCGCTGCGGATGTGCTCCAGCATCTTCGTCACCGTCGGGTCCTTTGTCGGGATGCCCGTGCCGCCGCACCACGCAGGCAGAAAAGCATTGCTCCACTGCTTGTCCCCGCTGCTCGTCGTGCCGTTCGGCGATAGCGATACGAACCCCGGCAGGTTTTGATTTTCCGTGCCAAGGCCATACACGGTCCACGCTCCCATGCTGGGCCGCACGCTGGCGAACTCACCCGTGTTCATGACAAGCTGCGCCGGTTCATGAACGCTCGTCTTCGTGTGCATCGAGCGGATCACGCACAGCTCGTCCGCATGTGTGGCGAGCTTCGGAAACAGCTCGCTGATCTCCATGCCGCACTGGCCGTGCTTCGCGAACTTGAAGGCGGAGCGCTGCAGCTTCCCGCTGAGCCGCCCCATGCCCGCAGCCACGTCACCCGCCGCCTTTTGGTAATCCTTCATCACCTCATCAGCCATTTTGCCGTGATACTTCTCCAGTGCGGGCTTCGGATCAAACGTGTCCACCTGCGAAGGCCCGCCCTCGCAGAAGATGTGGATCACGCGCTTCGCTCTGGCGGGAAAATGCGGCTTCTTCGGTGCCAGTGGCGACAGCGGAGCCTCGGCGGCCATGCCGAGTTCCTGCATCATCGAGGCCAAACCAAGACCACCCAGGCCAAAGGCGCTCCGTGTGAGGAAATCACGACGCGTGGAAATGGGAAGGGTGCGGGAGCAGAGACGGGGATTCATGATCGAACAATACGCGGAGACGGCCCATGATTTTCGTGACCTTGTGCCAAAACTACCTAAAGTGCTTTAGTCTCAGCCTAAAGCCAACATGTCCTCTCCGCGCCGCTACTTTAAAGAACTCCGCTTCCGCCAGCTTCGTGCGCTCGTCGAACTTGCACGAAAAGGCAGCTTCACCGCCGTGGCCGAGACCTTGCAAATGTCCGTGCCCTCGGTTTGGCAGCAAGTCCGGGCACTGGAGGAAGAGTTTGGCGTGGCAATGGTGAAGCAGTCCGGCAAGGCCGCCGTGCTCACTCAGCAAGGCGAATTGCTGGTGCAATTGTCGCAGCCGCTCGTTGAAAGCTTCGACCGCATCCGCGAACTCTTTGCCGATCAAAACCAAAAGCTCACCCGCCGCATCACCGTGGCCACCACGGCGAGCTTACTATTGCATGAACTTCAGAAGCCGCTCGAACTCTACCGCAAGCGCCATCCTGATGTGCAGCTCTCCTTCATAGACCGCCCTTCCGCGATGGCGCGCAAGCATCTCGAAGATGGTGAGGCTGACGTGGCCATTGTCGGTCAGATCAATGCGCCAAAGCATCCACGCATCGAAGTCACACCCGTCACCGCCTATCCCTTCGTGCTCGTGTGTCCTGAGGGGCATCCGTTGCTCAAAGCGAAGACCCTGAAGCTCCCTGACCTCATCAAGCAGCCCCTCGTGCTTCCAGGTCCAGGCGCGAACTCGCGCCGCCATGTGCAAGACGTCTTCGAAGCGGCCGCGTTGTGGCAAAAGGCCAATGTCGCGCTCACCGCGAGCACCTTCGACATCGTGGTCGGCTACGTACGCATGGGTTTCGGCATCAGCGTCACTTCCGTGAGCCCGATGATCCTCAAAGAAGCCGCCCAAGGCCATAGCAGCTATCGCGGCGTCGCCTTCCGCGATCTTTCAAAGCTCTTTGGCCGTGAGGAGGTCGTGGTGCTCCATCGCAAAGCGAAAGTCGAGCTACCACATCACCTGGCGTTTCGCGAGATCGTGGTGAAGGCACTGCACAAAGATTGATTCCCAAGCTTACTCCTTCGCCTGAACGATGAAGTCAAAAAGCTGGCCGTATCGCTTTCCATCGAGTGTGATGTCCAGCGGCACCATTTGCACACCCGCGGGCAGTTTTTCGGATTCGGCAGTGAGCTTGACCTTGAAGCTCGCACGCGATTTGGGGCCGATGATGCCTTCCAGCACCGCAGGCTCGGCTTTGAGGCCGGGTGGTGGCTGTAGGACGACGCGATGCCGTTGAGGAGTGTCGCGGAAGTTGCGCACGGTGATGCTCACCTCGGCCGGTTGCGCGACATCGACACGATACGGATACGCGCTGACCCAAAAAGGGTCGTAGCCGTATTCATAGTTCGCATCGGGCAGCAGGGCCTTGTATTTGCGGATCGCCCGCAGCGCCCAGTCGTGGTAGCGCTCGATGAAGTCCTTCGGCTCCGTCATGAGCACGCCGTGCGCGCCCATGATGATGTCCGGCTGCAGCATTTGCAGGTATTTCGCGGCGACGAGGTAGCCTTCCTCGATGATGGCGCTGTTGCGCGCGTTCACGCACTCGTGGCCGTTTTGCGCGGGATCGCTGGGATCGCCGAAGAGGTTGTCGCCGGTGAAGACGACCTTTTTGCCGTCGAGCATGAGCCAGAGCGCGTTTCCGAACTCCGTCTGGCCGGGCATCCAGTCGATGTGAAGCTGGTAGCCTTCCCATTCGATCACGTCGCCGGCTTTGAGGATGCGGTCGATCTTCGCCTTCTCAAACCCGGCGTTGTAGGCGCCGATCATCGCGGGGTAGTCGTAGAAGCGCGGGTTCTCGCATTTGTCGGCGATGGTGTCCATGGTCCAGAACTTCACGCCGTGCTCCTGGAGCGCGGGAAAGAGCGTGAAGTGGTCGCCATGCGAGTGGGAGATCCAGCAGGCATCGATCTGCTTGAGCCCGAGGTGCTCCTTCATGTCGCTGATGATGCGCTCCAGCACGAGCTTCGGGAACAGGCCGCAGTCGAGCAACAAGGCGTGGCCGCTGTCGGCGATGAGGATGGCGAAATTCTTCCCCGCCATCTCCGGGCCGAACATGTAGAGGTGCGGCGTCACCTGAATGATGTAGTTCGCCTTGGTCGGCTTCGTGGCAGGATGCGGGCCGCGTTTGGAGAGGTTGTTCACCGGATAGCCGCGAATGTAGTCGGGCCGGAAGTCGGCGAGCTTCTTCTCGTAAGCCGCAAACTGCTTCGTTGCCTCACGAATGACCGGCCCCTGCGATGGAAACGCGGTCTCAATGCCGAGCGTGGTGAGCTTTTGCGCGGCAGCGGTGAGTGCGTCGAGACCTTTGGCAAAGCCATAGTCCCACTCGGTGTCGAACCAGTTCGTCATCTTCGCGCCGTCATGCATCACGCCGCCGGTGAAGGCCAGCGTGTGGCCGTCGCGCTTGATGGTAAAGCTCATGCCGCCCGGCGAGTGTCCAGGCGTGCTCACGCAGGTGATGTCAAAGCCGTTCCAGGTGAACACCTCGCCATCGGCCAGCACGCGGTCGATTTTCACCGACTCGGCCGGCGGGCGCACATAGCTCGCGCCATGCACGCTGTATTTGTCGCCGAGACGCGGATGCCATTTGCGGAACGAGAGCGGATTTTCGAGGATTTCCTTCTCATCCGCCGAAGCCGCGACCTGCGTTACCGCACGATCCAGCTTCGGCGCTCCCTGGCACAGCTCCCGATGATGATCCGTGAGCAGCACCCACTCGACCCGCTTCACACCGATCTCCGCCAAGTGCTCCAGCACCGTGCCATCGCCTAGATTGATGACCAGTGCGGCATCCTCGTGCTTCAGCACATGGACGTTGCAGGTGTCCTGCCACAAATGCACGCCCGGCATTGGTTGCTGGAACTCAGCGAGCGCGAGGCTCTGCAGAAGGAGGAATGCGATGATGAGGCGTGGCATGCAGCTACCAACGTCGCGAGGGGGCGATTCGCTTCAATCTCACTCCCGCCCCGCAAACCTCCCCAACGATGTTGCATCCCTGGGAATCGGGCGACAAAGATAGCCGCTCCACCATGCGCACCCTCCGCCTCAAAATCGCCGACCTGCTCGAAGTCGAAGGCCAACCGCCGCCGACACCCGCGCCGGATGTCACGGCGCTGACGCCGCTGGTGATGAAGCAGTATGGCTTTCTGCCGCAGCCGCTCATGATCACCGTCGAGGGCGACGAGGTCGTGCTCCAGTTCCCGAAGGAATCCACCGCAGATGAGGCGGAGGCGGCACGCTTGGCGCAAAAGGGCGGGAAAAAGGCCGCTGAGGGAGATTTTGCCAAAGCCACCGAGCTGCTGAAGCGGGCGCTCAAGCTCCAGCCCTCGCTCCACTCCGCCCGGCGTGATCTGGCGATGGCCTGCATGGAGATGGGAGATGCCGAAAGCGCCACGAACCACCTCATTGAAGTCCTCCGCCTCGACCCGAGCGATGCGTGGAGCTGGGTCGTGCTGGGAAATCTCTACCTCGGGCCGAAGAACGATCCTGAAACCGGCGAGAAATTCCTGCGCAAGGCTCTGTCTCTGAAACCGGGGGATGCGTGGGCGCTGAACAGCCTCGCCGCCCTCTGCCACAAGCGCGGCGAGAGCACGGAGGCCGTGCGGCTCTTCGAGCAGGCCATCGCCGCCAATCCCCAGTTTGCCAATCCCTACCTCGGCGCAGCCACGGCGCACGCCGCCATGCAGCAGCCGGACCAAGCCGCCGCGGTGTTGCAGCGGCTGTTTCACATGGGCCGCCTCATCGACACGCGCACGCATTCCGTCTATGCCCAGGCCCGCCAGCTTTACGCCAGGGTGCAGGCGGACCTCGCACGGCGAGACGAGTCGGAAATGTTCAAGTGCGTGCAGAACTACAAGGCCGGGCTGGAGGCGCTCTCCGGCTACCCCATCAAGATCGAGGAAGGCGACCTCACCGGCACCATCGGCGCTCGCATTCAGATGGCCTGGGCGCACGGACGCGACCACCACCTCATCACCACCCGCCGTGGCAGCGCGCCGGAGCTGCTCTGCCACCGGGAGACGCATGAACTCACGCATTTGAAGATCGAGGCCGAGGCACGTCAGGCGGGAAAAAACCAGTTCTTCATCACCAACGAGCGCACCCACGCCGCCGCCCACATGGCGTTGCGGGCAGATGCCGACAAACTCCGCCGCAGCGGCTCCACACCGGCTGACATTCAGCGCCTGCACCGCTCCCTCATCCAGGGCCTGTGCGGTTTCCTGTTCAACTGCCCGCTCGACATGCTCATCGAGCGCCACCTGCACCAGACCTTTCCCGTGCTGCGCTCCGCCCAGTTTCTCTCCCTCCACCTCATGGCGGATGATGCGTTGAAGGCCAACACGAACCCCGAAATCATCAAGCTCACCCCACGCAAGATCCTGCGCGCCACCCTCGCCATGAACGGCGCTTACAGCCTGTTCCTGGACGACCTCTTTGAAGGTGCCACCACCTTCGCTGCCCCGTATCGGCAGATGGACAACTTCGACATGGCGAAGCGGCTCTACCAGCACTGGAATGGTCGATCCCAGGATGTAACGGGGGGGGGTAGAGAGTATTCCCTAGTTGATGAATTCGCCGACCTGCTCGGCATTCGCGACTGGTATGAATGGCAGCCGGACCCCGGCCACCATGAGGTGGCCGCAGAGCCCTTCCTCGAAGGCGTCACCGACGAAAAGCTGCTGCGGCTGAAGCACCCCGCCGCTGTCTGCCATCTGCTCAGCGCCCTGGAGCGCTACGACAAGCTGCCCATCGAGCAGGTGCGGGAGATCACCTTCGAGGTCGCCCGCGTCGGCCAAAACGGCATCGACTACGCCAGCGCGGACAAGCAATACACCCTGCGCAGCCTCCCCGGCGAGACCTTCACCGGCCTGCAGCTCATGTGCCTCATGCACGCCGGCCTCAAGCGCCTAGCACCGGACACCGACACCGGCATGGACCTGGACGAGCCCTTCCTCAAGGCGCTGGAACTGCATCAGCAACGGGAGGGCAAACGCTGAGTATGGCGAAGTACGACCATCTCACCAAAGATGAACTCACCCGCCTGCTGGAGGCGCGGGACCGGCGGGATGCCACGCGCTTCGGGCTGGTGTGGGAGGCCAATGAGATTGAGCGGGACAAGGCCATCAATGCGGACTTTGTGGCCCTGGACCTGGATCCGGCGCTGAGCACGCCCGCTACGTCGCCGGAGGGCGGCTGGGGGAACCTCATCATCGAGGGGGACAACTTCGACGCCCTGCGCTACCTGCGCATGACCCACGCCGGGCGGGTGAAGTGCATCCTCATTGATCCGCCTTACAACACGGGGATGAAGGACTTCGTTTACAACGATCATTTCATCAACAAAGACGACTCATGGCGTTTCTCCACCTGGATTGAGTTCCTGTATCAGCGTCTTGTCATCGCTCGTGACTTAATGCGTGAAGATGGCGTCATGTTGATCTGCATCAATGACGATAACCGCGCCAAACTGGAGCTGCTTTTGGACAAGGTGATGCCTGGAATGCGAATTGGAAGCATGGCCTGGCGGACACGGGACTCGACAAGTGCCAAGGACCGAAACTTCAGTGACACCCACGAACACATCCTAATCTACGGGCGCAGTAAGTTTGCATTTCGTGGGCGGGATAAGTCGCAGAAGAAATATAAAAATCCTGACAACGACCCGCGCGGTCCCTGGAACATTGACCCGCTGACTCTGGCATTTGACCGGATTCAACGAAAGAACCTCTTTTATCCAATACAAAACCCCAAGACTGGAAACTGGTATCCTTGCGATCCAGGGCGTGTATGGGCTTACGCTAGCGAGCTAAATCCTGAAACGAAGATTGAGTCGTTGGAGAGTGAACCGATGGAGGAGTGGATTCGCCAAGACAAAATTGTTTTCCCTGATCCGAAAGACGAACGAGTCGTGATTTGGAAAACATTGAATGAACTCCACGCTGCTATTGATGCTGGAGATATTCCAGTAACCCCGAAGAAGAAGAATCCGCTTCTTTCGCGAGACACTCCAGACTTAGAATTTTGGATTGGAAAACCAGTTGGATTTGGGCGCCCTGGATTCAAGAAGCACTGGAAGGATCTGAGGAGCCACATCAATCCTGTTGGTAGTTGGATCGCGCGCCTAAATGAGGATGTAGAGGAGGACGACTTTATAGCGCTCCGCTCGCGCGAGGCCGGTGAGGGCACAGGCGTGATCGAGAAGGTGTTCGGCAAAAAGGTCTTCAGCTATCCGAAGCCCCCGTCGTTAATGCAACAGCTTGTCGCGCAGTCGTCTGAAGGTGACGATATCGTTCTCGACTTCTTCGGCGGGTCAGGCACAACAGCCCATGCAGTGCTTCAACAGAATATAGACGACGAGGGAAGACGCCGTTTCATCATGGTTTCCAATACCGAAGCTACAAGCGACGAACCAAATAAGAATATCTGCCGCGACGTTTGCGCACCACGAATCAAGGCTGTGATTGAAGGCTTCGGTGGCAACGCTCCAACCGGCGGCGCCTTCGCCTACCTGCGCTGCCGCCGAATCGCACCGGGGTACTTGCTGGACATCGAGCACGCGCAGGTGTGGACGGCATTACAAATGATCCACCTGGAGACGCTGGAGCCTTACACCGCCGGCGAGTTCCTGAGCGCGGGAGATGAAGGCGCGAAGCTGATTTACGTGCCGCGTTTTACCAAAGAGCTGGCGGTGGCGCTGCGTGAGGCGGTGAAGGATTGCGCGGCGGTGGTGATCTACTCCTGGCAGCCGGAAACGTTGCGCCAGCACATCCGCGCCGGGCATGTGCAGCATGAGGCCATCCCGGAAAGCCTAGCACGCCGCTTTGGATTGAAAGCCTGAACCCCATGAGCACCAAGACTCTTCGACGATTTCAAACGCTGTCCGTGGACAGCGGTGTGGATCTGTTCCTCGCGGCGCGTGAGCTGCTGAATGCCTCCGGCGCGGATGCGGCGGGCCGTGCGGCGGCGATCAATCACAATGGCTACCTGCTGATCGAAGCACCGACGGGATCGGGCAAGACACTGATGGCGGGGACGATGGTGGAGAATTTCAGCCATGAGGAGCGGGTGGTGTGGTTCTGGTTTGCGCCGTTCAAGGGCGTGGTGGGCCAGACGGCGGCGTTTCTGCGGGAGCAGTTCCACGGGCTGCGCCTGCGTGAGTTGGCGGACGACCGGGCCACGGACATGAGCCGCCAGGGCGATGTGTTTGTGACGACGTGGCAGACGGTGGCGACGCGGGTGAAGGACAAGCGCAACGTGCGCAAGGAAGGCGAGACGAATCCGTCCATCGACACGCTGATCGAACAACTGCGTACGCAAGGCTTCCGCATCGGCGTGGTGGTGGACGAGGCGCATCACGGCTTTGGTGAAGGCACGCAGGCGGCGAAGTTTTTCAAGGAGGTGCTGAAGCCGGAATACACGGTCCTCATCACCGCAACGCCGGATGATGCCGATGTGAAGGCGTTCGAGGGAGCCATGGGCATCGCGGAGCTGCATCGCATCCGCGTGAGCAGGGAAGACGCGATGGAGGCCGGTCTGATCAAGAAAGGCGTGAAGTGCGCGGCTTACTTTGTGGAGCCGGAGAAGAAGGCGCTGGTAGATTTGCAGGGCACAGCTCTGCGGGATGGCGTAGCGGCCCACAACAAGCTCAAGCAAACGCTGGCGGACATGAAGGTGCCGCTGGTACCGCTGCTGCTGGTGCAGGCCGATTCGGAAGACAAGAGCGTGGAGAAGCTGAAGGCGCGGCTGCTGCGGATGGGCTTCAAAGACGAACAAATCGCTACACACACGGCAGAAGAGCCGGATGCGAACCTGCTCGCACTCGCCAACGAAGAGCGTGTGGAGGTGTTGATCTTCAAAATGGCGGTGGCGCTGGGCTTTGACGCGCCGCGTGCCTTTACCCTGGTGTCGATGAGGGCGAGCCGTGACCCGGAGTTCGGCGTGCAGCTCGTGGGCCGCATTCTGCGCGTGCATCGCCTGCTGCAAGGCCGGGCGCAGGCGAACAACCTGCCCGAGGCGCTGAACTACGGTTATGTCTTCCTCGCCGCCGCCGAGACGCAGACGGGACTGGACATCGCCGGGCAGAAGATCAATGCGATCCAGACGGAATATGCGAAGGCCAGCACGGCCACGGTGGCGCTGCGCTTTGGTGAGGGTCTCACGGGCGTGAGCAAGGTGGATGAAAGCGGACAGATCGAGTTCTTCGGCCTGGAGACGGAAGTGGTGAACACGGTGAGGGAGGGAGATGCCCCCGTGGAACAGCCGCCTGAATTTGTGCCAGCCACGGTGTTTGATTTTGGGAAGTTCTTCGGCAGCAGCACGGAGCCGGATGACGGCGACGCACCGTATAAAGGTCCGCGTCAAGTGGCCGGGCCGGTGAAGATGCATCGCTATGCCCTGCGCGCCGGTGTTCCGCGCCTATTCAAGACGCAGGAAGTGTGCGCGGACAATGAGGTGACGGAGGAAGACTGCGCACAGCGCTTCATCGTCTCGACCCGCGATCTGCTGGAGGCGATGAAAAACAACATTCCGGTGGAGAAGCGGACGCTGGATGTCTTCGCTCAGACCTTTCAGCAGGAGTTCAACTTTGCCGCTGACCTTTCCGCCTCGGAGGCGGCGAAGAAAGCCTATGACGCCCTGTGCAAAAACAAAACCTTCGACCCGCGTGAACTGCGCCGTGCTCTGCTGCGCAAGCTGGAAGCAGTGATGCGGGATGAGATGAAGGATGAGGCAGGTGATCCAGAGAAGGTGGCGCACTTCCTCAACGTGATCCTTGCGACGCACCCCGAACTCCTCTGGGAAGCGCAAAAGAAGGCGCTGGCGGCACACATGGAGATTCAAGAAGCGGAGGCGCTGCCCGCCGAGATCGCGTCTCTCGAACCTCTCCAGAGATCGCCGCGCAACATTTACGAAGTGATGCCGCCGGGGCTCAACGGCTGGGAAAAAGATTTTGCTCAGATGCTGGATCATGACCCTCACAAGCTGGTGAACTGGTGGCACCGCAATCCGGCCGACAAGCCGTGGTCGGTGAACGTACTGATGCCCAGCGGCAAGGGATTCTATCCTGATTTCGTCATCGGCATTGAAGGGCGCAAGACCGAGGATGGTGCGCTGCTCGCCGACCCGAAAGAACGCTTCGAGACCAGTCAGGAGGCTCCCAAGGTGCTTGCTGAGCATCAAATTTACGGACGTGTCATGATCCTCGCAAAAGATGGAGTGCGCTGGATGACAGTGGGATTTGATGAAGGGGCGAAAAAGCCGGTTTTTGCCCGAGAATTTAGCTTGGTCGATGCAGCGGGCTTTTGAGCCGAGCCGCCAAGGCTGCTGCTTGTCAATTCCGTGTGTTCCGTGCCTTCCCTAGGCCAGTCAGATTCCCATTCATCCGTGCAGAACCGAGCTTACCGGAGTCGGGCGGGCGGGTGTGGCTGATGGTGAATCGTTGATGGAACGGCAGGGAACAGGCGAAGGCGGGCGGAAAGTAGTCCTGTTGCGGTGCAACAGGAGGATGGGAAGGCCGTTGCGGCGCAACGGCGGTACTTGCACCGGAGGCGGTGATCCGTCATCCCGTGAGTGGTTGCCATGAACTTCTTGCCGCCGTGTGGGCGATGGGCTAGCCTCGCTTCATCATGAGCCAGACCGTTCAACTCACCGTGCCGATGCCTGCCAGGCTGGCAAAGCTGCGTTTCCCCAAGGCGCTGGATGACCGGTTGCATCACCTGCTGGATGAGCAGGGACGCAAAGGCCGGCTGACCGTCGCCGAACGCAAAGAGGCCGAAGGGCTGGCGCAGATGGCGAGCATGCTGTCCATCCTGAAGCTGGGAGCGCAGGTGAAGGCCCGGAAGGCGTAGCGCCATGGCAGTGCCCGCCAGTCTCCGCCGCCGGGTGGCGGTGCGCGCGAAGCACCGCTGTGAATACTGCGGCCTCTCACAGCTCGGGCAGGCGGCGACCTTTCATCTGGACCATGTGGTGCCCGTCGTTGCCGGAGGTGCGACGGTGTTGGACAACCTCGCGCTGGCTTGCATCCACTGCTCGCTGAGGAAGGGAGCCCGACAAGTGGCGCTCGATCCCAAGACGGGCAGGACGGTGCGCTTGTTCCATCCACGCGAGCAGCAGTGGAATCATCATTTTCGATGGGCTGGCAACGAACTGGTGGGCATCTCCGCCACCGGCAGGGCAACGCTGGAGGCGCTGGCGCTCAACAGCCCGGAGCATCAGATCATCCGCTCCTTTGAAGTCCTGCTCGGGAGGCATCCGCCGCCGGGGCATGTGTGAGACGCCAGTTATGACTCCGTTCGTGACGCGCAAATGTGACGAAGATGTCAGCGCTTGAGTTCACTCATCACCGCCAGCGTCATCGCTTTGACGCCGACCGCGATGGAGGGCGCGGCTTCGGGCCGATAGAACGGCGAGTGCAGGCTGGGCAGGATTTCGCCGGTCGATTTGGCCTTCTCGACCTTCTCTGGCACGACGGTGCCGAGCCAGGCGAGGAAGACGGGGATCTTTTCGGGCGTCATGGTGTAGCGGGAGAAGTCCTCGCCGGCCATGGTGGCCTTGCGTTCGATGAGGCTGGCTTTGCCAAAGGCATCGGCCCAGACTTGGCTGACGCGGGTGGTGAGTTCGGGATCGTTGAAGAGCGATGGTGTGCCGGGGCCGGTCAGTTTGACTTCGGGCAGCAGGTTTTCCGGCAGTCCGGCGGCGAGGCCCATGCCACGGCAGATGCGTTTGATGGACTCCAGCACCTGATTACGCGTCTTGGGGCTGGTGGTGCGCACGGTGAGGCCGAGCTCGACCTTGTCCGGGATGATGTTGTGCTTGGTGCCGCCGTTGAACTTGCCGACCGTCACCACGACCGGCTCCACGGGATGCAGTTCGCGGCTGTCGATGGTTTGCAACGCCACCACGATCTGCGAGGCGAGCACGATGGGGTCCTTGGTCGTGTTGGGCATCGCGCCATGGCCGCCGACGCCTTTGACCAGGATGTCCACCGTGTCCGTGCTGGCCGTGGCCGGGCCGCTGGTGACGCCAAACGTGCCGACGGGCAGTCCGGCATCGCAGTGAAGCGCGAGGCACACGTCCGGCTTCGGAAAGCGCTGGAACAGGCCGTCGTCAATCATGGCCAGCGCACCCATGCCGCGCTCCTCGGCGGGTTGGGCAATGAAGACGAGCGTGCCTTTCCATTGGTCCTTGGACGCCGCGAGCGCCCGTGCCGCGCCGACCCAGCAGGTCATGTGCATGTCGTGGCCGCAGGCGTGCATCACCGAGACATCGTTGCCGGCATCGTCCTTCGTGGTCGTTTTGCTGACGTAAGGCACGGAGCCGATCTCGCGCACGGGCAAGCCATCCAAATCCGTGCGCACGAGCACCGTTTTGCCCGACCCGTTTTTCAACACAGCCACCACACCGAAGCCGCAGACTTTCTCTGTCACTTCAAAGCCGGCAGCGCGGATTTCCTGCGCCATGCGAGCGCTGGTCTTCTCCTCATGAAATGACAGTTCGGGGTGCGCATGAAGATGCTCGTAGAGTTGGATCAACGAGGGTCGCTGCTCCTCAATGAAGGTGTCGATGGGATCTGCGGCATGCAGATTGGCGGTGGCGAGGAGGGCGAGAGTGAGTGTCTTCATGCGGGAGGCGGTGAGGTGGCAAAACCTCTGCGGAGGATTGTTTACTTCTTCTCCCACATCCCTTTGAGCGCTTCCACGGTGCGCTCGACGAGCACCTGGCCGCCGTCAGGACCGATCTGGCTGCTCTGGATGACCGCACCGTAGCCGCCGTGCTTCGCGGCGCGTTCGGTGGGCAGGTAGGTGCCGGGACCGGCGAGCTGGATGACAAAGGTCTGGATGCCGGGGCTGCGGGCCTTCATCTGCACGCCGTAGTCGGTGTAGAGTTCGAACTCATTCGTGGCGATGGCGATGTCGCCGAGGCGCAGCGCGTGCAACTCCATGACATACGGCGGCTGCGTGCCAGCCTGCTGCTCGTGGTAGCGGTCCACAACGCGCTGGTTCCAGCCGAGGTTCCACTTCTGCGTGGGATCGTCCTTGTATTTGGCCGCCTCGGTCATGGCGGCGGCTTTTTCGAGGATGGTGACCTTGCGGTAAGGCAGCTCGATGTCCTGAACGTGATGCTGGAAGGGCACATCGTCGCGGATGTCATGCTTTGCGCCTTCATACGCCTCTTCCCAGGCGTTCACGAGGCGACGCGCCAGCTCATCGAGACGCGAGATGCCGCCGCGCAGCTTGCGCATGCGCTCATCCGCATCGCGACCGTAGGCGAGGCGGGAGGTGACATCCCCGCCCGCGCCCGTCCAGGCGAGGATGTGCAGGTCTTTGCCATGTTTTTCACGCAAACGTGCGCGCACCGGGTCCCAGAAGTCGGCGTGGATGGCGGAGTTGCCGCCGACCTCTTGCGAGGGGCAGGCCACGTTGATCGCGGTGGCGAGCAGCTTGTCCGCCGCGTTCCAGAAATAGAGCACTTCAATGTTGTGATCCTCATAGCTTTCGATGCCTCGGAAGTTGGGCGAATCCGGCTTCCCATACATCACCGCCGTGCCGTCGGCATAGTAGGGGCGGCGGTTCTGCGCGATGACCGCCTGGCTCTGGCCCCAGGCCACCTTGCCCGGCTGGCGCTTCTGCCATGCCTCAACGATGCCGTCCGCCACCTTGGCCGTCATCCAGTCCGCATACGGCTCCGGCTGTAGGATGCCGGTCTCAGGCAGCGCGTACTTGCCATCGACCGTCACCGGCGCGGTGTGCGTGTGGGTGGCGTTGAGGAAGATCTTTTTCAAGTCCACACCCGGCAGGCGGTCGCCGATCTTATCCCGCACCTTGGCCAGAATGCCGGCGCGGATGGCCACGAGGTCGCAGGATACCATGATGGCCTGGTCGAGCACCTGATCGCCCTCGCGCGACTCCAGCGCGAGCGCGGTGGCGTAGATGCGTGTGACGGGTTTCTGCGAGATGCGCACGTTGCGCTGTCCGTCGAGCGCCACTGGCTCATCCGGCGTGATGTCGATGGTGGTCGCACCGAGGTGAAACTGCGCAGCGTGAAGGGTGGAGGCGAAAGCGAGGAGGCAGAGCAGGGGAAGCAGTCTCATGCCAAGCAAACGGCTGCCGATGTCTGTTTCTGCCTGCCCAGGCTGGCTTCACGGAAAAATCAGCCAACGTCCTCAATGCCGCTGACAAGAACGACGGTGAACAGGGTCAAGAGATCAAGGCGTTGGGGCCGCAGAGCTGGAAAGAGGCTGGGTCATGGCCTGGAGGGCAGTTTCTTTGCCGTAGGCGGTGACGACGTCGCCCGCCTTGATCATGTCATCGCGGCTGGGGATGCCGTGCTGCGTTTCGCCATCGCGTTTGATCGCCAGAATGACGACACCTCGGTCCCAGGGGCGGGATTCGCGCAGCGTGCGGCCTGCGAGGAGCGTGTCTGGCAGGATTTCGATCTCAGAGACGACGTAACCGTGCTGGATGCGCAGCAGCAGCTCGTAGTCGAGCGCACGCACCATGCCGGTGCGCTCCAGCGTGTATTGAATGACATGATCGAGCACCTTTTGAAACCAGGAGAGGCGGGAGATGAACAGCAGCAGCAGCAGACCGCCGACGAGCCAGGCAAGCATGAGCGCCGTGTCGCCGCCGGAGCTGCTTTGCAGCAGGGTGACGATGAGCGTGGCGAGCGCGGAGGTGAGGCCGACGTTTCCGGCGAGAATGAGATCGCGAATGATGCGGCGGCGCACGGGATGGTTCACGACGAGTTCGGCCTCCTTCGTGGTGAAGCCGACGCCGAAGAACGCGGAGTAGGCCTGAAAGCTGGCGGTGTCCCAGCTCAGGCCGGTCATCATCAACGCCGTGGCCGCCACACGCACCGCCAGCAGCGAGACGAGAGCGATGACGAGGAGGGCGATGACGGGGGCGACCATGGTGAAATGACGAAATCAGAATGAGGAATGATGAATTCGGATCAGAGGTGCTTCTCGCTGATGGATTTGTCGTGGTCGTAGATTTGTTCCTTGGTCTGCTTGCCCTTCATGTCCCAGTAGCGGTTGAGACCGTGGCGCTGGCCGTGGTCGAAGTTGGTTTCGGCAGACTGCTGGCCGTTTTCCCACCATTCCTTCATCACGCCGTGCATCTTGCCGTTCTGGTAAGGGTATTCGCCGGCCGTCTTGCCGTTGGAGTGCTTGTTGCGGACCAGGCCGGTGTAAGGCTTGCCTTGGTAGTTCGCCTCTTTGCCCTCGTTGATCAGTTCAACGTCCTTGTCGGCGAAATCGACCTCGGCAGGCTGTTTTTCGCAAGCAGTGAGGCAAAAGGTGCAGAGCAGGAGGGTGAGGAGCCGGTTCATGGTGCAGCTTGGAGGTGGTGCTGGAGATTTCAACACTGGCTCATGGCTCAATGAGATGCTTTGCCACCAGCACCTTTTTTCGAGGATGGCTTCGCCGAAGCTCCTGGCAAAGCGGTAGATGACAGGAGTCTCGCAAAAGGTGGTGATGCTCCAAGCGGTGGACATTCTCATTGCATTCTACATGCGTGACTGTTTATGATCTCTATACGTTTTGAAGAGCCGCGCTAAAGATTTTGATGTCATGAAGAACTTTCGCTCCTCGCTGTGCTTTCTTTTTCTGAGTTCTCTGAGCATTTCCGGGAACGCGGCGGTGATTGGCATTTCAAACGGCACCTTCGAGAGTCAGATTCCTCCAAACAATGGAGCCATTTTTGCGATTAACGACTGGTTTGAGGAAAGCACAAACTCCGGCAGCTATTCAGAGTGGCTGTATCGTTCGAGCACGGACATGGGCGTCAATACTTCCAGCGTGCTGGGTTTTTCAAACCAAGTCGGCTATGTTTATTCCCTGATCGGCACCTACACGGCAAATGAGGTTGTCACCATCAGCGGCGACATCCTGCAACGCGCCCAACTAGCCAGCATCAATAATGGATTCAATTTGGAACTCCTTGCGGGTGAGTTTCTGACTGCTGCTGACGGAACCGCGCTCAATGTGACTTTGCTGGACACGCATGTCTTCAGTCGGGCTGATTTAGAAACCCTCGGCATCGGAGCCGCGAGCAGTTCAACTGCTTACAGCGCACCGTTCAGCGTGAACTTGAATTCCGGCACCGCCGGGACCGATGGCAGCGCACTATGGCTCCGTATTACCCGGCCTGCCCCTGATGGAGAGGTCTTCTTGGATAATCTGGTGGCCGTTTCAATACCCGAACCTTCCGTGGCTTTTTTGAGCGGCGGCGGTCTTTTTGCGCTCATCTTAGGTCGTCGGCGGCAGCGCAAATGAGTCGGAAGTCGGCAAGTGAAGGCGGTTGTTTATGCCTCTGAGCCGTTCTTTGCCTTTGCCCAAGTTCAAGATGGAGCGCGGAGTTTTCTCCCGGCAGTTCATTCACTTCGCCACCAGCGCCTTCTTCCACTCTGTGGGTGCTCCGGGAAGTGTCTCCGCGAGGATGCGACGGATGTGGGCGCGTTCGGTTTCGGTGAGGTAGGTGTAGCTGCCGGTGGTGTCCTTGCCTTCGAGGACGGTCCAGAGGCGGTTGAGGACGGTTTGCTTCAGCGGGGCGGTGAGGTGCTGGAAGGTGAGGGAGTAAACCATGTAGCTGCAACGATGCTTGAAGAGGCGGTTGAGGAGCTGGAAGTCCTTCAAACTCCGACCGTCGCTGCTTTGCGGGGCGCGTTGGGTGAAGGCGGTCTGAAAGGCGGGATCGCCCTCAATGCCGCCTTCGGGCAGGGAGGCCTCATCTTTGAAGAGCAGGGCCTCGACGACGTCTTCGGCGCAGTGGTCGATGATGCGGCGGGCGGTGCCGGTGGGTTCGCTCTGGATTTTCTCACCAAGCTCGCGCTGGAGGCTGGTCTGCATGTGCATGGCACGCAGGGAGGTGTGATTCGCCTTGGTGAGGATGTTTTGCACGCTGGTCTGATGCTCCAGCACCATGAGGGCGATGATGTCGCTGGTTTTGCGCGGGTAGGGCGAGGTGTCGAAAATTTTGCCGAGGCTGGTGATGTTCGCGCCTTTCTCGAAATCAATGTCGATGGACTGGTCGTTTTTCTCGGTGGCGGTGACGTTGCCACGATGCAGGACGCTGCCGTGTTTCCCGGTGACGTACCAGCCGCCCCAGCGGTCCGTGAAAGGCGTGGTGGTATCGACGACGGTGCTGCCCTGGCTCATGATGGGATGGCCTTCGGGGCCGGGATAGACGGAGCGCACGATGACGCCGGGCACTTCGGGGGTGAAGGGGCCGCCATGGCAGCTCAGGCAACTGTTGTCCCGCTGAAAGTGCAGCGGCTTCTGCGGTTCTTCATACGGATCGAGCAGGTAGAAGATGGGGCCGAGCTTTGGGTCGATGGTGGACACCTCAATGGCTCCTCCAATGCAGTAACCGACGTAGGCGTTGTCGCCGAAGTAAACGACACGCGGTGTTTGCGGGCTGATGCGGTCGTTTTGCTTGCTGGTCTTTGAGAAGACCATGGTTTGTGACTCCGGCGGGATGTCGAAGTGCTTCATCACATCGCGCAGCACGGTCCAGGCGTCCGTGCGGTCGATTTTCACCTTTCCGGCGGCCATAAGGCGTTCGAGGCGCTGGGCGGCGTCGTTCGGCTCGGAGTCGGAGTAGCGGATGGGGGCGTTTTCGTACTCGTCTTCGGCTTGGAGTCCCGATGGGAGGAAGTATGACGAAATCAGAATGGCGAATGATGAATGAATGACGAAGCACGAAGCCTGAACGGCTTTCATGCCTGAGGAAGAGATGAGTCGAGAGTTCATTTCTGCGGCAGTAAGATTCGGTTCAAGCGCGCACCATCGACACCCGCGACGAGGTCGCGCAGCGTGTGGCGGTCGAGCGTTTCGTAAAAGGCGTTCACGGCCTGGGCTAGGGCTCCTTTGAGGCGGCAGGAGCCGTTGATGGGGCAGGTGTTGTGCTGCTTGTCGAAGCACTCGACGATGAAGGGCGTGTCCTCCGTGCGGCGCACGACCATGCCGATGCGGATGTCCTCCGGCTTCATGCCCAGCGCGATACCGCCGCCACGGCCACGGCGGGTTTCGAGGTAGCCGAGTTTGGCCAAGTAATTCACCACCTTCACGAGATGGTGGCGCGAGATGTCGTAGGACTCCGCAACTTCGCTCAGGGAAAAGGATTCCCCCTTCAGCGCGGCAAACATGAGCACGCGCAGGGAGTAGTCGGTGAAGAGGCTGAGTTTCATGCCCCGGTTTACGAGGGACTCGGCTTAAACTTGCACTCGGCGTGCATGTTTAACCGTGACATGCCAAAAGCGGCACACTCGCGGACAGGATCGGTGCAACGCGGGCACAAAAAAGCCCGGAGGCGCGTCTCCGGGCTTTCGAGAGGCAGGGCCAAGCCGCGTTTAGTGCGAGCAGGACTTGCAGTCAGCGGCTTTCTTGGCGCAGCAGGGTTTGGCGCAACTGGTGGCGCAGGCTTTTTTCTTGGGGGCGAACGGACAACTGGTGCAACTGCTGAGGGTGAGCGCCGATGCCACGAGGGCGAGTGTGAGGAGTGCTTTCATGGGTGTGTGGTGTTGTTGGATGCGACTGACGCTGGCGGAAAGCCTGCGCACAGAGATAAGACACTGTTCCGAAGCGGGTATTCCCGGCAATCTTAAAATTCAGGGCATGAAAAAGCCCGGAGGAGAGTCCTCCGGGCCTCACGGGTGAAAATCAAATCACCGCAGGAAGGATCAGCCCTTCTTGAGGGATTCCACCTTCTTGTGGGAGCTGACGGCCACCACGTCCTTGCCGACGAGCTTGTCAGCGTTCTTGACGGCAGCGGTGAGGGTCAGTTTGACTTCTTTGCCTTCGGCTTCGATGACGATGGACTTGGAGTCAGCGTCAACGGACTTGAGCTTGCCTTTGGTTTCTTCGGTTTTGCCGCAGCCTGCGAAGGCAGACACGGAAAGGCCGAGCACGGCGAGGGTGGTGAGGATGGATTTCATGTTTGGTTTGGGTGTGGTTAGCTTTCCGGCAGGGAAGTGACCGAGCGGACTTGCACGCATTCAAAACGATTGGGGAGGGGGCTGACAATCAAAATTTTTGTGGGGGGACGGCAAAAAGGCTCGTCAAAGCGCCCCGGCCTGTGCCACGCTGGCAGGATGAAGAACCGTGCCTCCCGCCTCCTGTACTGCCTGTTTTGGGTGTTTGCCGCCCCTTGCTTGGCCCATCCGCTGCCCGATGTGCCGGTGCGGGCGGATTTCGCCCAGGACGGGGTTTGGACGCTCCAGGTGGAGGTGGACCCGCGCTGTTTTGAGGAAGACCCAAACGTGGCACTCTCCGTGACGAACGCAGATCTGGCCCTTTTCACGCCGGAGCGCAAAGAGCAGCTCAAAACCACCGCCCGCGACTATGTGAAGCGCGTGGTCGAGATCGTGCTTGATCCTGCCTCCCCCGTGAACCCCGAGTTCGTCTTTGAGTTCACCACGCATGAAAACGCGCCGCTGAAAACGCCGGAGGATGTCGTGGTGCTGACAGGAACTTGGAAAACCAAGGTGCCCGTCGGTACGACGGGTTATTCCATCAAGGCGCTGCCTGCAGGCACCCTGAGTGTGCTGTATCACAATACCGCCCTGGGCAAAAAGCTGGACCGCTTCCAGATCCTGTTCCCAGGGGAGTCCAGCTACGTTTTGGACCTGAAGACCTTCAAGCCGCGTACCGATGCCCCGCCGCCAGTCACAGCGGACACGCCACCGGAAACCGCCGAGGTGCTGCCTGTCATGGACTGCCCGATGTGCGAGGCAGTTTCCGGCGGCGGCTATGCGATGCCAGCCGCGGCCTCCGTGGCCGGGATCGTGTTTCTCGTCACTTGGCTGCGGAAAAAGCGGGCGGACTGAGCACGAGGACGAACTTCCGTTTGCGCCGCCAGCACGTCCGCGTAAAGGCCGCCGCGTGAAACAGGCATTTGTATTGGGCGCAGGCATGGGTGAACGGCTCCGGCCGCTGACGGAACAACTTCCGAAACCGCTCGTGCCCGTGTTTCACCGGCCGCTCATCACTTACGCTTTCGATCATCTTCACGCGGCGGGGGTGGACCGCTTTGTGGTGAACACGCATCACCTGCCAGATGCCTATGCGCAGGCATTCCCGGACCAGCGTTATCGCGGCACACCGATCCAGTTTCGCAATGAAAGCCCGGTGCGGCTCGAAACGGCTGGCGGCATCGCCAACGTGCGCGACCTGCTCGGGAACGAACCCTTCCTCGTCTATAATGGGGACATCCTGACCGACCTGCCGCTGAAGCCACTGCTCACCGAGCACCGCGAGAATGGAAACATCGTCACCCTGGTGCTGCGCAGCCATGGTCCATCCCTGCACATCGCGTTTGATCCACGGAGAGGCCGCGTGACGGACATCCGCAACAAGCTCGGCACCGGCGGCGAGGGGAAATACCTCTTCACTGGCATCTATGCCTGCGATCCGGCCATCCATGACTGGACCACGCCCGGTAAGGTCGAGTCCGTCATCCCCATCTTTCTCAACATGATCCGCGAAGGGGCCAAAATCGGCGCGGTGGTTATCGACGAGGGCAGTTGGTGGGATCTCGGCAGCCGCACGGCCTACCTAGCCGCGCATTCGGCTTTGAACGGCATGTATGCCCCCGCCATTGACCCTGCGGCCCAGATTGAGGACGGGGCTGTTTTGCGTGGCATCAACGTCGTCGGAGCCGGAGCCGTGATCGAATCAGGTGCCCAACTGGAAGACACCATCGTCTGGCCCGGTGGGCGTGTCGTGCGCGGTGCCCAATTGAAACGCTGCATCGTCCGTGGCGGAATCACCGCGGCGGGCATTGTGGAGGATGCGGACTTCTAGCTGCCAGGGTTTCAAGTTTCAGGTTTCAAGTTGTGCCGGAACGTGACCTCCATGAGATTTTCCAGCTTGAAACTTTGAACCTGAAACTTTGAACTGACGAAAATGCTCCCCGAACACGAGGCCTTGCTCATTCTCACCCGCGAACAGTTCCCGGAACTGAACGGCACCCCGTGTGAGGTCGAGGTGATCCTCAAAGGTGCCTCGGACCGTCATTTCTATCGCCTGAACTGGGCAAATGGCCGCCAGCCGATGGTTCTGATGGTTTACACCCTGGCCCGGCGTGACAACCCGAAATTCGTTCCCGCCACTTACCGCCTGAAAAAGATCGGCGCGCATGTGCCGCAGGTCTTCGCCTTTGACGAGCAGCGCCTCTGTGTGTGGCTGGAAGATCTGGGCCGCGTCGATCTACAGTCCCTCAACGACGAGCCCTGGAGTCACCGCTGCCCACTTTACGAGGCTACCTTGCGTGAGGCAGCCAAGTTTCATGGCGTGGATGAAAAGTCCCTCTCCCAAGCCGATCTCGACGAGCTGGAACCCGCCTTCGATGAGGCGCTCTACGAGTGGGAGCAGAACTATTTCCTCGAACATTTCGTCGGCGGTCATCTGGGGCGTGAATTCAGCCATGCCGAATACAGCGCGGCGCATGAAACGCTCAAACAGCTCCGCCGCAGCCTCGCCAAACTGCCGCGCTGCCTCGTTCATCGCGATTTCCAAAGTCAGAACGTGCTCATCCGGGGCGAGGACGCCTGGCTGGTCGATTACCAAGGGCTGCGCCTCGGCCGCGCCGAGTACGACCTCGCCTCGCTGCTCTACGATCCGTATGTGAATCTCTCCCGCACCGAGCGTTCCGAATTGCTGCGCTACTATGCGCAGCATCGCGGCCTCGATTTGAACGAGCTGCGGGAGGTCTTCTACCTCTGCGCCGCCCAGCGCCTCATGCAGGCTCTCGGCGCTTACGCCAATCTAAGCCGCAACCTCGGCAAACCGCACTACCTACAGCACATCCCCGCTGCCGTGGCGAACCTGAACGAAGTCTGCCAGGAAGGGCGGAGTTTGAGCGAACTGCGGGCCTTTTTTGAAGGCGGATTTTGAGGGTGGCGGTCAGTCGGCACCTTTGAACGCCGCCTCGATCACCTTCGCTACCTGCTGGCCCATGAGCGTGTAGCCTTGTGAGTTGAAATGCACATCCTTCGGATTGGCGATGCCTTCGAGCTGTGGCGCGAGGAAGGCGTGCAAGTCGTTGATGGCAACACCGTGCTTTTTCATCACTCGCGCGGCGATTTCGTTCTTCTCGGCGATCTGGGTGACGATTTCCGGTCCGTCCTTGGTGTCAGCGGGCACGGGCGTGGTAGTGGCGAAGATGAGCTTCGCTCCGGTTTGCTTCATGCGGGCGATCAGCGTCTCCAAACGTTGCTCATAATCAGCCGCAGGCGTTTTGCGGTCGTGGATGCCGAAGTTGAAGTGGATCACGTCCCATTTGCCATCGCCAAGCCAGATCTCGATCTTCTTCACGCCATTGGCCGTGGGGCCGCAGTTTTCCGGCGCACGATGCACGTTCGCTTTGCCCGCCATCGCTTTCCGCACGGCCTGCGTGTAGCCGCGTGAGATCGAATCTCCGATCAAGAGCACCCGTGGCAGCTTGGGGTCATCTTGGACGAAATCCCAGGCGTTGGAGTGCCCCGTGATCTTCTCCTTCTTGTGAATCGGTAGGTAGAAGCCGCCGAGGCACTGCTCCAGTACGCTTTCCCAGGCTTGTTGATCAGAAGGGAGCTTCGCTTTCCAGGCTTGGTATCTTTCATCGACTGCCTTTTCATCTGCCGCCTTCTTGGCGGCGGCCTCGGCAGCGTTGGTCGGTTCGTTTTGGGTTTTGATTTGAGCCTGTGTGAGGCCTGCGAACGCGAGAAGGAGGAGGAAGGGCTTCATGTTCACTTCTTGGGGAGGTGTTCGCTGATCACGGCAGAAACCTTTTCAGCGAGGTAGCGGCTGCCAGCAGGAGAGTAGTGGACATTGCCATCTGGAAGCTGCGCATCCGGCTTGGCGAGAGCGTGGGCGCGTAGGTCGTTCGTGGGCACTCCAGCGGCCGTCATCACGCGGGCGGCGGCTTCGTTGTATTTCACTTCATCGCTTTCCACACGGCCATCGCTGCCGGCAGGAACGGGCGTGGTGTTGCACCAGATGAGCTTCGCGCCAGTGGCCTGCATGGTTTTGACGAGTTCGGCGAGGTTCTTCTCATAATCGGCCAGCGCCACCTGCGGATGCGAGCCTGCGGCCTTCGGATCAGCGCGCTTCGAGGGATCCTCCTGGATGTATTTCAGATCGTGCAGGCCCCAGTTGAAGTGGATCACGTCCCACTTCGAGTCACCGAGCCAAGCTTTGATGCTTTTGAGTCCATTCGTCGTCGGGCCGCCGTTGGTGGGGATGCGGTGGACGTTCGCCTTGCCCTTGAGCAATTCGCGCACGTCGAGCGTGTAACCCATCGAGATCGAGTCGCCGATTAGCAGCACGCGTGGCAGTCCGGCCACGTCCTCGACCTTCACCAGCGAGGGGTTGGGCTTGCGCTCGCGTTTGACGGGCTTTTTGGGCGTTTCGGCAAGCGCGACGGCGGTGGTGAGCAGGGCGAGGAGCAGGATGAATTTCATGTGGCGGGATTAAACGCGGCACTGCCGCCGGAATATCGCGAGGTTGAAAAAGATGCTGGCATGCGGGTTTCAGACGCGTTTGATGAGCCTCACCCCTCTCCCAACCATGCGCACGCTTCTTTGCACCCTCGCTCTCGCCTCGTTTGTTTCTGCCGCCGAACCGGTTTACCTGACGCTTGCTGATTTCACCAACCTGACGGGAGAAGCACCCTCCGGCGGCTGGACGACCGAGGGTGACAACACGATTCATCTCGTCGGCAAGGGGGGCGGCAATTTGATTTCCAAAAACGAATACACGAACTTCGAACTCGAGTGGGAGTGGAAGCTCAATGCCAAGGGCAACAACGGCATCAAATACTGGGTCACCAAGATCGGTGGCAAGGAGTGGCTCGGCATCGAATATCAAATGATCGACGACAGCGGCCATCCCGACGGCCTCAAGGGCGGCTCTCACACCACGGCGTCGATTTACGACATCAAAGAACCGGTGAAGGACAAAGCCGTGAAAGCCGCTGGTGAGTGGAACATGAGCAAGATCATCGTCCAGGACGGCAAGATCCAGCATTGGCTCAACGGCGCACTCGCCTGCGAGGCGGACACCACCACGCCCGAGTGGAAGGGAATGGTCGGGAAGAGCAAGTTCAAGAGCAAGGAAGGCTTCGCCCCCGGCCAAGGAAAAATCATGCTGACCGAGCACGGCGACGAAACGTGGTTCCGCAACATTCGCCTCACGGCGAAGTAAAGTAGTCCAGTTGCTTCGCAACAAGCCTACTTTTCCACTTCCGCTCGGTCTTTCTCAAACAACTGCGTCAACTGCACGCGCCGCTCGCGCACGATGCTGGCATAGGCGTCAAAGTCGTCCTGCACTGGAACGATGAGGTGCATCGTTTCGTTGTCGTAGCGCCGCCATTTGCGCGCGGCTTCCTCCATTGCGGCGGCAGGCTTGCCGAGCGCTTGCAGCGCCCGCGTGGCCAGCGCCAAAGCGCTGTGCATCTGCTCATGCACCATGTCTTCCGCCTCAATGCCGAGTTTGAGCAACTCAAAGCGGTGGCCGTAATCCTGCGCGCGCACCAAGATGCGAACCTTGGGATATTTTTCGCGCACCTCAGTTACCAGTCGCGCCACCTTGGACTCGTCCGCCAGCGCGATGATCAGCATACAGGCCTGCTCGATGCCCGCCGCGTGCAGCAGATCGAGCCGTGTGGCATCGCCATAAAACACCTTGAAGCCAAAGGTGCGCAGCATGTCCACATGATCGGGATCAGTTTCCAAAACCGTCACCTTCACGCCCTGCGACATCATGAAACGTCCCAGGAAATTGCCGAAGCGGCCGAAGCCGGCCAGGATCACTGGCGCATGCTCATCAATCGGGTCTGGAGCGCGTTCCACCTTGCTCACCGCCGTGTAGCGCTGGGCGATAACGCGTTCATAAACGATGAACAGCAGCGGCGTCACCGCCATGGAGAGTGCCACGACGGCCACGAGCAGCTTCGCATTCTCCGCATCGAGAATTTGCTGCTGCGAGGCCATCGACAGCAGTGCAAAGGCAAACTCACCGCCCTGCGCCAGCGCCAGCGCCAGCAACCAGCGGTGACTGCCGCGAATCTTCAGCAGCGTGGCAATCGCCAACAGCACCAGCGTCTTCAACACGATCAATCCAAGAACCAAAACGCCTACCAGCAGCGGTTTGGCGGCGATTACGCTAAAATCCAGTGACGCACCGACGGCGAGGAAGAACAAACCGAGCAGCAGGCCTTTGAACGGCTCCAGATTGCTCTCCAACTCATGCCGGTAATGACTTCCCGCGAGCACCACGCCCGCGACAAAGGCTCCGAGCGCTGGCGAAAGGCCCACCTGCGTCATCAGCAGCGCCACACCGACGATCAAGAGCAGCGCCGCCGCCGTCAGCAGCTCACGCAGGCCTGTTTTTGCCAGAATCGCGAAGCCACGCGGAACCACGAACTGACCAGCGATCACAATCGCCACCACCGCGCTCAGCGTGACGAGCGGCTGTGCCCAATGTGGCAGTTCTTGCAGCCAGCCATGATGCTCGGTCGTTGTTTCACTCGGTGCGAGCAGCGGAAACACCGCCAGCATCGGAATGACCGCGATGTCTTGAAACAGCAGCACCGCGAACGAATCCGCGCCGCCATCCGTGCGCATCAGCGCCTTCTCTTGCAGCGTCTGAATCACGATGGCGGTCGATGACAGTGCCAAAATCATGCCCGTGGCGATGGCGGGCTTGAAATCCAGCCCGCAAGCCATCGCGATGCCCATCACCGCCAGCGCCGTGAACACGACCTGCATGCCGCCGAGGCCAAAAATCGGCCCGCGCATGCGCCACAGCCGCGACGGCTCCAGTTCGAGGCCGATCATGAACAGCATGATCACCACGCCAAATTCCGCGAAATGCAGCGCCTCCTCGCCTTGCGCCCCCCCCGACCCAGCCCAGCACAAACGGCCCGATCAAGGCCCCGCCGATGAGATAACCCAGCACGCTGCCCAATCCCAGCCGATGCGCCACTGGCACCAGAAGAACGGCTGCTGCGAGGTAGATGAAGGCTGAGAGGAAGAAGTTCGGATCGTGCATGCGCGTGGGCGAATGTTGATGCCAAAATCACGGCGATGCCAAATCAGATTTGCCGTTCATCGCGCCCCTTTGAGCAGATCAAACACCGTCACCATGCCGAGCAGGCGGTGCTCGGCGTCCACAACCACGGCCTTGCTCACGCCGGTTCGCATGAGGGTTTGCACCAGTTCCGGCACCGGCACTTCGCCACGCACGCAGAAGGGCGTGGTGAGCGGCAGATCCTTCAAGCCGTCGCGGCAGGTGAGGCCGTGATTTTTAAGCCAGTCGTAGGCCACGGAGCGCCGCAGCAGGCCGATGACCTTGCCCTCTTCCGTGACGGGATAAGTGCTGTGTGGATGACGCTGAAACTCCTCCACCGCGTCCTGCACGCAAAGGCTGGCGTCGAGCGCGGCGATGTTTTTCGTCATCACATCCGCTGCCGTAGCAGAACGCGTCGATTCCGAGATCGCATCCACCGTCTTCTGAATTTCCTCCGGCAGGTGGTACTGCTGCGCGGTCGATTTGAACAGCGCATTTAGCGAGCCGATGCTCTTGACCAGCGTCTTGAAGGTGCCGCCGTCGATGGCGACGAGCTCGCTCGATTCCTTCGCCGTCGCGTCAAAGCGCCAGATGCCGTCGCCCATCAGCGCACGTTCACCGAAGTGCTCGCCCGCGACAGCGGACTTCACGATCTGGCCCTGCGCGTCCGTGATCTCCACACAGCCTTTTTTCACGGCGTACAGTGACTGCGCCGGCTCGCCTGAGCGAAACAGTGAATCACCCGCCTCCAGATGCATTTCCCCGAGCGGCGAGGAGAAGCTCGGTGTGAGCAGATTGATGTCGCGCGGGAAGAACAACTCGAAGGTCCATTCCGTCATCACACGCAGTTTGCGGTCGAGGCCCGGCAGTTTCATCAAATAAACACTGCGCCACATGAACCAAGCCAGCAGGCCGGAAAAGCGCAGCCCCATCACCATCGCCACGGCTTTGCGGTGCCCGATGGTCGCCAACTCACCAAGTCCGGTGAACTTGAAGGGCTTCAGCGGCAGCTTGCGTAGGCTGGCGAAGATGTTGTCGCCGATCAAAGCGCCTTGGCGCATCGCAAACTGCGCGGTCTCCGGGCAGTTGCCTCCATCGGCCTTCGGAAACACCGCACAATCGCCCGCCGACCACACTTTTTCGTGTCCTTTGACTTGGCCGGTTGCATCGACCACCAGCTTGCCGCGTTCCAGCGGCACCGCGCCGCTTTCTCCCAGCGCCTTGATGAGCGGATGTGGCGCGTTGCCCACCGTGCAGACGACGAGATGCGAGGTGATCGTGGTTCCATCGTTGAGCTGCACCGTGCGCGCCGTCACGGCCCGCACGCGTTTGTTGAAGACGATGTTCACGCCCATCTTCGCTAGACAGCTCCCAGTGTAGTCGCCCAATCGCTGGCCTAACATTCCCAGCAGTCGGTCGCCGCTGTGGATGAGCGTTACGCTGGCCTCGCCTTCTTCGATGTTGTCGTAGTAGCGCCGCACGCCGACGATGAGGTCCTGAATTTGTCCAGCCGTCTCCACACCCGAGTAACCGCCGCCCACGACCACGAAGGACAGCATTTCCTTCCGAAGTTGCGCTTTGTTGATCAGATTCGCCTCCTCCATGCGGCTGATGATCGCCGCGCGCAGTTTCATCGCGTCGCCCACGGTGCGCATGAGATAAGCATGCTCTGACATGCCCGGAATGCGGCTCAAATCCACACCTGCGCCGGGAGCGAGCATCAGGTGGTCAAAGCTCACCTTCACTGCCGGGGTGAAGCGCCCGCCGTCGAGGGTCATCACCCGGTTGGTCATGTCCAGGTCTGTGACCTGCGCCTTCAGCACGTCCGCGCCTTTACAGATCATGCGGATGGGGTTCACCACATGCTGCGGCGAGAGCGACCCGCCCACTACCTCCGGCAGCATTGGCTGAAAGACCATGTGGTTCTCACTGGCGATCACTCCCACGCGGAGCCGTTCCGCCCCCAGGCGCTTGAGAACTTGCTGTGCGCAATACACACCCGCAAAGCCTCCGCCGATGATGGCAACGTCGAAATGGCGGGATGGGGATTCGGTCATAGGTGGCGAACCCCTCAAATGCGCACACGCCGGGCCAATGTGGCATGAACTTTCGGGCTGCGGCCCGGTCTTCGGATAAGGGCCAGCATAAAAATCGTCCTTTTAGTGAGCGCTGGCCTCATTTCACGCCGTAACTCAACGCACCATGAAAACCCTCCTGCTTTCCCTCCTCATGACCTCTCTTGCCCTCTCAGCCGACACCAATGTGAGCGAAATCGCCGTCAAAGACATCGACGACAAGGACTCCACGCTCAAAGCCTACGCGGGCAAGGTGCTGCTCATCGTCAATGTCGCCTCCGAGTGCGGATACACCGGGCAGTATGCCGGTCTTCAGGCGCTGCACGAGAAGATGGCGAGCAAGGGTGTGGCCGTGCTCGGCTTCCCCTGCAACGACTTCGGCGGCCAGGAGCCCGGCTCCGAGACCGTCATCAAGACCTTCTGCACCGAGAACTACAAGGTGACCTTTCCGATGTTCTCCAAAGTCGCGATCAAAGGGGATGCCAAGCACCCACTTTACGCCGCCCTGCAATCCGCCGCTGGTGAAGTCGGCTGGAACTTCGAGAAGTTCCTCGTCGGTAAGGACGGCAAGGTCTTGAAGCGCTTTGGGTCCGATGTGGAGCCGGAATCGCCGGAGCTGCTGGTAGCGATTGAAGCAGCTTTGAAATGATTCAATTCCATGAACGCCTTCTCCCGCCGTCGCCTGCTTCAAGCCCTGCCACTGGCGACTTTCGCCAGCAGCTTTCATCTCCATGTGCGTTCGCAGGAGTCGAAAAAATCCTGGATCACCGGCAACCCAGCCATCGACAAGCCGCGCGAGATTGCGATCAATCTATTGAAGCCCACGCAGGCGCAGATCGAGCATGCGTGGGAGCTGCATTTCGGCTCGGTGGTGTTTGAGAGCTACGGCTTTGCGCCTCGTTGCGCGATTGATGCGGAGGCGATGAACGCGGCCATCCAAGCGGGCGCTTCCGCTGGTGAAATCGCCGATTTGCGTGAGTCGATGGGGATGAACCGCAACGCGACGAACGAGCGTGAGCGCAAGGAGTTCCTCGACGCCTTTCACGCCGCTGGTGTGACCTGCATTTTTCAGAATACCGGCGAGGAAGGCAGCGATCCGATGCGGTTGATCAAACGCCTCGCGCATTTCACCAAGGCAACCGACTTGATGAAGCCTGCGCTGTCCAAAGTGGTCACAGCGGAGGAGATCGTGGCTTTGAAAAAATCAGGAAACGTCGGCCTGTGCTTCACGACCAACGGCGTGCCGCTCATGCAGGACTGGGAAAGCGTGAAGGATGAGCTGCGTTTCATCCGCATCTTCCACGAGTTGGGCACGCGCATGATGCACGTCACCTACAACCGCCGTAATCCACTCGGCGACGGGGCAGGGGAGCCGCACGACGGCGGCTTGAGCGATTTCGGCCATGCGGCCGTCGCAGAGATGAACAAGGTCGGGGTCATCGTCGATGTGGCGCACAGCGGCTGGAAAACGGCCTTCGATGCCGCCAAAGCTTCTGCCAAACCGATGGTGGCCAGTCACACGACCTGCGCTTCGCTTTACAAACACTTCCGTGGCAAGCCTGACGACACCATCAAGGCCATCTGCGACACTGACGGCCTCGTGGGCATGTGCTGCATCCCGCGTTTCCTCGGTGGCAAAGGCGACATCACTGCGCTGATGGATCACCTCGATCATGTCATCAAAAAATTCGGCTCCAAGCACGCTGCCATCGGCTGTGACGTGGCTTACACCTCACGCTTTGACAAAGAAGAACGCGCCAAATTGATGAAGGCTCCTGGCGGCCCCGCAGACCGCTGGGAGCATCTGTGGCCGAAGGACGATTACCAAACGACCCTTGAGGCCGAGCAGAGCGTGGCGTGGTCGAACTGGCCCCTTTTCACCCTCGGCATGATCATGCGCGGTCACAGTGATGACACGATCCAGCAGGTGATCGGTGGGAACATGCTGCGAGTGCTCAAGGCGAACACGGTGTCATGAAGTTCATCGCGTCCGCTGGGTGAAATCACGCATGTCTGATCATGCGAGGGGCAGATCAGAGTTGGTACGACACATTTCGTCATGCAGAGAGCGCACCGCCTCGGCAGCGGGGTGGGTAGCGCTGCTTCCCAGGCGCTCCTTGAAGCGGCAGGAGGCAAATTTCCACGAGATGGCGTTGTAGCCGTCCACCCAGGCTTTACGGCGGGGAATGTGCTCCGGTGGGAAGGGCCACTTCGATTTGGGGAGTTGGGCCTTGGGTCTGTAACCCATGCGCCAGAATTTGGGGCTCACGCGGGCGCGGAAGCAGTTTTGAAGGACACAGAGGCTCGTGAATCTTTTGTCCGAGTTCAGAGCGTTCAGGGCTGCTTTGGTCGCATCACCCTGTGGATCAAACACATCGTGCATGGCCAGCAGCCGAAAGCCGGCGGGGGTTTCATAGACCCTGAGGTGCCACTCGGGGTGCGAGGCGGAGAAGGCGTGGATGGAGGTTAGCGCTTCTTGTTTTGCCTGTGCTTCGGCGGCTGGCCGACGCCTGGTGTTGAGCCAGCCAATGATGATGCACCACAACCAAGGCAGGCCGATGGCAATGACGAGGCCGATCAAAAACGACTTCTGCCAAACACCGCTGAGGATGCCCGGTGCGGCTAGCAGCAAGCAGCCGGGAAGGCTGAGGCTAGAAACTGGCAGCCACGAAGCGTCCACATCTGCGAACAGCACATTCGGTGTGTTGAGGCAGAGCGAGCCGTAGCTGTTGCGTGTGATGGCGGATTCACCATGACGTGAGACGACCTCTTCGCGAATCGGCACCCCGTCAGCGCTGCCGTAAGCCTCTTTGGATTCACGCCGAAGGAGGTCCTCGCCGTTGACAATGCGGTCCATCGCCGCGCTGGCGCGTTGCTCCGCCAGCGCCTGTGCCTCCTCCTGGCTCACATCCGACCAGCCCCAGCGCCGCACGGTGACTTGCCGCGAAGGTGCCTTGATCTGAAGTCGTGATTCCGCCCAGTAGTGAGGAATGATCATGCGCAGAGCGTGGCATGCGTGTCTGGTTTGTCAAAACATCGGCAAACGAAGGAAACTGGCGCGACGGTCTGTACTGCCCTGCATGCGCCTTGCTTTTCATTTGCTCGCCCTGGCTTCACTGTCGCTTCATGCTGCTGATGATCTCACCGTGCTTGATCCAGCCTCGAAACCGGCGGAGGCGTTTGAGACGTGGCTCACGCAGGAGTTTGTGGCGATGACGAACCGGCGCAGCGAGGCGTTTGAGAAAATGATCAAGAGCGCAGCTGCCTGCCAAGCGTGGCAGGAGGAGCGAAAGGCATTTTTCCTTGAGCGTATCGGCGGGCTGCCGGAACGCACGCCTCTCAAACCGCAGATCACTGGCAGGCTTCAGGGCAAAGGCTACCGGGTGGAGAAAATCATGCTGGAGACGCGGCCTGCGTTTCATCTCACCGGGAATTTGTATCTGCCGGACACGCCACCGCCGTGGCCTGCGGTGCTGGTGCCCTGTGGTCACAGTCATGAGGGTAAGGCGGTGGGGCAGTATCAGCTCATCTGCATGCTGCTGGCACGCCATGGCATGGCGGCTCTGTGCTACGACCCCATCGGGCAGGGGGAGAGGTATCAGATGCTCGATCTGGCGAAGGAACGCACCGTCTTTGATGATGCACCGCATGTGAAGGTGCCGCACCCGAACGTGCGGCTGATGTGTACCACCGAGCACACGATGACGGGCATCAGCAGCGCTTTGATCGGCGCGAACGCGGCGCAGTTTCGCATCTGGGATGGCATGCGGGTGATCGACTATCTTCAGAGTCGGAAAGACATCATCGCTGACAAGATCGGCTGCACCGGAAACAGCGGCGGCGGCACGGAGACGGCGTATTTGATGGCGCTGGATGATCGCATCCTCGCGGCGGCACCGGGTTGCTACCTCACGACGTTTCGCAAGCTCATTGAGACGAAAGGTCCGCAGGACGGTGAGCAGAACATTTTCGGCCAGATCGCCTTTGGCATGGACGAGGCGGACTACTGCATCATGCGAGCGCCGAAGCCCACGCTGATCTGCGCAGGCACTCGGGATGTCACCTTCGACTTCGGTGGCACCTGGGAGCTGTTTCGCGACGCGAAGCGCTTCTATTCGCGCATCGGCTACCCTGACATGATCGACATGGCTGCTCCTGACGCACCGCATGGCTTCACGCTGCAACTCCGCGAAGCGGTGACGCGGTTCATGGCGCGGCATCTCCTCGGCAAAGACATCGTGGTGCGTGAGATCGCTAAGCTGCCGGATTCTTTCGATGACAACCAGCTCCGCGAATTGTCGAAGCCCGATTGGACGGCGGAGCAGCTCCAATGCTCGCCGAAGGGGCAGGTGATGCTTTTGCCGAGTGAGCGCAGCGTTTTCCAAATCAACGCAGAGATCGCCGCGAAGCTCAAATCGGCCCGCGATAGCGGTTTGGGGCCGAAAACGGTGCGCGAGGCCGTCGGAGCTTCCGAATCGGTGACAGAGCCGAACGTGCAGGTGATCGGCAAAATCGAGCGCGAGGGCTTCAGCATCGAAAAGATGGCTCTGAAGCTCGAAAAGGCCTTCCAAGTGCCTGGGCTGCTGTTTGTGCCGACGAAGCCGAACGGAAAGGGCATCCTCTACTTGCACGGCAGCAGCATGAAGGCAGACGCAGACGCCATCGAACAACTCGTGAACGCCGGAAACATCGTCCTCGCCGCCGAATTGCGCGGCATCGGCGAAACCGAGACGGGCTTTCGGCGCAAGTCCTTCGGATCAGGCCAGTTTGGCCGCGACAACCTCGAAATTCTCACTGCCTACCTCATGGGCAAAAGCTTCGTGGGCATGCGCACGGATGATGTGAGGAGTTGGGCACGCGTTTTGAAGGCGAAGTCGTCGGAGGTGAGCGTGATCGCTATCGGCGAGGCCGCTCTCCCCGCGCTGCACGCGGCGGCGCTTGAACGTGATGTGTTTCAGACGATCACGCTGCGGCAGATGATCCCGAGCTGGGAATCGCTCGTGGGCGCGGAGGGCACCTTCGATCAAGCGGTGAACATGGTGCACGGCGTGCTGCGGCACTACGATCTGCCCGATTTGATCCAAATGGTGGGAAAGGAGCGGGTGGTGATCGAGCAGCCGGTGAATGGGATGGGCGTGAAGGTGGAATGAAGTCAGCCGCGCGTGGCGTTTATGCGGACACCTTTGCATGAAAGCCATCTTCGCTGCCTTCCTCGCCCTCACTCTCGCAGTCACTGCGCGTGAGAAGACTCTCGACATTTACTGGATCGACTCAGAGGGCGGTGGCTCGACGTTGATCGTGACCCCGGCGGGTGAATCGGTGCTCATCGACACGGGAAACCCGGGTGGACGTGATCCTCAGCGGATTCAAAAGGTCGCCACAGAGGTGGCGGGGCTGACGCGCATCGACCATGTGATCATCACGCACTTTCATGTCGATCACTTTGGCGGTTTGGCCGAACTGGCTGCTCTCATGCCGGTGGGGACGCTGTATGACAAGGGAATCACGGATGGCAGCCCTGACGGCAAGGCGCAGGACTTGCGCTGGACCCTGATGAGCCGTCCGTATCGCGATGCGAAGGTGGAAAAGCGCGTCACGCTGGCTGCTGGCGATGTTTTGCCGCTCAAACAGGCTGATGGCAGCCCGAAACTCGTTTTGCGCTGTCTCGGGGCGAATCAGAAGTTCATCCCACCGTATCCTGATCAGCCGGAAAACCCGCTGAAGGGTTCCGTGCCGCCCAAAGCGCCCGATCCGAGCGATAATGCGAACAGTGTGGTCATGGTGCTCGACTTCGGCGGTTTCCGCTTCTTTGACGGCGGAGATTTGACCTGGAATGCAGAGGAAAAGCTCGTTTCGCCCTTCAATCTGGTCGGCACCGTCGATCTGTATCAAGTGAATCACCACGGTCTTGATGTGAGCAACAACCCCATGCTCATTCAAAGCCTTCAGCCGACCGTTTCCGTGATGAACAACGGCCCGAAGAAAGGAACCAGCAAGAGCGCCATGGACGCACTGAAATCCACGCCGACGATCCAGGCGATGTATCAGGTGCATGAGAACATTCGTCCCGATGCCGAAAACACCCCGGACAAGGCAATGATCGCCAATCACGGCGATTTGGCGGAGGGTTGCGTGGCGCAGCACATCCACTGCGTGGTGAGCGCGGATGGAAAGAGCTACACGGTTGAGGTGCCATCGCAGAAGCACTCGCGGACGTTTCAGACGCGGGCGAGGTAGCTGTTGGCACTCGAAGTCGGCCGTGCCTCGGGATTCGACTGCCAGTCGAATCTACGATGAAAACGCCTGCGGACGATGTGTTGAATTCGGGAGCGAAAATGTGAAAGCCAGCCTATCTTCGCGGCTCATGTATCCTGAAACGGACGCCATCCGCCCAACCCACGTCGAGGTGAACCTCGGCTCTATCGCGCAGAATTTTGATGCGATTCGGGCGCATGTCGGCACGGCGGAAGTGATGCCTGTGGTGAAGGCGAACGCTTATGGGCATGGCCTCGTCGAGGTAGCGCGGCATCTTGCGGCGCACGGGGCCGGGTATTTCGGCGTGGCCTTGCTCGAAGAAGCCGTCGTTTTGCGGCAGGCCGGCATCACGGCACCGATCTTGGTTTTTGGTGGCGTGGCGACTCGTCAGATCCCGCAGTTCATCGCGCATGACCTGATGATGACGGCGTCGTCCATCGACAAGCTGCGGCAGATTGACGAAGCAGCAGCAGCGGTCAGGACAAAAGCACGCGTTCATTTAAAGATCGACACCGGCATGGAGCGCATCGGCGTGCATTGGTACAGCGCGGAAAAGCTGCTGGAAGCCAGTTTAAGCTTCGCCAATGTCGAAATCGCCGGGATTTACTCCCACTTCGCCAGTTCGGACGCGGAAGACCTTTCTGCAGCACGGGCGCAACTCGCTCGATTCCTCGAAGTGCTCGAATTCTATCCCAAACGCGGCCTGAAGCCGCCCCAGCGGCACATCGCGAACTCTGGCGGCATTTTGCAGCTTCCCGAGAGCCATCTCGACCTCGTGCGGCCAGGTATCATGCTCTATGGCGTGTATCCCTCGCGTGAAACGGCGCAAACGGTCGCGCTGAAGCCAGCGCTGGGCTGGAAATCACAAGTGGTGTATTTCAAGGTCGTGCAGCCAGGCAACACGGTGAGCTACGGCGGCACCTGGGCCAGCGATCATCCGGTGCGCGTCGTCACGGTGCCTGTGGGCTATGGCGACGGGTATTTCCGTGCTCTCTCAAATCGCGGGCAGGTCATCATTCGCGGCGAGCGGCATCCCATCGTGGGCCGCGTGTGCATGGACCAGTTCATGGTGAATGTCGAATGGGGCACGGCCTACAACGGCGACGCCGTGACGATCATCGGCGACTCGATCACCGCGCAGGATGTGGCCGACTGGGCGGGCACGATCCCGTATGAGGTGCTGACAAACATCAACGCCCGCGTGCCGAGGCTTTACGTCCAGTCCTGACCTCAAACCGCGACACTCAGACGAAACGGCGCAGGCCGGAATAGCACAGGCGCATTCAGCTCCGCCAGCTCGCCATCCAGCTCCACCGGCGTTTCGCCCGCGTCCGAGGTCACGGTGAACTCGCTCGCCTGGAGGTAGTCGAGGTATTCGCACTCCTGGTAGCCGTCCAGCAGCATGCCGCGCAGCAGTTGCAGGAACTCTAGGCCGCCGAGGCCGCGGAAGATGATCAAATCAAGCTTTCCATCCGTGTTCGACGCATCGCGGAACAGCGGGAACGGCCCGCCGTAGTGCTTGCCGTTGCCGATGAGCACCACGGTGCCGAGCAGCGGCGCCTTGCCGTCGATCTGCACGCTGAGCGTGGGCGGCGGGCGCATCAGCACATTCACCGCGCTCATCACATAGCTCAGTGGGCCAAATTTCTTCTTCGCCTCCCACGAGGTCTCCTGCACGATCTGCGCGTCGAGTCCCACCCCGGCGAGCTGGGCGAAGTACATGTCATTCGCCATCCAGAGATCGACCTCACGGCGCTGGCCGGAGGTGATTTCGCGCCAGCAGCCCTCGATGTCCCGGCCCGGCAGCTTCAGCTCCACGGAAAACACATTCATCGTGCCGAGTGGCAAAACCCCGAGCGCCGTGTGTTGTTCCCCCGGCTTGCGGCGGGCATTCGCGCGGCAGAGGCCTTGCAGCACCTCGTTCATCGTGCCGTCGCCACCGGCAGAGACGACGAGTTCGTGGCCTGCTGCCGCCAGTTTTTCGGCAATAACGGCCGCGTCGCCAGGCCCGGACGTCAGATGCAGTTCCGGTTCAGGAGAGAGTCTGCGTAGGGCGTGTTCCAGTGCGGCGGCCTTCGTGCTGCGGGCGGCGGGGTTTAAAATGACCGGGATGGGCATGGGGGGCGCATGAATGGCACGCGGAGGTCGCTTGGCAAAGCAACAAGGACGTGCGCTTGTGAAACTTTTCACAAAATCGGGTTGCCGCTCCCCTCCCCGCTCCGATAATCGGCTGAACGCCCCTTTTTCCTCTTCGCTCATGCCTGCCCCCGCCGAAGCTCCCGCCCCCGTCGCCGCCCCTCCGCCGGCCGATCTTGTGAATGTGCAGATCGACGGTGTCTGGCACAAGTTCCCCAAAGGCACACGCATGATCGAGGCGTGCAAGCAGGCCAAGGCGGAAGTTCCGCATTACTGCTACCACCCGAAATTGTCCTCCCCTGGCAACTGCCGCATGTGCCTTGTCGAAATGGGCATGCCGCCACGGCCCGCTCCCGGCACCGAGCCTGAGAAAGACGAGCACGGCATGCCGAAGATCGGCTGGATGCCGCGCCCCGTCATCGCCTGCGCGAACACCGTCGCCGAAGGCATGGGCATCCGCACGGACAGCGTCCTCACGCAGGAATGCCGCAAGGGCGTGATGGAATTCCTCCTCATCAATCACCCGCTCGACTGCCCCATCTGTGATCAGGCAGGCGAATGTCGCCTGCAGGAGTTCAGCGTCGAGCACGGCAAAGGCGAGAGCCGCTTCCGCGAGGACAAGGTCAAGAAGCCGAAGAATGTCGATATCGGCCCTCGTGTGCGCCTCGATGACGAGCGCTGCATTATGTGCAGCCGCTGCATTCGCTTCACCGCCGAGATCGCCGACGATCCGGTGCTCGGCTTCACCGAGCGTGGCAGCCACACCACGCTCGCCGTGCATCCAGGCAAGCGCCTCGAAAACAACTACTCGCTCAACACCGTCGATATTTGCCCCGTCGGCGCTCTCACCAGCAACGACTTCCGCTTCCAGCAGCGTGTGTGGTTCCTCACCGAGACCAACAGCATCTGCACCGGCTGTGGCCGTGGCTGCAACATGGAGATCGGCGCTCGTGGTGACACGATTTATCGTCAAACCCCGCGCGATAACAACGACGTCAACTCCACATGGATGTGTGACAGCGGCCGTCTCGACTTCCACTTCGTGAACAGCGAGTTCCGCCTCACCGACCCGATGATCAAAACCGGCGGCAAACACAATATCGCCACCTGGAAGGCCGCGCTGAGCAACATCGCCACCGCTTTGGTCGGCAAGAAGGGCGAGGAGATCGCCATCATCGCCAGTGCCCGCATGACGAACGAGGAACTCTTCTTCGTGAAGCACCTCGCCGCCCAGCTCGGCACCACCAATGTCGATGTCATCCCCCGCACGGGTGGTTCTGACAACTACCTACGCGCCGACGATCTCAATCCGAACACCAACGGCGCCAAACTCATCCTCGGCATCGAACCCGGCGCGAAACTGGCCGAAATCACCGAACTCATGAGCCGTGGCCGTCTCCGCGTCGTGCTCGCCCTCGGTGAAAACCTGCTCAAAGTCGGCTTCACCCAGCGCGACCTAGAAAAAGTGCCCTTCATCGCCACTTTGCACCTTCTGGCCAATGCCAGCGCCGAACTCAGCAACGTCGTCCTCCCCGGCACAGCCTACGCCGAGAAGCGTGGCAGCATGATCAACGTCACCGGCCGCCTCCAGCGCCTCAACAAGGCTGTCAAAGCCCCCGGCAACGCCCGCGATACCTGGGAAATCCTCCGCGACCTCATTGTCGCCCTCGGCGGTTCGAATGGCATCCACACCATCGAAGACGTCTTCAAACGCCTCGCCGCCGAAGTCCCCGCCCTCAACGGCCTCACTTTCTCGAAGATCGGCGACCTCGGCACACAGGTGCTCGAAACCGCCGAGAAGATCCCGCTCCTTGAGCGTGAGAAAGAGCGCAAGGCCAAGGGCATCATCGTCGGCTAAAACCGTCAATCATCGTGTGAGTGCCCGATGTCCAAAGCTCACCACAAAAATAGACACGCTTGGGTTGTTGGAATGGGCAAGTCGTGGATACTTCGCCTCGACTTGGTGAGTGAAATCTCTTTGCCTGTTGCAATTCTTGTCATGGGAATCGGTAGCATCGTGAATATTTCATGGCTGGTAAGAACAGGTCTGACAATGCTTGTGCTCAGCTTTGTCCTGTTTGGCATCTGGCAATTTTGTTATTTCAAGTACATCAAGTGTCCCCAATGTGGTCATAACCCTACCAGGACGAAAGAAGGCAGAAGGAAGAAGAACTTCAGGGCGATTGCCACTGAAGTGTCGAAACTGACGAATTGCCCCAAATGCGGCCATTGAGCGAACACAAGCTGAGGGTGTTATCGTCGGTTGAGTGTATGGCCGTGCGCCTGTAGTCATAGGCCGCATGTCGTCCTCCACTTTGCCACGTCCCGAACTCCTCTCCCCCGCCGGTAACTGGGACTGTGCTCGCGCAGCCGTCGCGAACGGGGCCGATGCGATCTTTTTTGGCATGCCGCGCTTCAATGCGCGGTTGCGGGCGGATAACTTCACGGAGGAGGATTTGCCGGAGCTGATGAAGTTCCTCCATGCGCATGGCGTGAAGGGCTATGTGGCCTTCAACACTCTGATTTTCACCAAGGAGCTGCCGGATGCCGAGAAACAGCTTCATCTGCTCGAAGACAGCGGCGTGGATGCGGTGATCGTGCAGGATCTCGGCCTCGCGCGCATGGTGAAGGCGCTCACGCCGGGTCTGCGGCTGCATGCCAGCACGCAGATGACGATTACTTCGCCTGAGGGCCTCGAATTTGCCAAACAGCTCGACATCGACCAGGCGGTGCTCGCGCGTGAGCTTTCCATGCGTGAGCTGGAACGTTTCAAAGATGCGCATGTGCCGCTGGAGGTGTTTGTGCACGGCGCGTTGTGCGTTGCTTACTCGGGCCAGTGCCTCACCAGCGAGTCGTTGGGCCGCCGCAGTGCGAATCGTGGTGAATGTGCGCAAGCCTGTCGCATGCCGTATGAAATGATTGTCGATGGCGAGCAGCGTGACCTCGGTGACAAGCGCTACCTGCTTTCGCCACAAGATCTCGCCGCCGTGGATGAAATCCCGCGCTTGATCGAGTTGGGCATCCGCAGTTTCAAAATTGAAGGCCGTCTCAAAACGCCGGAATACGTCGCCGGTGTCACGCAGGTCTATCGTGCGGCGATAGATCGTGCGCTGGCCGGAAAACCAGCTCCGGCAACGGATGAGGACCGTTACGCGCTCGAAATGACCTTCTCACGCGGCCTCTATCCTGGCTGGATGCATGGGGTGAATCACCAGGAACTCGTCGGAGCCTATTACGGTAAGAAACGCGGTCCATATGTTGGCCAGGTCACGCGCATTCTCGGTGCGGATACGCTGGAGCTTGATGAATTGCACATCGCCATGAAGCCGGGCGACGGTGTGGTCTTGGAGAACCTCGCCGACACCAATTACGAGCAAGGCGGCAGTGTTTATGAGATGCGCGGCAACGCCTTGAGCTTCCGCCATGGTCATTTCCGCATGCAGGATGTGCAGATCGGCATGCGCGTCTTCAAAACCAGCGATCCCGCGCTCAATCGCTCCCTGCGGCAGTCGTTTGAAGGCGACCTTCCCATTCGGAAGCAGCACCAGCTTGATCTCCACGTCACCGGCAAAGCTGGCGAGCCACTCGTCGTGCGCAGCGGTGCTCATCAAATCGCCTCCGCCATGCCCTTGCAGGCCGCGATAAAGCGCCCGCTCACGCCGTCCGCCTTCATCGAGCAATTCAGTCGTCTCGGCGGCACCGAGTTCGAACTCGGCAGCGTGCAGTTCGATGTCGAAGGCGAGGTCATGCTGCCCATCAGCGAGTTGAATCGCATGCGGCGTGAGTTGGTGGCACTGTGGAGTGGCGACGAGTCGTCGCCAAAAGAACCTGCACGAAGCCAGGTGACACTCGAAAGCCTCATGCCCGCTCGCGGGAAAGGCGACGAATCGTCGCCACTCCAAATCCATGCGCTTTGCCGTACGCAGGAGCATGTGGAGGCGGCGCTCGTGCTGGGCATCCCGCGTCTCTACCTCGACTTCGAGGACATCCGCCGTTACGCGGACGCGGTAAAGCACATCAAGGCCGCCAGCGACACCGCTCAGGTCTGGCTGGCCACGCCACGCATTCAAAAATCCGGCGAAGCTGGCTTCTTCAAGCTCATCCAGCGCGCGGAGCCGCATGGCGTGCTCATTCGCAATCTCGGAGCCATGTCGTTCTTCCAGGACGCCGGCATCCCGATGACCGGTGATTTCTCGCTCAACGTGGCGAATCCGCTCACGGCGGAGATTTTGAAAAAGGCCGGTCTGGAGCGGCTGACCATCAGTTATGACCTCAACATCGAGCAGGTCGTCGATTTGCTCGCCGCCGCGCCGCCGTCGTGGTTTGAACTCACGCTGCATCAGCACATGCCGATGTTTCACATGGAGCACTGCGCGTTCGCGGCGTTTTTGAGCAAGGGCACCGATTTCACGAACTGCGGTCGCCCTTGCGACCGTCATCGCGTGCATCTTCGTGATCGCGTCGGCATGATGCACCCGCTCAAGGCCGATGTCGGCTGCCGTAACACGCTGTTCAACGCCGTGGCGCAAACCGGTGCGCAATTCTTCTCCGAGCTACGTGATTTTGGCCTGAGCTGCTTCCGCGTCGAGCTACTCGAAGAAGACGCCGACGAGGCGATGATCGTCCTGCGCACTTACCAGGAGCTGCTGGCCGGTCAGCGCGATGGCGAGGAGATCTGGCGCGATCTGAAGGCGCAGAGCCAGCTCGGCGTGACGCGCGGGACATGGACCGAGATGGCTTAACCGCGCAGAATTCATCTTCTGACTGGCCTTCCGGGCGCGAATGTGAAAAATCGCGCCATGAAATACATCCTCGCACTCGACCAGGGCACCACCAGCTCACGCGCCATTCTGTTCAACCACGAAGGCGGCATCGTGGCGACGGCACAGAAGGAGTTCCGGCAGATTTTCCCGAAACCCGGCTGGGTGGAGCACGATGCCCAGGAAATCTGGGCCACTCAGGCTGGAGTGGCGGCGGAGGTGCTGCAAACCGCGCGCGCCAAGGCTGCGGACGTTGCCGCCATCGGCATCACGAATCAGCGCGAGACGACCGTGGTGTGGGATCGCAAGACTGGGAAGCCGGTTTGCAACGCCATCGTCTGGCAGGACCGCCGTACGGCGTCGATCTGCGACAAGCTGCGCGCGCAGAAGCTCGACAAGCTCATTCAGCGCAAGACCGGTCTTGTGGTTGATGCTTACTTCTCCGCCACGAAGGTGCAGTGGATGCTGCAAAACGTGAAGGGCCTCAAAGCCCGCGCAGCAAAGGGCGAACTCGCCTTCGGCACCATCGACACCTGGCTGCTGTGGAACCTCACCGGCGGCAAGGTACATGCCACGGATGTCAGCAACGCCTCGCGCACGATGCTCTACGACATTCGCAAAGGCGACTGGGATGACAAGCTGCTGAAAATCTTCGGCGTGCCGCGCTCCATGCTGCCGGAGGTGAAGGATTCGAGCGGCGTGTTTGGTGAAACGTCGCTTTTCGGCGGCAGCATTCCTGTCGCTGGCATCGCAGGAGATCAACAGTCGGCCTTGTTCGGCCAGGTTTGCACGAAGCCGGGCATGGTGAAAAACACCTATGGCACAGGTTGCTTCATGCTGATGAACACCGGTACCAAGCCCATCGCCTCGAAGAACAAACTGCTCACCACTGTGGCCTGGCGCATCGGCGGACGCACCGAGTATGCGCTGGAAGGCAGTGTGTTCATCGCCGGCGCGGCGATTCAGTGGCTGCGCGATGGTCTGGGCATCATCAAAAAATCCACCGATGTCGAGGCGCTCGCTGCGAGCGTGCCGGACACCGGCGGCGTCTATCTCGTGCCTGCCTTCGCTGGCTTGGGCGCTCCGCATTGGGATGCGTATGCGCGTGGCACGCTGGTGGGCATGACGCGTGGCACTACGGCGGCGCACATCGCCCGTGCGGCGCTGGAAGGCATCGCCTTGCAGGTCATGGACATCTTGAAGGCCATGGAGGCCGATGCGGGCATCAAGCTGAAGGAACTCCGTGTCGATGGCGGCGCGTGCGTGAACAACCTGCTCATGCAGATGCAGTGCGATCTGCTCGGCGTGCCCGTCGTGCGACCGAAGGTGAATGAAACCACCGCACTTGGTGCCGCCTGCCTCGCCGGACTTGCCGTCGGCTTCTGGAAGAATGTGGCCGACATCGCGAAGCACTGGCAGATGGATCGCAAATTCAAACCGGCTATGAAGGCGGCGGAACGCGCCAAGATCACGGCGGAATGGGATCGGGCGTTGGGCCGCGCAAAGGGCTGGGAGTTGAAGCAGAAGTGAGGATGTGCCAGACTCCAGTCATGAACGCCCTGCTATCCATCCCGAAGGTCAAAAACCAGACGGTCTTCAACATCGACCGCTGGGAGGAGATCGGGCGCGATCCAATGGTGCGCAACTGGCCCGGCAGGGTGGAAACAGACCGCTACGGAAACACGATCATGATGTGCTACACCGAATTCTCTCATGGCGGCAAACAAGCAGATCTTGTCGAGCTGTTGCGCAAACATGCGCCCGTCGGCAAAGTGACTGTCGAGTGCCCCATCTCCACCAGTGAGGGCATCAAGGTCGCTGATGTGGCCTGGCTTTCGAAGAAGCGGCTCGTGCAGGTTGGCGGACGTGTGGCGCTCAAGGGTGCGCCGGAGATTTGCGTCGAGGTCGTCTCTCCGGGCAACAAACGTGGTGAAATCGAGGAAAAGCGTCGTCTTTACTTCGAAGCAGGAGCCAAGGAAGTCTGGGTTTGCGATCGCCGAGGACGGCTCCTGTTCTTCCTCAAAGATGAGCCGGAAAAAGCTGCCGCATCACTGCTCTGTCCGAAAATACCCCGCACCTTGAGCGTTGACTGACCATGCGACATCACGCGTGGATCAACCCGCCCTGCCCGCTGCTGCCGGAGGAGAATCGTCATTACGATCACACGGACATTGAGACGCTGGGCGGCGAGCGTGGGCCGCTGTTCTATGAAACGGCGCTGCATTATGCACAGAGTCTCTGGCGCGAGGGTTTTCCGGCCAAAAGCATCCTGCTCATCAACCGGGCGCTATCGCTGCCACTGAAGGCAGACGAGCCGATCCTGGCGAAATGGCCGCTGCCGTATCAGGCGCTCCTGTGGATCATGCAGAACCGTGTGGAAGGCCAGTTCATCGGCAATCCGCGCCGTCACTGGCAGCATCTGGCCACGCGCATGGTCGAGCCAAACAAGGAACTGCGCACCTGGCGGGCCTGGGCTTGCTGGTATCTGGCAAAAACTGTCCTGTCGGAGGCGGAATTCCCCTCTGATCAGAAACAAATTCGTGAGGAGCAGATTGTGGAGCCGACGCACGATCAAATCGCCGATCATTTGCAGCGGCTCTCACCGGCCAACGACCTCGAAATCTGGCAGCGCACGCTGGAGTCGATCCAGGGCGTGAAACAGCCGCTCAGCACGCGCATCCGCCGCATCGGGCCGGAGGAACTGCCGATGGTGCAGAAGCTCGGGCATGCCATCTGGCTCGCGTATTACCCCGGCATCATCAGCGACGCGCAGATCCGCTACATGCTCTCCGTCTGGTATCAGCCCGGCAACATGGCGCATGAGATGCAGGCGCGGGACGTGTGGTACGCGCTCGTCGAGGTCGAGGAGCGTGGCGCGGTCGGCTACATCTCGTTTGAAAAGCTCGCCATGGAGCCCGTGCTCTTCATCAACAAGCTCTACCTCCTGCCCGAGGTGCATGGCCACGGCCTCGGCGGTCTCACCCTGCGCTGGGCCGAGGACCGCGCCCGCGACCTGCGCTGCAAGGTCGTGCGTCTGCGCGTGAACAAACGCAACGCCCCCGCCATTCGCGCCTACCTCCGCCACGGCTTCCATTTCACCGAAGATGTCGTCAGCGACATCGGCAGCGGGTTTGTGATGGATGACTATGTGATGGAGAAGGCGGTGTGAGGCTGGCTCAAGCCTCGGCCTGTCAGATGAGGCCCGTTGCACGACCGGCTTTTGAAGTTAGTTTTCGCTCATGAGCACGATCACGCTCGAATACCCGCCGTCCTGGCTTGCCGCCATGGGCGTGGACGCGCCGCGTTTCGCAGCGGACACGAAGATCGCTGCGGCGATGAAGCTGTTCGAGTGCCACCGGCTTTCCAGCGGGCAGGCCGCCCAGTTGGCGGGATTGTCCCGCGTCGAGTTTCTGCTTACCTGCCGCCAGTGGGGTGTTGCCAGCGTGAACTGGGATGATGACGATCTCGCGGCGGAGTTCGGCGGCACTTTGCCCGTAGTGCGCTCATGAGCACCGTCGTTTGCAATTCCGAGGATCGCGCCCGCGAGATGTGCTGCAAGGCCGTGCGCCTCCGCGTTAACAAACACAACGCCCCCGCTATCTGCGCTCTGGCTGCCGTTACATCGAAGACATCGCCAGCGTATTGGTGTTGTGTAATTCCATGATGGTAAGAGGATTGTTTCGGTGATAGCAGAGGTTTCATGGTCATCAGCCCCGCAGAAATCCCCGCTTCGCTGCAATTCAATGCCGTTGAATGGTTCTCCCAGTTTTCGGCGGATGGAAAACCAATAGACAGCACAGAGCTGCAGCCCATCCTCGAGTTCACACTGCTTTGGAGTCTGTTTGAGCGTGAAACCTGTGATCGTTTTGTCCGGCTCGTTGATTTAAGAAAGCACGTTGATGAGGCTTCTGCCAAGGATCAACTTATGCGAGACGCATATGAACCGTATCTTCTGTTCTTTCGCACTCGGTATTCGCAATTCGGTGAAGCTGGCTACTTATCAAGCTCGCTGGAGCCTGCACAACACTCACAGGGATGCGGAGACAGTAATGAAATTCTGCTTCTTCAAAAAGTGCTTGAGGGAACGTGCAAAGGTTTGAACGACATGGTGTTCGCACTTCTGTTCATCGCCTACAGGATTCGGAACAACCTGTTTCACGGTGAGAAGAACATCTACAGGCTGCATACACAGAGATCCCTGTTCGTGGCTGTGAATTCGCTCCTGGCAACTTATCTCGGACAGACATGCCGACGAATGAGGAATTGACTCGTGAGTAGCACCCCTTTCCGGTGCTAGGAGCCAACAAACCCATAACCTGAACGCCTCCGTGTGATAAGTGGCAACTCAGAGACACTGCAAAGGCATTCGAGCAATGAGCCGCGCGGGTTAACCCTGCTCAGGACCGCCCTTGTTCCAAGACAACCCGGAAGCCGCCGTAGGCGTCGTCGGCGATATCCGGGAAGTCGCGCATCGCCGACCGGCATAGGCAGGCGTCGCTGCACCAGCCGCCGCCGCGGAACACGCGGTACAAGCCTGTTGACGGCCCTCTGGGGTCATCCCCGCCCTCAAGCTCAGGTGAATACCAGTCCGCGCACCATTCCCACACATTCCCGTGCATGTCATAGAGTCCCCAGTCATTCGCTTGTTTCCCGCCCACCTCATGGGTCTTATTTCCGCTGTTCTCATAGTACCAAGCTACGTCATCAAGTTCACCATTGTAAGGACCGGTGGTTCCTGCACGACAGGCATATTCCCACTGCGCCTCCGTAGGTAGCGCATAGTGATAACCGTGAGGTCCGGTTTCGATGCCGTTGAGCTTCGCGCAAAAGTCCTGCGCATCGTTCCAGCTCACCGTATCAACCGGCAACTGACCGCTGTCATTGAAGCAATTCGGATTGTTGCCCATCAGTGCCTGCCACTGACTCTGCGTCACCAGTGTGCTGGCCATCCAGAAACCTTGGCTGATCCGCACCTGGACTTGACCTTCACCGACCCACCGGTGTTTTTCACCCAGGGGGCTACCCATGAGAAACTCCCCAGGCGGACACCACATCATTTCCATGCCAAGGCTGTTTATAAAGTTGGTCGGAAGAACCAAAGCCTGAGCCGCATCGGCCTCGGCCAACAAACGTTTCACCAGATCGATCCGCTGGTCGATGCGACGCACTAATGCCTGGGAGGAACTGACCTGAAGTTCGAGTTTAGGAAGCTGGTCGTTGCTCATGAATCCGAGTCCTCCATAGCGCGGGCCAAACGTTCGATCTCTTGATCAATCTTCGCCGCCTGAGCCGAGAAATAGGCGTTCCATTCGGGATGCTGGGACATGACATGGAAAGCCTCCGACTGCTGAACCGCCGCCAGTTCGGCTCGAGCTTTCTTCAAGGCGGAACGAGCCGCATGGATGCGTGCCTGAAGGGTGGCTTTCTGATCTGCCGCCGTGGCCTCGGCTGCCACAGTAAAAACACCTGCGGATGTCTGGGCGGCGAGTTGTCTCACGCGAACGAGATTGCCCGTCTGGTAGGCTTCACTCAATTCGCGGAACATGGCCGCAGCGGCGGCCTGATGCTCCGTCGGCACGACGTCGGGGTGGCATTTCTTCGAGGCGCTGCGAAAGAGTTTTTTCAGTTCCTGCTGTCCTTCTTCAGACAAATCCCATTTTGTGCGGGCATCCTCGGCCTCCTGTGCGGCGCTCTCTTTTTGAAAGTCGTCGAAATCTTGCTGCGCTTGTTTGGCCTCCTCGGCCTTCGTCGGGTCTGCCGCTGCCGCCCGCTTCCGAACGAGCAGTCGCAGTCGCAGCAGCTTCTCCAATCGTTCGCCCAGGCTTTGATGGTGAGCCGCATGAAAGCGGGAGATTTGATGCGCCAGTTCCGCCTGCTCGACTTCTGCTTCTGCCAATTCGGACGACAGCCGCTCAAGCTCGGCCTCCAACAACGTGATCTCGGGATCCGTCCAGCGAACCAACCGGGTGCCTTCAGTCAGAAGGGTGGTGATGAGGACGCTCGCCTCCGCATACCGGTGAGAGCCAAAATGCGCAATGATCTGAGCGATGGCATCTATCTCCTTGTGAGCCTGAAGTCTCATGGCCGCCGTTGAGGCCAGCTCGACATCGCCCAGATCAAGCAAGGCCTTCAACGCCTGTAGGCGGGAGGTGAGTTCAGGGGAAAGAGTCATGATGAAAGTGAGGCTTTGGCTTTCCGCCGCCCGACATGGAGGAACCGACTAGAGTTTACCCGTTGATGCGCTGCAAGTCGGTTTTGATTTAGCTAAAGAGAGGTCGCAAAGAAAACTCTCTGACACATCGCTATGCTGTCGAAGGCGATGGTTGACACGCCATGAGCGGCCATTGATGTGACGCGGTGATTCCACTCGACCTCTCTCTCGCCGATGTTCCCAGCCTGCCTGCGCATGCGGCGCGGCTGCTGGCGAAGGAGGGGATCAAGACGGTGGCGGATGTGGTGTGGCATCTGCCGTTCCGGCATGAGGATCGGCGGCAGATGCAGGCGCTGGCGTTTCAGGCGGGCCTGCTTCCGTCTTGCCATCATGTTTTGATCACCAAGACGGGGAACAAGTTCTTTGGCGGCCGTTCCGGAGTGTTTGAGGCGGTGGTGCGGCATGCGACGGGGCTGCTGGGCCAGCAGCTCACGCTGAAGTGGTGGAACATGCCGTTCATGAGCCGGGTGCTGGCTGAAGGGCAGGAATTGATCGTCTATGGCGTGATCAAGGACTCGAAGGGCCGCCTGAGCATGTCTCACCCGGAGTATGAGATTGTCAAAGGCGGTGCGGATGACGATGCGGAGCAGATTCACACCGGGCGCATCACGCCGATCTACCGCCTGAAGGGCGCGATGACTCAAAAAGCGCTGCGCGTGGCCGCGTGGCATGTGTGCCAGGCGCTGCCAGGAGCGTTTTGCGAGGATCTGCTCCCAATGCCGAGCGCGGAGGGCGAGTTCGCGGGCCAAACGCGGTCGCTGGCGCTGCGGGAGGTGCATTTTCCTTCGAGCATGGAGAAACTGGATCAGGCGCGGCGCTATCTCGCGCTGGAGGAGTTCTACGGCTACCAGCTCCGCGTGGCACGGCGGAAGCGGCGGGTGATTGAATCCGGCGGGCGAAAACAAATCGGCACGGGCGAGCTGCTGCGCGTTTTTTTCAATGAGCTGCCCTTCCAGCTCACGACGGCACAGCAGCGCTGCCTGGACGAGATTCATCGCGACATGGCCTCCGGTGCGCCGATGAACCGTCTGCTGCATGGCGATGTGGGCAGCGGCAAAACGGTGGTGGCCTTTGCGGCCATGCTGAGGGCGGTGGAGTCTGGTCGTCAGGCCGTGCTGATGGCTCCGACGCAGATTTTGGCCGAGCAGCATGCCCGCAATGCGCGCAAGTGGCTGGAGCCGCTGGGCCTGCGCGTGGCGCTGCGGACGGGATCGAAACGCGAGGATGGAGATGGCTTGGAATTGCTTGGCAGGAGCGCACGCGTCCCGCGTGCTGTTTCCCGCGTCTCGCGGGAAACTTACCCAGCGTCCTCGCAAGAAACGCGTTACTCCCGCAGGCGTTTGCCGCACTTTGAGCGGCCCTGGGCGAAGTATTTCATCACGTTAAGCACAGCGGCACGTCGCAAGCTGCCGGAAAACACGCGGCAGATCGTGCTGGACGCGATTCGCCACTTTCACGGGAATCGCTATCACCTGTATGCCGCATGTGTGATGCCAGATCATGTCCACATGCTGATTGAACCGGCGATTTGTGAACGGGAACCGGCTTCGGAATCTCCAGTGTTTCATAAGCTGACAGACATTCTGCATTCGCTCAAATCCTTCACGGCACATGAGATCGTGAAGGCAGGCTGGCATGATCAGCGGGTGTGGGAGAAGGAATCGTTTGATCGGCTGATTCGGTCGGAGGCGGACTTGCAGGAGAAATTTGAGTACATCGTGGGGAATCCCCAGGAAGCGGGGCTGGTGGGGCCGGAGGTGGTCTATCCGTGGTTGTGGGTGCCTGGGGACGGTGCTCCGCGAGACGCGGAGCACAGCACGCGGGACGCGTGCGCTCCAACTTTGCGTGGTCCAGAGATCGTCATCGGCACGCATGCGCTGCTGCATGATGCGGAGCTGATGCATAACACGGGGATCGTGGTCATCGACGAGCAGCACAAGTTTGGCGTGGCGCAGCGGGCGAAGCTGATCCGCAAGGGCGACACGCCGGATGTGCTGGTGATGACGGCCACGCCGATCCCGCGCACCCTGACGCTGACGATTTACGGCGATCTGGAGGTCTCGACGATCGACCAAAAGCCACGTGATGGGGTGAAGATCATCACGAAGGTGCGACCGAAGACGAAGCTGAAGGAGGCGGCGAAGTTTTTGCGCGAGCAGATCGAGGAAGGCCGCCAGGGTTACATCGTGTATGCGCTGATCGATGAATCGGAGAAGCTGGAGGCCGGTGCGGCGACGAAAGGGCACGAGGAGTGGTCCAAACTGCTCGCGCCCTGCGAGGTGGGCCTGCTGCATGGCCGGATGAGCGCGGAGGAGAAGGAGGATGTGATGAAACGCTTCCGTGCGGGCAAGCTGGACGCGCTGGTTTCGACGACGGTGATCGAAGTCGGCATCGACGTACCGAACGCGACGGTGATGTTCATTCACGACGCTGGCCGCTTTGGCCTCGCGCAGCTTCATCAGCTTCGCGGGCGCATCGGTCGCGGAGCGCATACGAGCTACTGCGTGCTGTTTGTGGAAGACAAGGACGAGGACAACCGCCAGCGCCTCGCGATCATGGAGGAGACGAGCGACGGCTTCCAAATCGCCGAGGAAGACCTGCGGCGGCGTGGTCCGGGCGATGTTTTGGGCCATGCGCAGAGTGGACAGGCACCGCTGCTGTTTGGTGAGCTGCTGGCGGACACGCGTTTGGTGCGCTTGGCGCGGCAGCTTGCCGAGAAGACGCTGGATGAAGATCCGCATCTGCAACGCCCAGCGCTGGCGGCGTTCCGGGATGAACCGGTCGTGGCGGAGAAGGCGCAGGCGATGATGCAGTGAGCCGCCGCATCTTTAAGAGAACTTGACGTGCGGAGCTTTTACCCGGTCAGTACTCGTGTGCCATGCACCCCACTGCCCCAAACCATGCGCGAGCAATGCTCGTGGATCAAACCGAGGTCGCCCGCCAGCGCCACCGGCGCGGTAGGCCACGTTTTGTGACGCTGGCGCGTGTCACCATCCTCGCCTCAGCGATGACGGGTGTCGGGGTAGGCGCTTGGTGGCTGAAAAGCGAGGTGCCACATGCGCAGGTCGCAGAAGCGGTGCGCGAATCGCCACTGGTGGAGGCACGCAGCCTCAAGCCGCTGCTGGAGACGGCCCAACCCTCTGAAATGGCCGCCTACGGGCTGAAAAAAAGTCCGAACACCGAACCTGCGATCACGCCGGAGCCTGCGAGGAGTCATTCAGCCCCCACCCAGTCAGCGCTGCCAGTTTGGCTGGTGGCAGACGACGCGAAGTCTGCTGAGCTGCTGCGGCAAAGCCTGCGCGAGCGAGGAGCGCGGCAGATGGGGCAGTCGGTGCGCCTGGCGATGCTGAATCTGGCCGAACTGCTCGCTATGGATGAAAAGACCTGGGCGGCGGACATGAAGATGGCGTCCGCGAATGACAATCACATCTCGGCGCTGGTGCTGACGTTTTATCTTTACCACCTCGACCGTGCGGCTGACGGCGCGGGCGTGAACGCACTGCGGCAGGCTCTCGAAAATGGCATGTCGCAGGACCAGGCGGTGCGGGAGTTCATCCTCGCCGGACGGAGTGTTGCGGAGATCGAGCGCGAGATGGGCGTCGCGTTTGCCAGCGTCGGCATCGAGCTACAGTTCACCCGGCGCGGCAGGGCGGTGTTCAAGCCCTGATGAAATCGGGGGAGATTCCTTTTGCCCGTCGGGTGTTTCGCTTTTAATCCCTGCCCCACCTGATGAAGACTTCCTGGCCCATCCGCCTCGTGCGCGCGCTGTTTTTCGCGTTCTCCGTGTTCATCGGTATGGCGATCGCCGTTGGGCTGCAAGAGGAGGCTTGGGTGGGCGCGGTGAGTGGCGCGGCCTTCATGGGGGTGCTGGTCGCTCTCGACATCACCCTCGCTCGTTTCACGCTGCGTGATTTTTCCCATGCCACGCTGGGTCTTGCAGTGGGGCTGTTCTCTGCCTGGCTGATCACCCGCGTCGGTGTGTTTCAACTCACTTATTTTCAAAATCATGCCGAAGGGGGAACGCTGCAAAACATCGTGGAAATCTGCATCTACGGCACGTTGGCGTTTTTCGGCGTGACCTTCGCTCTGCGCAGCGACCGCGACCAGTTTGCCTTCCTGATCCCCTATGTGCGCTTTCGCCGAGATGGCTCGGAGGGCGAGCCGATGCTGCTGGACACGAACGTGATCATCGACGGACGGCTGCCAGGCGTGTTTGCCACCGGATTTCTCAGCGGGACGGTGGTGGTGCCGCGTTTCGTGTTGGATGAGTTGCAACGCCTCTCCGACTCCGCCGAGCCGACGAAGATGATGCGCGGCAAACGTGGCCTGGAGCTGATGGGAAAGCTGCGCGTGATGCCGGGTATGAGTGTTTCGATTCACGAGGACGCCACAGGCATCGTTGACGCTAAGCTCGACACGCGGCTGGTCACACTCGCGCGTGAGTTGAACGCCCGGCTGATCACCAACGATGAAAACCTCGTCAAGGTGGCCCGTCTGCGCGGCATCACGGTGCTGAGCCTGCATGAGCTGGCAGGTGCGCTGCATCCTGAGCTCAGCGTGGGGGATGAACTGCGTCTGCCCTTGACCAAGCCTGGCAAGGACAAGCACCAAGCCGTGGGCTATCTGCCAGACGGCACAATGATTGTGGTGAACAATGCCGCGCCGCAGATCGGCCAGACCGTCGATGTCGTGGTCTCCGGTACGCTGCCGACGAGCGCTGGCAGGCTGATCTTTGCCGAGATCAAGGCTGCGGCGTGACACGCCGACGTTGGCATACGCCGCAAAGCGCGGCCAGCAGCACCAGCAGCGCCGATTGTGGCTCTGGTACCACGGCGATGGACGTGATAGCCCCTGCATTGGACGAGATGCGCGTGGCGTACATGCTGGAGGGATTGTCCAGCGGCAGGTCGGGGTTGAAGGACCAGCCGAACGCGTCGGAGCCCTGGTACAAACCGCCGCGATCAAAGAGAGCGGCGTCAAAGTCCGAGCCGTCGCCCACGGTGTTGTTCGTGTCGAAGCGGCCATCCACGCTGTAATTCACGCCCGCGAGCTTCCACACACCGCCGTCGTTCACAAACACGCCGCCGCCAGAGTCGCCACCGGAGAGGGTGGCCTCATGCAGCGTGCCGCTGGAGCTGAAGGTGGCCGTGATGAGATCTCCGAGCGCGGTGGGTTGAATGCTGGAGATGATGTTGGTGCCCCAGCGGGCGGTGCCGTCGCCCCCTGAATGCTCCCAGCCATGCAGATCACCGCCTACGAGGACTTCACCACCACGCGGCCCGCCCATGCCGTGAGTCACTAGGGTCATGCCGACTTCAAGCGTTCCGGTGTATAGAGGGGCATAATACGGGAAGTATTCCTCCACTCTGAAAATGCGCAGGTCGGTGCCGGCGATGTCCCAGTAGCCAGCGCCGCCATTGGCGGCCAAGTCGATGTTATACACCACATCCGCCCCCCCGTTGAAAATGCCGCTGTGAACGAAGGTGCCGCCCTGCGTGCCAAAATGCTGCGCGGTGATGAAATACTGCGGCGCGATGATGGTGCCCAGAAAGGAGCCGTATCTGCCCTCATACTGCCAGCCGGAGTCTTCGTAGATTCCTGTGGGAGCGGTGGTGTTGTGACCGGAGTCGCCCGTGTCGTAAAACACAATGGCCTTGCCCGGCAACACGCCCAAACACCACAGCATCAACGCCGCAGCCAAACGGCGCGGCGGTGCCTGCAATGAGGAGACTTGGGGCGAAACCATCAAGTACCGTCCCACCACGAATCTGAATTTCCATAATTTATTTCCAGCCTATTAAAGAAAAGCGAGATGTCAGCATGGCATGGTCCCTGCATCGGCAAATCGCCGCTCGACACATCGGTCATTTTTGTTATCGGTGGCGTCCCTGTGACTCACAAATGAAAACCCGTTGGCTTAACATGATTACCGCCTGCGTCCTCCCGCCCATCGTGGGAGTCGGAGTTTGCAGCGGCATGATTCAACTGCTCAAAAACCATGATTTGTTTCAGGTGAATGCGGCAAGCATGCCTGCCACTTTGGAAAAGCAGTCACGAAAAACAGCATTGCCTCAAAAATCCGCTGAGATTCGTGCCGCGCTGCCGGTGGACGGCACCTTTGAGATGGTCAAACCCCGCATGCCCGCCAGTGCAGAAAAAGCCGCGCTGCAGCGTGCTGCCATGCCGCCGAAGGCAAAAACGAGTGCCGCGCCAGCCACCAAGCCCGAGCCTGCGCCAGTCGCAGTGGTCAATGCTGCCGAAAAACCCATCAAGCCGCAGCCATGGCGGCCAGTTCTCGATCCCATCTCCGAATTCTGGACCTCCTTGATGCCGCGCACTGACGCGCTGCCGCAAGCTTACCAAGCGGTGCTCAATGACGACCCTGCGCACCTCGCTCGCATCATTGCCATGGGTTTTTCACCGCATGAAAAGACCCTGGGCGGCGACACCCCGCTCTGCGCCGCTGTGCGCATGGGCCGCGCTGAATGCGTGCGCGTGTTGGCGCTCTCCAGGGTGGATCTGAACGAGTCTGCGCACGAGCAGCAGCCGCCCATCGCCATCGCTTCCCTGCGCCGCAATGTGCCGGTGCTCGAAGCCCTGCTGGAACTGGGCGTCGATCCTAACACACGCTTCAAAACACCCGTGATGAAGGCCGTCATCGACCGTTGCATGATCAAGGATCTGCGCAACGCGCTGGAAAGCGACCGTGGCATCACCCCACTCATCTGCTGTGCTGCCCGTGGGGATGTGGAAGGTGCCGTTGCCCTGCTCAATGCGGGTGCGAAGGCTGGCGTCTGCACCACGCGCTATCATCGTTACCCGATCAACTTCGCCGCCACCCAGGGCTATCTTTTCCTCATGCGGGTGCTGCTGGGGCGTGATCCAGAGTCTGAGCCGGACACCTTGGTCACGGTGGACCTTTCCACCCAGCGCGCTTGGGTGATGAAGCAGGGGCGCATCATCAACAGCACCAGCGTTTCCACCGGACGTGCAGGCTACAGCACACCCGCTGGACGCTATGTCATCACAGACAAGCACAAGTCGCACACCTCCACGCTGTACCACGTCGCCATGCCGTGGTTCATGCGGCTGAACTGTGGAGCCATCGGCTTGCACAGCGGCTACGTCACCGGGCGTCCGGCCTCCCACGGCTGCATCCGCCTGCCTTACGAGAAGGCGAAAGAATTCTTCAGCCAAGTCGCCGTCGGTGACGAGGTGGAAATCGTTCACTGATGAGGAAGTTGGCGGTCGTGGTCGAAACCAAAACGCCGCCTCCTAGAAGCCACCGTCAACAACCGCAAACTCCCTCTCAAAGCGTCCCCAGCAGTTTGTCGTGGATGCCGTCGAATCCGCCGTTGCTGAAGACGACGATCACATCGCCATCCCGGCTTTCACTCTTCAAGCGGTTCACAATGGCCTCGGTGTTCACCTCAAACCAGCACGGCTTGCCACGCGCGGTCACGGCAGCGGCCACTTTCGCGGTGTCTAGGCGCTGATCAGCGGCGACTTTTTCAGGATTCGCCACGGCGGCGATGACGGAGGCATCCGCCTCGGCCAAGGCCTCGATCAATTCATTTTGCAGCACATTGCGGCGGCTGGTGTTCGAGCGCGGCTCAAACAGCGCCCACAAGCGGCGACCGCTGTAGCGCTGGCGCAGACCGCGCAGCGTTTCGCGGATCGCGGTCGGGTGATGACCAAAATCGTCGATGACCGTGATGCCATGCGTGGTGCCGCGCTCCTGCTGACGGCGGCGAATGCCTCGGAAGCTCATCAGTCCGGCGCGGATCTCATTATCGGTCAATCCAGCGAAACGGGCCGCACACACGCACATCGCGGCGTTGCGCGCGTTAAACTCGCCCACCATGGGCACTTCAAACGCGTCTCCATTGATTTCAAACGCCGTGCTTTCTGGCGTCACGCTCGTTATCTTGATGCGGAAGTCGCAGTTCGGCCCCAGACCCACTGTTTTGAGCGGCGCGGGACACTTGGTGCGCAGCTTGAGGCAGTTTTCATCATCGCCATTGATCAGCACCAAGCCGTTGCGCGGCACGGTGTTCAAGAAGCGCTGGAAGGAGAGAAGGATGGCGTCCAAGTTCTCAAAAATATCCGCGTGATCGAACTCGATGTTGTTCACGATCGCGCACTCCGGCAGGTAGTGCAGGAATTTGCTGCGCTTGTCAAAGTAGGCCGTGTCATACTCGTCCCCCTCAATGACAAACAGGTCGGAATGCGTGAAACGCGCCCCTGATTCGAAGTTCTCCGGCACACCACCGATCATGAAGCCGGGATTCTTGCCCGAGTGTTCGTAAATCCACGCCAGCATCGTCGTCGTCGTCGTTTTGCCATGCGTGCCGCTGACCACAAAGCTGCGCTTCCCCTGGATGACCTCACGCTTCAGCATCTCCGCCATCGAGACATACGGCAGCTTCTTTTCCAGCAGTGCTTCGAGTTCGGGATTGCCGCGCGAGATGGCGTTGCCCACGACATAAACATCGGCGTTCAGGGGCAGGTTTTCCGGCAGGTAGCCTTCCGTGACGCTGATCCCCGCGCCTCGCAGCACATCGCTCATCGGAGGATACACTTTTTCATCCGATCCGCTGATTTGATGTCCCAGCGCTCGCAGCGCGACCGCAGTCGAACCCATCGCTGTGCCGCAGATGCCGATGAAATGAATGTGCTTGGTGCTGGAGGCCATGAATGAAAAGTGGGCCGCGATTTAAACCGGTCTTTCCGCCCCCGCCCGCGAAAAGTTCAGCTTTCCGGGAATAATCCCGTTTCGCGGCTCCTCCGGCACCCAGCCAGCAGTCTCTTGGCAATTACCCCAACACCTTCTTCCGCACGATCTCCGTGACCATCTTCGGGTTCGCCTTGCCTTGGCTGGCTTTCATGGCCTGGCCGGTGAACCAGTTCATGGCCTTCTCGTTGCCGCCTTTGACCTCGGCGACTTTGTCGGGGTTCGCGGCGAGGATTTGCTCGACGATGGCCTCCAGAGCACCGGTGTCGCTGACCTGCTCGAAGCCTTTGGCTTTGATGATTTCGGCAGCGGGTTTGCCGGTCTCGAACATCTCGGCAAAGACCTCCTTGGCCTGGTTGTTGGAGATTTTTCCGGCTTCGACGGTGGCAACGAGTGCGCTGAGCGCTTCCGGCTTCACCGGGCATTCGGCCAGGCTGAGGGAGCGGTCGTTCAGGGCACCGAGGAGGTCGTTGATCACCCAGTTGGCGATCTTTTTGGCCGGAACGCCTTTGTCAGCGGCCACGGCAGCCTCATACCAGGCGGCGAGTTCCTTCTCGCTGGCGAGCACGCCGGCATCGTAGGTGCTGCAGCCGTAGTCTGCCTCAAAGCGGGCGCGTTTTTCATGCGGCAGCTCGGGAACCTGCGGTTTCATCTTGGCGACGAGTGCGGCGGTGCGAACCGGTAGCAGATCGGGATCGGGGAAGTAGCGGTAGTCATGCGCGTCTTCCTTCGTGCGCATGAGCGTGGTCTCGCCGCGGTCATCGTCCCAGCGGCGGGTGCTTTGGATGAGTTTTTCGCCGCGATCCAGGGCCTCGGCCTGACGCTCGGTCTCAAACTTGATGGCGCGACGCACGGCGGACATCGAGTTGAGGTTTTTCAGCTCGATCTTCGCTCCCAGCTCATTTTGGCCTTCGGGGCGCAGGGAAATGTTCACGTCGCAGCGCAGGTTGCCCTTTTCCATGTCGGCATCGCTCACGCCGCCGTAGATCAAGATCTGCCGCAGGCTGGTCAGGTAGGCGAAGGCCTCCTCCGCGCTGTCGATGTCGGGATCGCTGACGATTTCCATCAGCGGCGTGCCCGCGCGGTTGAAGTCGAGCGTGGTGAACTTGTCATAGTGCGTGGACTTGCCCACGTCTTCTTCCAAATGGATGCGAGTGAGCTTCACCACCTTGCCGGGTTTCGCGATGCTCTTCTGCGCGTCCTTCGGATACGCCAGGTCATACAGCGGCACGCCGCCGCCAATGCACAGCGGCAGGTCGAACTGCGTGATCTGGTAGTTCTTCGGCATGTCCGGGTAGAAGTAGTTTTTGCGGTCCCACTTCACCAGCGGCGGCGTCTCGCAGCCCAGCATCATCCCGGTGAGGATGGTCTTCTCGATGGCCGCAGCATTCAGCACGGGCAAAGCGCCCGGCAGGCCGAGGCAGGTGGGGCAGGTGTGCGTGTTCGGCTCCGCGCCATACTCCACCGGACAGGCGCAGAACATCTTGCTCTGCGTGGTGAGCTGCGCGTGAACTTCGAGGCCGATGGTGACGATGTACTTGGGCATGACGGATGCGCCAAGCCAAAGCCGAAATCGTGGGCGGATGCAAGGGCGAAGCTGGAAACGAGGCGTGGAAACCTCGGACTTACGCGTCAAAACTTCGAGCGTCCAGGGACCCGGATTGACTGCCGCAGATTTGGAAAAACAATCTGTGGCTTCCCTGAATCTGTGGCAAAAACAAACTGACCGTCTTTTCAAATGAACCCTCTCACCGCAGCAGCACCGGCTGCGGGCGCTGGTAAACGATGGCGTCCATCGCTTGTTCGAGGGCCAGTCCGCCGAGCACGGGCTGCAAATCGGGATGATTGGCCGCTTCCTCGACCTTCTTCATCTGCATCAGCCCGGCGAAGTCTTGTTTCCGGATGGCCTCACGCACGTTGTCGTCGTAGCCGAGCTCGACAATGCGCGGGTGGTTCAGCGCCTGGGCTGTGGCAGGGCTTTGGGCGGCGAGTTGCTGCCACATGCTGCCTTCCGGCCACAGAATCAGCAGGCGGGCCAGGTTGGCGGTGGGCTTGATGTCGTAGGGGTCGAGCTTTTTCGCCACGCTGCCCAGGAAGCTGTTGTCGATGCGTTGGCTGAGGCTGTACCAGATGGATTTCGTCTGGCTTCCGAGCTCGCCACCTTTGTTCATGATCTCGGCGGCGTTTTCCATGCCGTAGAGGCTGCCCACCAGCCGCAGCACCATGCTGCCGATCCACAAGAACGCGCCAGAGGGCAGAAAGCTGATGATCAGCCCCTTCCAGCCATCCAGGCCGCCGAGCATTTTCAGCAGGCCGAAGGCAGCCAGAAAATAGGTGCCCATCTTGCACAAAAAATAGGTCAGCACGCCGGCGGCGACGGACAGTATGAGCAGCCGGTCGGTGGTGATGCTCACGCCCGCTGCGCCGAAAATCTGCACGCGGTGCCGGAACACATACCAGGCCGCGCCCACGGACACGGCGAGCGTCACCATGCCGAGAAGCTGCTTCACCACGCCGCGTGAAAAGGCCAGCCCGGCGGTGAAGGCGATGAATCCCACGATGCCGATGGTGGCCCACATGCTAGAGGGCACCTTCTGGACGTTCTGGAGCACTTCGGTGGTCGTGGGCATGGACTCGGGGTGTGAGGGCGGCCCATCGTAACATCTCCCGCCGCCCTGTCTCGCGAGAAAATGGCCTCAGCCATAACCATGCAGTAGGCTTGATGCGAAGTTGGAATCACCAAGGTTCAAGTGCCCAATGACCAGGGAATGCCCCAAAAGCCAAGGCCCAGATGGCTCCACCTGCGGGTGAATCTTCCTGGCTGAAATGCAACGGACAGCAGAATGGAGGACAGCAGAATAAAACCCCATTCTGCTTTCCGACTCGGTATTCCAATCGAATTTTCACGGCTTAGAGCAGGCAGCGTCATGGGCTCGACTGCATGGTTACGGCTCAGCAGAGGTCCTGCATCGCCCGCAGCTTCGCATGCGCCGCGCCACGGCTGAGCAGTTCCTCCGCCAGCGCCTTGCCTGCTTCCAGGTCTGCGGCCTTGCCGGTGATGACAAAGCCAGCCGCCGCGTTGAGCACGGCGATGTCGCGTTTCGCGCCTTTGAGGGTCCCGGCCAGCACGCTTTCGAGTATCGCGGCATTCTCCGTCGCATCGCCGCCGACGAGGTCTTCGAGCTTTGCTTTGCCGAAGCCGAGAGCCTTGGGGTCGATCTTCGTCTCGCTCAGCCTGCCATTTTCAAGCTGGCAGACTTCGTTCATGCCCAGCGTGGAGAGTTCATCCATGCCTTGGCCACCACCAGCGCTGCCATGCACCACCCAGGCACCTTGGCGGCCGAGCTGGACGAGGATTTCGCCAAAAGCTCGCGTCAGTTTCGGATCAAATACGCCGATGAGCTGGTAGTCCGGCCGACTTGGGTTTAGCAACGGCCCCAGCACGTTGAAAATCGAGCGCTGGCCCTCGGCGGCGAGCCTCTTCCGCGCTTCGACCACCGCCTTGAACGCCGGATGATACAGCGGCGCGAAAAAGAAGCCCAAACCGATGCTTTCGATGCCCGCGACGACTTTCTCCTTCGGCAGGTCGATCTTGATGCCCAGCGCCTCCAGCACATCCGCGCCACCCGCTTTCGAGGTGATGCCCCGGTTCCCATGCTTCGTCACGCACACACCACCCGCAGCCAGGATGAACATCGCCGTGCTGGACACATTGAAGAGATGCAGTTGATCCCCACCCGTGCCGACCACATCCAGCATCGGTCCCGGCAGCTTCGTGCGGTCCAGGCCTGGATCGACCGCCAGCTTGAGGAATTCATTCACAAAGGCCGCGATCTCCGCCGGCGTCTCGCCCTTCTGCGCCAGCGCCCGCAAAAAATCCGCCTTCACCGCCGACTCAATGGCTGGATCGACCAAATGCGCCGCTGCTTCTGCGATCTGGGCGTTGGTGAGGTTCGTTGTGGAGAGAAGCTGGTGGGTGAGCGATTCCATGATTTGATTTTGAATGCCGCCCCGTGTTTAGCAACCCACGAACTTGAAACCTGAAACTTTGAACCCGGCACCGATTCTTGGCATCGACCTCGGCACGACGAATTCTCTCGTCGGCGTCGTCGATAGCGGTTTCCCCATCCTGCTGGCCGATGAGCATGGCAGCCGCAGCACGCCCAGCGCTGTTTGCATCGCCGAAGATGGAACCATCACCGTCGGAGCCGTGGCTTTGCGTCAGCGCGCGCTGGTTCCCACGCGCACGATCACCTCGGTGAAGCGCCTCATCGGCCGCCGGCCCGGTGAAGGCGGGTGGGCACCGCCTTATGCTCTGAGCGATTTGAAAACCTCTCCCGTCGAGGTCTCGGCGGAGATCTTGAAGCACTTGAAGGCCGTGGCGGAACGGGCACTGGAGCAAAGCGTGTCCCAGGCCGTCATCACCGTGCCCGCCTACTTCAACGATGCCCAGCGCAACGCCACGAAGCGTGCCGGAGAGCTCGCCGGACTCGAAGTCCTGCGCATTTTGAGCGAGCCGACTGCCGCTGCGCTCGCCTACGGTCTCGACAAGCTCGGCGAGCATCAAAAAGTGGCAGTTTATGACCTCGGCGGCGGCACCTTCGACATTTCCGTGCTCGAAATGCGGGACGGCACCTTCCAAGTGCTCGCCACCGCCGGAGACACCCAGCTTGGCGGTGATGACATCGACCGCCTGCTCGCCGGATTCATCGCCGAGCGGCTCAACTTGTCTGCCAATGACATCCGCGTGATCGAAGGGGCCGAAGCGGTCAAAAAACGCCTCTCCAGCGATGAAACGGCCTCCTTCAACGGTGTGGACATCAGCCGCGCCGATCTCGAAAAAATCGCCCGCCCATGGATCGAGCGCACGCGCCTGCACTGCCTGCGGGCGTTGAGCGATGCGAAGATCAAACCCGATCAGCTCGATGAAGTCATCCTTGTCGGCGGCAGCACGCGCATGCCGCTGGTGCGGGATTATGTGCGCGAACTTTTCGGACGTGAGCCAAACACCTCGCAAAATCCTGATGAGGCTATCGCGCTCGGTGCCACGATCCAGGCGGGCATTCTGAGCGGCAGTCTTCGGCAGGTGCTGCTGCTGGATGTCACACCGCTCTCGCTCGGCATCGAGACCTTCGGCGGTTTGATGAACATCATCATCCCGCGCAACACGACCATTCCCGCGAAGGCCGGTGAGATGTTCACCAACGCCGTCGCCAACCAGGACAGCATGCTCATCCGCATTCTTCAGGGCGAGCGTGAACTGGCCAAGGACAACTGGGAGCTTGGCCGAATTGAAGTGCCGTTTCCAGCGGGGCCGAAGGGCAGCGCTCGCGTCGGTGTGCAGTTCAGCTTGGACGCGGATGGCATCTTGACGGTGCTCGCCCGTGACACGGCCACCAATCAGGACACCACGCTTGAAATTCGCGGCACAGCCATTGATGTGGAAGACGAGCGGGTGGAGCAAATGATCGCCGAGAGCGTCGATTTCGCCTTTGAGGACATGAATGAGCGCATCTGGACCGAGGCGAAGCTCAAGGCCGAGGAACTGCTCCCCGCCGTCGATGCCGCGCTCGCTCAACTTGGCGATGCGATCAGCGCCGAGGAGAGCGCCACCGTGCTCCAGCACGCCGCCGCTGTGCGCCGCCTGCTCGAATCCGCCGAACACGACGCCAAAGCCCTCAAAGCCGCCACGCAGTTGCTCGACGACGCCACGCAATCCCTCGCCGTGCTGCTCATCGACCGCGCGATGGAGGAATCCCTAGTGAGACGCGGGCTGGTGTGATCGGCCTCTGGTGAAGATCCGTTTGAGATCGTTTCAGGGCACGGGTTGCACCGCCAGACGGATAAAGCGCTGGCTGCCGTTGCTGATGGGCAGAGCGTCACGCACCACGAGTCGAGTCTCCGAGTCCTCCAGGATGACGGTGTGCCCGGCTCCTGAGCGCCAGTCGCTCAGGTCACTGGAGACTTGTACGGTGTAGATCACGTCGGTGCGTTTCATTCTGCGTGGAATGGTCAAGGTGAGGTGTTGTTCTCCGGTTGCGGGCGTGATTGTCCCAGCGGGCATTTGCAACACGGTAGCGGGCACGCTGGCGTCCAGTCCGAGGGAGTATTTGATCAGGTTTGCCAGTTGGTCGGGTGAACTCACTGCCGTGTCCGCGCCATAGGCCGTCCGCCAGCCAGCCAGGGTGGCTGGGATCTGCCCGCTGAGCGTGAGATTCCAGGTGACCGACTCACTGAGCAAATTGCTCGTGTCTAAGCGCACGAAGCTTGTCGGATCACGCAGCGTCGCTGTCACGGTGTGCGTGCCGTTGCCGATGAAATCGGTCAAGGTGTTGAATTGCGCGTCCACCGCGCCGCTTTGTTCAATGCCATCGATCGTCCAAGAAACCGCCAGGGCAGGGGCCCCACCGGTAGGCACCTTCGGCGTCACTTGGAAGCTGAGAGCTGAGGGCGTGCTCGCCGTGGAGCTCGTGCTGACCGGGGTGAAGCCATCCAGTGGACTCACCCGCTGGTAAAACTGCAGCACGAACTGCTCCCGGTTCACCTGCCCGCAGGGGCGGTTCAGGCTCTTCATCAGGGAATTGAAGTGCGGGCGATACCAGCCCGTGGTGCGGTACATGGAGCCTTCATAGATGCCCACCAGGCTGTCGCCCGGTGCGGTGTTGTAGGGGGCCGTCTCCGGTGTGGGCACAGGGGTTGTTGCGTCGATCCAGTGCCTCCAACGGATCAATTCACGCGTCGTCTGGGCGGTCGTGTTGGGCTGCTCGCTTGGTGTATAGAGCGTGTACTCGATGTCATCCTCGTCTGTAAGCTGAGCAAAGGAGTGACCGACCTCGTGCTCCACGATCGCCGCGCTTTGACTGTGGACGGAGGCAATGGACGAGCCTGTGTAGCCTGCTCCGCCATACTTGGTGTCATTCACCAGCACCACCGGCATGTCCTGTTCCGGCACATGCGTGTTCAGCAAGGCGGACACTCTGCTCTGACCTCCAGAACCGTAGGTCAGCAGTTGCGGGACGCCAGCCGTATTGAAGCCGGTATTGAAGTAGGTGTCACGTGTTCCGTTAGCCCCGCTCGTATTGCCATTGTCACAGCCACTCTGATTGGAGGCGATCTCGATCCGGTAGATATTGCAGTAGCTGCGGTACTGCTTCCACGGCTCCTTGCTGAAAAGG
>JBIKYB010000237.1:0-8239 GCA_044355475.1 Prosthecobacter sp.
AAGTCGGCGCTATGATCGAAATTCCCAGCGCAGCGCTGTCAGCGGACTTGATTGCAGCGGAAGTGGACTTCCTCAGCCTCGGCACCAACGACCTGATTCAATACACCATCGCTGTGGACCGGCTGAACGACCGCGTGGCAGGACTTTACCAGCCCACGCATCCGGCCGTGCTGCGCCTGATCGGCATGTCGGTGCAGGCAGCGCGTAGCGCGGGAATCCGCATCGGCATGTGTGGGGAGATGGCCTCGGATCTCACGCTCACGCCGCTGATGATCGGCCTGGGTTTGAATGAACTGAGCGTGGCCTCAACGCAGGTGGCACGCGTGAAGCATGCCGTGCGTCGTTTGGCCGTGAAAGAATGTGAGGATCTCGCAGCCTTGGCCGCAAAACAAACCAGCCCGGCTGAGATTTTGCATCTCAGCCGGGCGGTGGCGGAACGCTGCTACCCCGAATTGTTCGAGTAAGCGTGTGGGGTCAAAAAAGGATCACGCAGCGAGCTTGCTACGGATCTTGCGCACGGGTTTCACCGGTTTCGGAGCCATAGTCGGGCGGAAGGCCTCGCCAAAGAGATACTGGCGGGCGCTGTCCACTTGGCCCATGACGCGACGCTGCCATTTGGTGTATTCCTTGCCCAGGCGCTCCTCGGCGTCGCCGTTTTGCAGGGCGTTGTCTAGGCTCATGCGCTCGGTGCTGAGTTCCAAGTGGAAGGTAATCTCCGGGATGTGCAGTTCCACGGCCTCGAACATGTCCATCACGCGGGCGGCGTAGCTCGTGTCCCAGACTTTATCGTCCTCGTCGTAGCAGCTAGTCACCAGGTGGGCGATGAGATACTCCGCATTGTCAGAAAACACTTCTGCAGCCTCGGTCACGGAGTCAAAGCTCTCACGGTCCGCTGTGACAGGCAGTACCACGGACAGCGCGATCCCCGCTGCCTGAAGTGTCTGGTCCATCTCGGTGCCGAGGTAGAATTTGTTGAAGAACTCCCCCAATCCGGTGCCGACATCCAGGATGGTCAGCGGCGAGGCATCAACATGCGCAAAAAACTTGTTCGGCGTCAGCGTGCTAGCGTCGAGCGGGATGGAACCTGCGGGGGCAGGCGTGTCCTCCTCGGTCAGGGAGAGGAGTTGATGCGAGACACCATACTGCTGGAGGTAGCGGTGGAAGCAAAGAGCCAGAGTGCTCTTGCCGGTGCCGGGATAGTCGTTCTGGATGAGGATGAGCTTCTTCATATTGATTTGATGCGAATTGCACAGCTATTCTGCAAATTATGGTAAATATTGCAAGCGTAAATATTTTATATTTCCATAATTTCAATATGTTAGCATTGCTAATCAGGTGAAGTTACGCAGGGAAACTGTGGTTTGGGACGCTGGGTTAACCCGACGTCAAAAAAATGCCTTTTGGAGTCCATTTGTGGCCTCAATCAGGAAAATTCCAGCCGAAGCCGCCCTTGCGCAGTCGCATTCAGGCACTACTATCCGCGCTCTCAGCACCTCCTACCCCGTGGTGTAATGGTAACACAGGAGATTTTGATTCTCTCGTTCAAGGTTCGAATCCTTGCGGGGTAACCACTCAGGAAAGATGGTTTTCAGCGTGCGGCGGTGTTTGGGACGAAGGACTCGTCCGTGAGCGACTTCATAAAGGCCACCAAATCGGCTTTTTCCTCCGCAGTGAGCTGAATTCCGGCCTCGGGGTGCTTGGCGAGGTTCGGATCGAGCGTCGCTGACCGTCGCACGCCACCGCTGTAGTGCTCCACCACCTCCTCCAGCGTGCCAAACCGTCCGTCATGCATGTAGGGCGCGGTCAGGGCGATGTTGCGCAGGCTGGGCACCTTGAACTTGCCCCGGTCGGCCTCGTTTTGAGTCACTTTCATGAGTCCCACATCCTCGGCTGCCAGTTCGAGGCCGTTGTTCGCAAAAGGCTGGCTCGCGAACAACGTCCCGCCATGGCAGTGAAAGCAGTCCGCGCCGCGCAGGCCACGTTTGGGGTCAAACTCGGTTACGAAGAGCTGCAAACCACGTTTTTCGCTCTCCGTGAGTTCCGCCACTTTTCGAGCCGCCTGGTCAAAACGCGACTCCTGCGAGATCAAGGTCAGCAAAAACTGCTCCAGGGCCAAAGCGATGCGCTCAGGGGTGATTTCTGGCGATCCAAACGCCTGCGCGAAGGCTTGAACAGATTCCTCATCCTTACGCAGCTTCTTCACGACGTTTTCGAGCGTCTCATTCATCTCCTGGTGATCCTGGATCGGCATCAGCACTTGCTGCCGCAGAGTTGGAGAGCGTCCGTCCCAGAAGAACGCCTGCCCCCAGGCCAGATTGAACAAGGGCATCGCATTGCGGCTGCCGGTTTGTCCTTCCGCTCCCAGGCTGAAGCGACGTGCATCCGCAAAGGTGCGGGTTTGATCATGACACGAAGCGCAGGACTGCGTGCTGTTGATGGAGAGGCGAGGGTCATGAAACAACCGACGGCCCAGCGCCACACCTTCGCGCGTGAGCGGATTGTCCGGCGGATATTTCACCTGAGGAAAGCGCTGAGTGATGGCTGGTTTGATTGGATGCGTGCCCGGCGGGGCCGGGGCGGCTGTTTCAGCGAAAGCTGGAGTCTGATAGACATCGTAATTCACGCTGCGAACCCGAAACGCCTGCTCGATGTTCTGCTTCAGTCGAGCCGCGAGTGGATCGCCCTCGCGCGAGTGGGTGGAAGTGCCGTCTTTGGCGAAATCCACGCCTTCGAGCACTCGATTCACGTCAAACTCCACCGCCAGCGTCAGCGGCCTGCCGCCGCGAAATTCCACCGGCAATTCCACCGTCATCAACTGCGGCGCGTTGGCGACGTGAAACGAGAATCCATCCGCTTTGTCGTCGTGCTGCCAGCGGCCTTCCAGCGCCAGAAAGATGTAGCCGCCCATCCAGCCCCAATGCAGCCCGTTGACCTGCGGATTCAACGCATGACCGGGCGGAAACGTACTGGGATAGGCCTTGTTCGCCGCCTCATCCACACCGATGCGGAAGCGTAGCCCGGTGTATTCGCCTGCTGGCGTCCCCCAGCCCTCCGCCGTCATCGACTTGCCCGGAGCCGCGCTCAGAAACGCAAACCAGTCCCGAGATTCAGCCCAGGAACCGTCTTTTTTCCGCAAGGCGAGACCTGACAGCAAAAAATCCAGCCGCGAGACCTTCACCGCAGGCTTGCCGTGCAACGGCTGGTTCATGATCAGATCCTCGCTTCCGTCCTTGGGCAGAATCTGCAAACGAAACGCCTGTCCCCGCGCCTCAGTGCTCAGAAGCATGACCGCAAGCCAGGCCAGCAAGAGCGCTGGTCTCGGAAAACGGGCTGGCAGACGGAGAGACATGCAAAAATGTCACGTCCTCTTTGGAAAGCGGCAAGTGATTCCATTGTAAGCCGCCTTACTTCTGCGCATCCAGAAAGTCACACACCGCCGCCGCCATCGCCGCCACGCCGGTTTTGATGCTCTCCTCGTCGCAGTCAAACATGGGTGTGTGGCCGCCGTAAGTCATGCCTTTGGCCTCGTTGGCGACTCCCAGGCGGAAATAGAAGCCGGGGACGACTTGCGCAAAGTAGCTGAAGTCCTCGCCGCCCATGCCTGGGATCAGCTCGATGACGTTCTTTTCACCGACGATGCGCTTGAAGGCCGGCAGCGTGGCCTCGACGAGTTTCAGGTTGTTCTGAATGCTCGGATAGGTCTTGCGGTATTCCATCTCGTAAGTCGCGCCGTGCGCCTCGGTGATGCCTTTGAGGATGCGGTGCATCTGCTCAATGATGCCATCGCGAAATTGCGCGTCGTAGGTGCGTACCGTGCCGCCCAGCTCGACGGTTTCGGCGATGATGTTCTCCCGGTCGCCGCCCTTGATCGTGCCGATGCTGATGACCAGTGGCTGGCGTGTGTTCGTCTGGCGGCTTTTGATCATTTGCAGCGCCATGATCGCCTCCGCGGACACGGCGATGGCATCCACGCCTTTGTGCGGCGCGGAACCGTGCGCCATCTTGCCTTTGATGACGATGTGGAAGCGGTCGCTGTTCGCGTTGTCGATGCCCGGCGTGTACCCGATCTGCCCCGCCTTCAAATAATGCACCGCGTCATCCGTGACGCCCGCCGGTTGCACCACCGCCGTCGTGTGCAGGCCGAAAACGGCCGCTGGCTTCGGATTGTCCATCACACCCTCGGCCACCATCAGCTTCGCACCCCAGTCGCCTTTGAATGTTGCTGGCATGGCCTCTTCCGCAGGTTGAAACAGAAACTTTACGCTGCCTTTGACGAGATCGCGATGCTTGGAGAGCAGTTCCGCCACACCCAGGGCGCACGTCACATGCACGTCATGCCCGCAGGCATGCATCACGCCTGGATTCTGCGAGCGATACGGCACGCTGCGCAGTTCCTTGATCGGCAGCGCGTCCATGTCCGCCCGCACCGCCACGCAGGGGCCGTCCTGCCCGCCTTTGAGCATGGCGACGAGGCCATGCTTCGCCACGCCGGTCTTGATGTCCGTGAATCCCAACTCCTTCAACCGGTCCGCCACCAGTTTCGCCGTCCGCACCTCCTCATTCGACAGCTCCGGGTGCATGTGAATGTCCCGCCGGATCTCCACCAGCTTCGGAAACATCTCCTCCAGGCTCTTTTGGAATAGGGCATCGCGTGTTTCAGCGGCCAGGGCCGGGGTGGCAAGAAGCAGCAAGGCCAGGGATTTCAGCAAACGCGGTGTAGGTGTCATCCCACCAGCTACGGCGGTTGTGGAGTTCCCTTGCGTTGAAATCTCCGCCATGAGGTAGCCGCCAGTTGATTCACGTTCCATTTGAGGCCATGAGCGGGGCATCTCATGTCCGACCCCCACGGCTACGAACTCCTCGACAGCGGCTCATTCCAGAAGCTGGAGCGCTTTGGCAGCGTCGTGCTCTCCCGTCCCTGTGCTCAAGCTGTCTGGCAGCAGTCACTTCCCAAAGCCGACTGGCAAAAAGTCACCGCCACTTTCTTCCGCGACGGTGGTAATCAATGGCGCGGGCGCGACAAACTGCCCGAAACCTGGACCATCGAAGTCGATGGCACCAAGTTTCAGCTCAGCTCCACCGACTTCGGCCACCTCGGCATCTTTCCCGAGCAGCGCGACCAGTGGCGGCGCATTCGTGAAACCTGCGTGGAATATGCCAAGCGCCATGGCCGTCCTGCCCGAGTGCTGAATCTCTTCGCCTACTCCGGCGGCAGCACGCTGGCTGCCGCACTCGCTGGCGCGGAAGTCTGCCATGTGGATGCCTCGAAGGGCATGGTCGATTGGGCGCGCAAGAACGCCGCGCTCAACGGTCTCGAAGAAAAGCCCGTGCGCTGGATCGTCGATGACGTGACGAAGTTCCTGGAGCGCGAACTGCGTCGCGAGCGCCAATACGACCTGCTTATCCTCGATCCGCCGAGTTACGGACGTGGCGCGAAGGGTGAGGTCTTCAAAATCGAAAACGACCTTCCGCCTCTGCTCGCATTGCTCGGCAAGCTCATGTCTTCCCAGCCGCTCGGCGTGCTGCTGTCCTGCCACACGCCGGAACTCACGCCCATCTCGCTCCATCACATGCTGCTCCAGCAATTTGGCCGCAACGGCGGCAAAGTGGAGCACGGCGAGATGCAGCTTCGCGGTGCGTCAGGTGTCCTGCCCGTCCCCAGCGGTAGTTTTGCCTGGTGGCTCGCCTGATTGAGCATTCGACATTCCGCCTTCGTCATTCGACATTTTCCCAATGCTCAGCTTCCTCCTCCGCCGCGCCTTCAGCAGCGTGATCGTGATCTTCTGCGTGATCTCGATCACGTTTGTGCTCGCGCGGATCACGAAGGGCGGCCCGTTTGACAAGGAGAAGGAACCACCGCCACACATCAAGGAGGCGCTGCTCACGCGCTACAAGCTCAACGGCACCGTGTGGGATCAATACACCGCCTATGTCGGCTCACTGGTGCGCTTCGACCTCGGTCTGTCCACGCGCTATCGCGACTGGCGTGTCTCTGAGCTGCTGCGGCAAAAGATGCCGAACTCCTTCGCGCTCGGCTCGCTGGCCTTCGTCATCGCAAGCTGTGCGGGCGTCTTCCTCGGCAGTCTGGCCGCGATGAAGAAGGACACCTGGATCGACCGATCGGCCATGTTCGGTGCGCTACTGTCCATTTCGATTCCGTCCTTCATCAGCGGCCCGTTTTTGATCGCCGTGGTGGCGCTTGGCCTCGGCTGGCTGCCTGTGGGCGGCTGGGGCACGTTTCAGCAGATGATCCTGCCCGCGATCTGCCTCGCCGCGCCTTACATCGCCTACGTCGCCCGTTTGATGCGCAACAGCCTGCTAGATGTCTTGAAGAGCGACTTCCTGCGCACTGCCCGCGCCAAAGGCCTCACCGAAACGCAGGCCGTGGCCAGGCATGCGGTCAAAGTGGCCATTCTGCCCGTCGTGACCTTCCTTGGGCCACTCGCCGCGCATCTGCTCACGGGTTCGATGATCGTCGAGAGCGTCTTCAACATCTCCGGGGCCGGCATGATCTTCGTGAACTCGATTCAGAACCGCGATGTCTTCCTGCTGGGCGGTGCCGTCATCGTTTACTGCGCGCTGCTCGTGCTCTTCAACCTGTTCGTGGACGTGCTTTACACGCTGCTGGACAAACGCATCAAACTCTATGCCTGATGCCGCCGCTCCAGCACGAATCGCGCGGCCTGATGGTTGGCAGATCCTCAAGCGCAACCGCGCTGCGGTCATCGCGCTTGGCTTTCTCGTGGGATTGTCGATCATCGCCATCGTCGTGCCGATGCTGCTGCCAGAGTCATTGAAAGTCACCAGCAGCGCCTCGTTTGTCCCCCCCATGCAGCATGCAGCGGAAAACTCCGCCCTGCATGTGCTTGGCACGGATGTGAACGGCCAGGACATGCTTTACCGAGTGCTGGCCGGTGCGCGTGTGTCGCTTGGGGTCGGTCTTGTCGGCGCACTCATCAGCCTCGTCATCGGCACGCTCTATGGCATGATCAGTGGTTATGCGGGAGGCCGAGTCGATGCGCTCATGATGCGCACCGTCGAGGTACTGCAATCCGTGCCGCGCATCCTCTTCATCATGATCCTCATCGCGGCGTTGGATGATTATGTGAAGGAGTGGGTCGATGGCTGGCGTCTCGCCGCACAGGCACGGAATTGGACCGGTCTCGCCAGCAGCATGAGCGATTTGAAGGCCTATTCGAAGGTGCTCGTCATGATCGTGTCCCTCGGACTCGTCGAATGGCTCACTATGGCGCGCATCGTGCGTGGCCAGGTGCTCGTGCTGCGAGAGATGACCTTCGTCACCGCTTCAAAAGCGATGGGGCAGAGCAGTTGGGGCGTTCTACGCCGCCATTTGCTGCCAAACCTGAGCACCATCATCCTCACCTACCTCACGCTGACCATTCCTGCCGTCATCCTCGACGAATCCTTCCTCAGCTTCCTTGGCCTCGGCATCGAAGACCCCGCCGCAAGCTGGGGTTCGCTGCTCAAAGACGGTGCGCAAGTCATCAACCCACTCGAAAGCAAGTGGTGGCTCCTGGTGTTCCCTGCCCTGCTCATGTCTGCAAGCCTTTTGGCCCTCAACTTCCTGGGCGACGGTCTGCGAGACGCGTTTGACCCGAAAAGCGGGGAATAGCGTGAGGAGTGAGAGGTCAAAGGTGAGAAGTGTCGCCCGCCGCAGTCAGTCTCTCTGTTTGCTCCTGCTCCATTCATTTCTCCGTCCCAATGCCCTGCATCAGCGCCCAATCGCAGCACGATGTGTCCGTTGTTCCACCCCATGGACCACACGGGTACAGCCTGGAGAAGGCGGACCTGCAGATGGGTTCGCGGCAGAATTGGGCGGATCATCGCGCTGAGTGACCTCATGGCTTCCACCGTCGCAGCCCACTGCTTCCGCCAAACATCCGGGATCAGGCATGACCCCAGCCCGGGTTGCCCACACCTTGGGCTCATTCCATGCCCAGAGTGGGGTCAATGGGTCCATTCATTCGGAGGTTTCATGCATTCAGTGATCTAACATTGGCCATTCATGCACCTCATTGAATGTATTGAGTGAGGTCAACGAATGGTCGGAATGACCTCACTCGATGCATTCTTTCGACGGAATAATGCATTCATTGAGCCAACAGAATGGAACAAGTGAGCCTATGGAATGCATTCATTCACCGGGAAATACCATTCATTGAGGTCATGTAATTGGCAAAGTGATCTCACGGAATGGGGCATGTCAGGGCATTGAATA
>JBIKYB010000040.1:0-24944 GCA_044355475.1 Prosthecobacter sp.
CCCTGGCATGTGCTCGGCGAGGAAGGCAGCGCTGGTGGCGCTGTGCGCTTCGTCGATTCCTCGCTCGAACGCATCCAAATCAAGGCCCAGGGGCTTGTCGAAGGTCGCTACGCCATCACCTGCAACGGCAAAACCGTGCCGCTGCATCCCACTGGCACAAACGGCGAGTACGTGGCTGGTGTGCGTTACCGCGCTTGGCAACCGGCAAGCTGCTTGCAGCCCACCGTTGGCGTCCATTCGCCGCTCACCGTTGATCTTGTTGATCTGTGGAACCAGCGCTCCCTCGGCGGCTGCACCTACCACGTCGCGCATCCTGGCGGCCGCAGCTATGAAACCTTCCCTGTGAACGCCTACGAGGCTGAAAGCCGCCGACTCGCCCGCTTCTTCCGCCATGGCCACACGCCTGGGAAGATGAAGGTCGCTCCGGCGGTGCCAAACCCCGAGTTTCCCTTCACGCTCGATCTCCGGCTCGGATGAAATCTTGGACCTGACAGCAGCCGAGGCCACAGCGCTGAAACATGCCACTGGCATCAGCGTTCCTGCGCTTCGTCATGCGCATCCTCATTCTTTTCGCCTCCCTGTTGCTTGCCGCGCCCGTTTGGGCTGCCAAACCAAACGTGCTCCTCATTGTGGCCGACGATCTCGGTTACAACGACGTGGGATTCCAGGGCTCGAAAGAAATTCCGACGCCACATCTCGACAAACTGGCCGCCCAAAGCCTGCGCTGCACGAACGGCTACGTCTCGCATCCGTTTTGCAGCCCGACGCGGGCGGGTTTGATGACCGGTCGTTACCAGCATCGCTTCGGGCATGAAAACAATCCCGCGTGGCTGCCGGAGAGCACCACGGCGGGCCTTGCGTTGAGTGAGACGACCTTCCCAGCGCTCATGAAGCAGGCGGGTTACGCCACGGGCGCAGTCGGCAAGTGGCATCTCGGTGCGCATCCGCAGTTTCATCCGATGAAGCGTGGCTTTGACGAGTACTTCGGCGCACTGGGAGGCGGCCATGTGTATTTCCCCGGCGACAAAGGAGGCCCGGAATATCAGATCCCACTGAACCGCAACGGCAAGGACGAGGCGCAGACGAAATACCTCACCGAACAGTTTGGAGATGAAGCGGCGGCGTTTGTCGCGCGGCACGCAGACGGGAAACCCTGGATGCTTTATCTGGCCTTCAACGCGCCGCACACACCGCTCCAGGCACCGCAGGAATGGCTGGGAAAGCTTAAGCACATCGAAAACGCAAGTCGGCGCACTTACGCGGCGATGGTTTGTGCGCTGGACGCAGCTATCGGCGGGGTGATGGCAAAGCTGGATGAAACGAAGCAACGCGAGAATACCCTGATCTACTTCGTCAGCGACAACGGCGGGCCAAATCTCGAAGCCAAAAGCGGCACGAACTTCACCGACAACTCACCACTGCGCGGCGCGAAGGGCGCGGTTTATGAGGGTGGCATGCGCGTTCCGTTTCTCGTGAGCTGGCCCGCGAAGATCAAGCCGGGCGTTTATGAGCAGCCAGTGATCGCGCTCGATTTCCTGCCCACAGCGCTCGCGGCGGCGGAATCGGCGGATCTCACTCCCAAGAACCTCGATGGCGTCAATCTGCTGCCGTTTCTGACCGGCGAAAAGAACGGAGCACCGCATGAGATGCTCTTCTGGCGCTCCGGCGGCCCTGGCGGCAACAATGCGGTACGCCGTAGCAGCATGAAGCTCGTGCGGCTCGGCCAGACAGCGCCCGAACTTTACGATCTGGCCGCTGATGTCAGTGAATCGAAGAATCTAGCCGATGAGAAGCCTGAGGTCGTGAAGGAACTCACCGCCGCCATCGCCGAATGGGAGAAGGGCACCATCGCGCCGACCTTTGAAAGTCCGAAAGCCGGCAAGCCGACAGCCAAGAAGAAAAAGAAATAGTCTGCCAAGAGGACGCGTCCTCACTCAGGCTTGGTGGAGTTCGTCTCCAGCCAAGCGGCGTAGGCTTTTTCCGTCATCTCGCCCGCCGCGAGAGCAAGCGTGCGGATGGCCGCATCCGCCTCGTCCGCGAGAAACTCATAGCCGTTGCGCTCAAGAAAACCGGCACCCATCATGAATCCCGTGCGCTTGTTCCCATCGAGAAACGGATGGTTTTTGACAATGCCGGACGCGTAGCTGGCAGCCAAATCCGCCATTGTGGGATCACCATAGGCGAAAAGATTTTGAGGCTTGCCGAGCGCGGATTCGAGCAGCCCTTCATCCCGCAGTCCCGTGGTTCCGCCATATTGTGCCACCATCATCTCGTGCAGAGCGAGGCATTCCTCCCGTCCTAGCCAGTAAGGCTCTTTCATTTGGCAAGTTCACGCAGGGTGTTCCGATAACGCTTCGACAGGCTTTCCATGACCGCCATCGTCTTGGCAAAATCCGACTGGCTCTGGGACAAACGATAGCCATCCGGCGTCTCGGTGAGCGCCACAGTGTCGCCCTCATCCACTTTAAGATGAGAAAGCGCCTCCTTGGGCAGGATGACGCCGACGGAGTTGCCAATTTTGCGGAGCTTGAGTTCGAGGAGCATGGGCAGAACGTACTCACATATGTTATAACATCAAGCTGCAAGATCTCCTCCTTCTCAGGTGGCAGAAGAAAAAGAAATCGCCAGCGTGGCGGCGTTTTTGGCAGGATGACGTTCGCCATGCGCTGCCTGCTCCCACTTCTGTTTTTTTGCTCCCTCGTTCAAGCAAATGAGTTTGATCCTGTACGCGAAGTCGTTCGCAAAGCCGTGGCGAAGGGCAATCCGCCGGGGGCAGTGCTGCATGTGGAGAGCGGTGAGAAGACGATGACGCTCGTGGAAGGCCAAAGAGCGCTTTCACCAGCCAAGGAGGCGATGACGGAGGACACGGTGTTTGACGCGGCGTCGTTGACGAAGGTCGTGGCGACGTTGCCAAGTGTTTTGATCCTGATGGAGCAGGGCAAGATCGAGCTGGAGGCGGAGGTGCGGCGCTACATTCCGGAATTTCGCGGTGGAATCACGGTGCGGCATCTGCTGACACACACTTCGGGCCTCAGGCCGGGAATTCCGAAGGAACCGGAGTGGACGGGCTATGACATGGGAATTCGGCGTGCGGTCGAATTGGAGCCCGAAGGGCCACCGGACCGGTTATTTCGTTACTCGGACATCAACTTCATCCTGCTCGGCGAAATCGTGCGGCGCGTGAGCGGGACGGCGTTGAACGAGTTCGCGGCGAAGAACGTGTTTGGGCCGCTGAAGATGGATTCCACGCGTTTTTTGCCTCCCGACGACTGGAAACCGCGAATCGCGCCGACGGAGAAGGATCAAGACGGCGTGATGCTGCGCGGCGTGGTGCATGATCCGACCTCGCGGAAGATGGGCGGCGTCACCGGGCATGCGGGCCTGTTCACGACGGCAGGCGATCTGGCGAAGTATGCGCGTATGATCCTCAACAACGGCGCTGGCGTGCTGAAACCAGAAACGGTGAGGCTCATGACGACGCCACACACCATCGCGACGGTGTTTGAGCGACGCGGACTTGGCTGGGACATCGATTCGGCTTTCAGCAGGCCGCGTGGGAAGCTGTTTCCGATTGGATCGTTCGGCCACACGGGTTTCACGGGCACAAGCCTGTGGATCGAGCCGCAGACGAAGACGTTTGTCATTTTCATGAGTTCCCGGCTGCATCCCGACGGCCAGGGCAGTGTGCGCGACTTGTATGAGGAGATCGGCACGAAGGTGGCGCAGGGAATGAGCTTCACTTCAGTCGGATCACCCTGGCCGCGTGATGAGAAGGAAGTGCCGACAGTGCTGAACGGCATCGACGTGCTCGTGCGGCGCAAGTTTGCCGATTTGAAGGGCTTGCGGATCGGTTTGATCACGAACCAGACCGGCATCGACGCGCAGCGGCGCAGCACGATTGATCTGCTGGCCGCAGCGCCCGACGTAAAGCTCAAAAAGCTCTTCAGCCCGGAGCACGGCATCCGTGGGGAGCTGGATCAGGAGAAGATCGGCGACACGAAGGACAAAAAGACCGGCCTGCCAGTGCTGAGTCTCTATGGCGAGCGTCGCGCACCTTCGGCAGAGCAGCTTGCGGATCTCGACGCGCTGGTTTTTGACATCCAGGACATCGGCTGCCGCTTTTACACCTACATCGGCACCATGCGGCTGTGCATGGAGGCGGCGGCGAAGGCAAAGAAGGCGTTTTATGTCTTAGACCGCGTGAATCCCATCGGCGGACTGGCCGTGGAAGGCCCGGTGGTGCTCGATGAGGAAAAGCAGACGGCTACGCATGCGATTCCGCTGCGCCACGGCATGACCGCAGGCGAGTTGGCGGCGATGATGAACGCGGAACGCGCCCTGGGCTGCGATTTGAAGGTGATTCCCGTCGAGGGCTGGCGGCGTGGCATGCTGTTCGATCAAACCGGCCTACCGTGGATCAATCCCTCGCCCAACATGCGCTCGTTGAATGCCGCGCAGCTTTATCCAGGCATCGGCCTGCTCGAATTCAGCATCAGCGTCGGCCGTGGCACTGATTCGCCCTTTGAAGTGCTCGGAGCGCCGTATGTGAATGATCTGCGGCTGGCGCACGAACTGAACAAGCTCGGCCTGCCGGGCGTGCAGTTCACTCCGGTGCGCTTCACGCCAACGACGAGCGTGTTCAAAGGCGAGGCCTGCGGTGGTGTGCGCATCGCCATCACGGACCGTGGTGAGTTGCAGCCCGTGCAGACGGGCGTCGCCATCGCCACGGTGCTGCAACGGCTCTATCCGAAGTCCTTCGCGTTGGAGAAGGTCAACACGCTGCTCAACCGCGACAAAAGCGTGAAGGCGATCCGCGCGGGCGAGCCTTGGAAAAAGGTGATCGAGGGCTGGAACGAGGAGCTGGCAAAGTTCACGCAGCGCAGGAAGGCCTTCCTGCGCTACGCGGAGTGAGCTGGATCAGCGGAAGAACTTTTTCGCCTTCTCGAAGAAGCTTTCTTCCATCGGCGAGGTCTGCTCGCCGAGGGACTGGGCGAAGGCGTCGAGTTTTTCGCGCTGCTCGCCGTTGAGCTTCGTCGGCACGGCGATCTGGACGTGGACGTAGAGGTCGCCATGGCGGTCTTCACCGAGAACTTTCATGCCCTTGCCGCGCAGACGGAAGGTGGTGCCATTCTGTGTGCCAGCGGGGATTTTGACGGCGGCCTTGGCCTCCATCGTGGGCACGGTGATTTCACCGCCGAGCGCGGCGGTGGCAAAGGAGAGCGGTAGGTCACAGTGGAGGTCGTCTCCCTCGCGCTCGAAGAGCTCGTGCGCCTTGACCTGAATGACGATGTAAAGATCGCCTGGAGGGCCGTTTTTGACGCCGAGGTCGCCATTTCCGGTGGAGCGCAGGCGGGAGCCGTCCTCAATGCCCGCAGGCACCTTGACGCGCACCTTGGTGCGTTCTTTGGAGCGCCCTGTGCCGCTGCAAACGCGGCAGGGATCGCTGATCATCTCGCCGCTGCCGTTGCAGTCCGGGCAGGTTTGCTGGATCTGGAAAAAGCCGCGTGAACTGATGACCTGGCCGACGCCACCGCAAGTGCGGCAGCCTTTTTTGCCACCGCCGCCGCTGGCGGAACCGGAGCCGGAGCAAGATTTGCACGAGGCGCTGCGCTCATACTCGATCTCGCGCTCCACACCATGCGCGGCGTCTTCGAGCGAGATCTCCATGCCGTAGCGCAGGTCGTTGCCACGCTGCGGACCGTCGCGACGACGACCGCCGCCACCACCTCCTCCACCGCCGAAGAATTGCTCGAAGATGCCACCACCGCCGCCACCGAAGACCTCGCGGAACACGTCGAAGGGATCGTGAAAGCCGCCACCGCCACCGGCGGAAGGGCCGCCCATGCCACCAGCGAAGGCGGCGTGGCCGTAGCGGTCGTAGGCGGCACGTTTCTGCTCGTCGCTGAGCACGTCATAGGCCTCACCGACTTCCTTGAACTTGCCTTCGGCGCTCTTGTCATCCGGGTTTTTGTCCGGGTGAAATTTCACCGCGAGCTTGCGGTAGGCTTTTTTCAAATCCTCGGCGGAAACGTCGCGAGGGACGCCGAGCACTTCGTAATAATCGCGTTTGTCTGCCATGAGGGTGTGAAAAGAGGGTTACGCCTCAGGGGTGGATGAGGGACCACTGGAAACAATGACACTGGCAGCGCGCAGCATGCGGTCCTTGAGCTTGTAGCCGCGGCGTGTGACCCGCAGGATGGTGCCTTCGGCGATGTCGGCGCTGGCTTCCTGCGAAACGGCCTCGTGGATGTTTGGATCGAAGGCTTTGCCCTGCGCCTCGATCTCCTGCACGCCGCTCTCACGCAGGAAATCCTGGAGTTGGCGGCCGACCATGCTCATGCCCATGAAAATCATGGACTTCTCCGACTCGGCACGGGCGGCTTCGAGTCCCATGTCGAAATTATCAAGGATGGGGAAGAGGGCGCGCAGCAGCTCGGCATTGGCGTAGGCGCGGGTTTCTTGCGCCTCGCGGGCGGAGCGTTTGCGGAAGTTGTCCAACTCCGCCTGGCTGCGATAGGCGAGGTCTTTCCAGCGGTCCACCTCCTGCGTCAGCGCGGTTATGGGGTCAAGCGGCGCGGCTTCCTCAACAGGAGCAGCGGCTTCTGGATTGGCAATGTCTTCGGGCTGTGCTTGCTGGGTCGTTTCGGGACTCGGCTCGGTCATAGGATGATTCGCGGGGGTTTGGGGGGCCGCGACTATGCCGTCTTCTGCATGGCAATCAAGGTGATGTCATCGTGGGAGCGCCGGCCTTTGAGAAAGTGCTCAAGGTCGGCGATGATGCCGCCGATGACCGCCCTGGGGCCGAGCGGGGCATATTTGGCTAGTTTGTCCTGTACCCGCTCCTCGCCGAACTCGATGCCTTTGGGGTCCATGGCCTCGTTCACGCCGTCGGTGTAGAGCAGCAGGCAGTCACCGGGCAGCATCGAAAACTCGAGATCCTTGGTGACACGCTCAAACACGTCCCCTTTGTCGATGCCGACGCCAAGACCGGGCGGATGGAGGGATTCGACCCGGCCATCAGCCTTGCGCCAGACGAGGGCGGCGTTGTGCCCAGCACGAGCAAAAGTGAGCTTTGAGCCGTCTTTTTCCGCCACGATGTAAGACATGGTGATGAACATGTCCTCACGGATGTCTGGAGCGATCTGGCGGTTCACAGCGGCCAGCGCGGCGCTGGGTGTGGCGGCGTTTGGTGCCTTGGCACGCATGAGCGTGCGGCACATGACGGTGATCATCGCGGCACCGATGCCCTTGCCGGAAACGTCGGCGATCACGAGGCCGGATTTACCGTCCGGCAGTTTCAAATAATCGAAGTAATCCCCGCTGAGAGTGCGCGCGGGGATGTTCTTTCCTGCGATGACGAAGCCAGGCACCTCGGGATCGCGATCCGGCAGCAGCACTTGTTGAATCTGGCTGGCGTTGAGCAGTTCCTGCTGATCCATGCGGTTTTTCGCGGCCTCTTTGTGCGCGACCGCATTGGCCAAGGCGAAGGCAGACTGCTCGATGAGCGAGTTGAAGACCTCGAAGTCATTGGCGTTGTAGTCGCGGCCCTCCTTGGGTGCGGTGACAGCCAATACACCAAGTCGGCGCGTGCCAAAGCTCAGCGGGCCGATCATGGCGATCACGCCTTCCTGCGAGGTAACCAGTTTGGTGCCCAGTCGCGCTTCGAGGCCGAGGTCTGGCAGCAGTTCGGTCTTTTGCCTGTCGTAAATGTCTCCGAGCAGCCCCTCGTCCGCCGCCACGGCATGCATGCGCAGGGTACTCAGAAGCGTGGAGGGATTGTCATTGATCTGCTGCCGCACACGCTCGGGTACAGAAATGAGGGGCGCACAAAAATCCGAGTAATGCCGCGGGACTAGCCGCTGGGTGGCCTCATCGAGCAAATAAAGCGCCCCACCCGTGCTCTGGGTCACACGGACCGCGCCCTCGACGATGAGCCGGTACATGGATGCCTGCTGGTCGTCACGCCAAGTCGCCTCGCCCAAGTCATGCAGGTAATGGAACATGCGCCTCTCCTCGGCCACGATGGCCTCCTCCTCGGCGCGCAGTGCAGTCAAGGCGGCCTTCTGCTGGCGCGCGACTTTGGCCAGCAAGATCAGTCCTGCCGTCAGCAACAGCACGCACAGGACAAGGAGGAAAGTGGTCATGGTGTCAAACAACGCTCCCGGCTCATCCAGGCGGCGTTTCAGGCTTGGACGACGGCATGCTCCTCCAGCTCTTTTTCCAGAAACTCGATCACGTCATGAAAGCGGCACTCATTCGCGTCACTGACGCCTGCCAGGGCCAGATGCGCGGCGAGGACATGTTCGGTCTGCGCCTCTTTGCATTCATTGGTCTCTCCGCAGTGCTGAAGCGCCTCACACGCCTGCCTACGCTCCTCCGTCCAAAGATGCCCGTCTTGGTCCAGATCCAGGATGTGATCCAATCCTAGGCTGGTGAGCAGTTGCAGGTTGCGCTGGTTCGCGTTCAACACACTGAGCGTGCCACCGCCTGCTTCGCGGAGATTGAGCGCCGCACCGGTCAGCATGCCCAGGAAAGTCGAGTCCATCATGGGGCAGCGCTCCAAATCGACGACGAAATCCTTCACTCCCTGGCCCATCACGCGCTGAAGCGCCTTCTTGGCCTGTAGGCTGTTTTGGAAGGTGCCTCGTCCGTCCACCCTCATCCAAAAAACGCGTCCTATGGTGCCGACAAGTATGTGAGTGGGGGGCGTCATGCGTTGCGGGGGTTAGTTCCAGAGCGCCGATTGCTGGCTGACCAGCTCTTCGCTGCCACGCAGCACGCTCACGCGCCACGCCGTCACACGACCGCTTTTTATATATTCTTCGCCGGTGACCTGAAACTTGGAAACGTTGCCACGTCGGATGTTATCGACAACCTGCTCCTGCACACGCTTTTGGAGGCCGGAGAGCGCCTGCAAATATTCAAAGCGCACGGTCACCGGCCCGGCATCACGATCAGCCGCCTTCCACAACACGGTGTAATAGTGGCCATATCTTTCTCTGTAATCTGCCGCAGTTACCGCGCCGCGAAGGAGACGCTGATACTCGAACAGGACGTCTGGTGCCATCGTCTCAGGCGCGAAGCCGGGCATCACATGAATGTATTTCACCTTACTGATGCGGCCTCCTGGCCCATTGACAGCGCTTGAACACGCAGAGAGGGAAAAGGCCAGGATGGCTAGGCATCCAAGGCAAAAACGGGAGGTGCGCGTCGCAGTCGTCATGAAGCGCTGAATATTGAATCAGGAAGCATGATGTCAACGTCCCCTTCGATTCTTCATCAACTCTCCCAAATTCACAAAAGTGAGACCGGATCGACATCCCAGGTCACAATCACGTCTTCCGGCAGCTTCGTGGCTGCGATTACCTGCTGAATATGGCGGCACAACGGGCGGATCTTCGGAGCGCGCAGCAAAAGCTGGAAGCGGAACTGCCCGTGGGCCTTCGCCATCGCGCAGGGGGCGGGTTCACCCATGATCACGCCCTCTGGCAAGCCCTCCAAAAGTCTCCGATGCAGTGTTTGCAGGGCAAATTCGGCCATCGCATCGTGTTTTCCCCGGCTGGCGAGCAGTACGACGTGCGTGTACGGCGGGTAATGAAACGCCCGGCGCTGCTCCAGCTCCTGCTGCGCGAAGCCTTCGAAGTCGTTGTGGCGGGAAAACTGCACCGCCGGGCTGTGCGGCGCATAGGTTTGCACCACGACCTCGCCTTTGACCTCGCCACGCCCAGCGCGGCCTGCCACCTGCACCAAAAGTTGCAGCGTGCGCTCCGCCGCTCGGAAATCCGGCAGGTTCAGGGCCAAATCTGCATTCAGCACGCCCACCAGCGTCACATTTGGGAAATCGAGGCCTTTTGCGATCATCTGAGTGCCGATCATGAGGTCGATCTTCTGCGCCCGGAACTCCCGCAGGAGGTCGCGGAGCTGGTTTTTGCGCTGGATGGTATCCGTATCCACGCGGGCGATCCGGGCCTGCGGAAACACCTCGCGCACCACTGCCTCGACGCGTTCGGTGCCGAATCCGGTGAATTTGAGGCCCGGTTCATTGCACGAAGGGCATTTCGACGGCGGCAGCCGCCGGGAGCCGCAAACGTGGCAAACGAGTCGGTTTTCGTGCTTGTGCAGCGTCATCGGGATGCTGCAATCCTGACACTGCACCGTCTCCCCGCAGCCGAGGCAGGTCAGCGAGGTGTTGAAGCCGCGGCGATTCAAAAACAGGATCGTCTGCTCTTTTTTCTCCAACCGCGCCGTGATCGCCGCCCGCAGCTTCTCGGAGAGGATTCCCGCGTTCGCCACGCTCGTTCCCGTGCCTTTGCGCCGCTCCATGCGCATATCGACGATGCGGATCAGCGGCAGCGTGCGCCCGTCCGTGCGCTGCGTCAGGTGCAGCAGCTCGTACTTGCCGCTGGCGGCGTTCTCGAAGGATTCCAGGCTCGGGGTGGCGCTGCCGAGCAGAACGACGCATTTTTCCAGGCTGCCGCGCACCACGGCCACATCCCGCGCATGATAGCGCGGCGTTTCGTCCTGCTTGAACGAAGGCTCATGCTCCTCATCGACGATGATGATGCCCAGCCGCTCCAGAGGCGCGAAAATCGCGCTCCGTGCGCCGATCACGATGTCCGCGCGATCCTCGTGAATCTTGAACCACTCGTCGTGGCGTTCCCCATCGCTTAAATTGCTGTGTAGCACGGCAATGCGGTCCTTGATCGAAGAAAAACGCGCCTTGAAGCGCTCAATCGTCTGCGGCGTCAGAGCAATTTCAGGCACCAGCACCAGAGCGGTGCCACCACGCTCGATCACACGCGCAATCGCCTGCAAATACACCTCCGTCTTGCCACTGCCGGTGATGCCATGCAGCAGGATCGGCTTCGCCTTATCGGGTGATTCAATCACCTTCAAAATGCGATCATACGCTGCCTGCTGCTCCTCCGTCAGCGTCAGCGGCTGGCTGGGCAGGAACTGCTCGTCATGAAACGGATCGCGCTCCACGCGCACCTCACTGCGCGTGATCCAGCCCGCTTTGAGCAGTGGCTTGAGAATAGTGGCCACACGCGGCACATCCTGGCGGATCTGGCTCAGCGTCGCCTCGCCTTTGTAACTGCGCAGGATGTCCAACACACGCGCCTGCATCGGCGCTTTGCTGCGGAGCTTCTCAAACTCGGCGGGCGCAGGCTCTTTCACGAGTTTGAGATGGCTGTCCATCACGAAGCTGCCCGGTTTGTCCCGCACCGCCTGTGGGAGCATCGTGCGCAGCACCTGATGCCGCGATACGACATAGTACTCGGCGATCCACCGCGCCAGTTTGACCAGTCCTGGCGTGAACATCGGTCGCTGGCCGATGATCGACGCGATTTCCTTCAGCTTTCCTCGATGCGGCGACTCATCGAGCAGTTCCAGCACCACCGCGTTCATGCGGCGGTTTTGCAGCGGCACCATCAGGCGTGATCCCACCACCACTTTCGCCGCCATTTCATCAGGGATGGCGTAATCCAGCTCCATCGCCGCCGCGCCTTCGAGCTGGACCCGTGCCACACGTGTCCCAGCCTGAGACGGCACCGCAACGTCCGCCACACCGAACAGATCACTCTGCTTCGGGGTCGGATGCGCTAGCTGGGTGGGTGGCGGCATGAATTTCTATCCATAACCGGCGTGAATCCTCCGCCCAAACGATTCTTCTTTTGAGAAAAGAATCTGCCCGTGCCATGTTTCATGCTCAGCAGCACGAAGCGTGGGTATGTGGGACTTTTTGACAGAGCACTGGCGCGACGGCGTGGAGATCATCATCCTCGCCGCGCTGGCTTATCATGGTTATCTGTTCTTCCGTGCCACGCGTGGAGCGCGCATTTTGACCGGCTTGATGGTCCTGCTGCTGAGCCTAGCGCTCATCTCGCTGCTGCTGGAGCTTTCGGTCATCAGCAGTCTGCTGCAGCGCTTTTCGGTCTTCCTCGCCATCGCGCTCGTCATCATCTTCCAGCCGGAATTGAGGCGCGTACTGGCTGAGTTGGGCAGCAGCCGCATTTTTTCCTTCAACCGGCCCGATCCCGAGGCGCTGGATGTGCTGATGGAGGCCATGCAGCAGCTTTCCTCCCACCGCTGCGGCGCGTTGTTTGCCCTGAAGCGTGGCATCGACCTGAAACCCTACTCCGAGTCCGGCGTGGAGCTAGACGCCGTCATCACGCCGGAGCTGATCACCACGATTTTCCATCCCAAGACCTCCCTGCACGACGGCGGAGCGATCATCGACCAAGGGCGCATCTCCGCAGCAGGCTGCGTCTTTCCCGTGAGTCAGCGTGACATCCAGGACCGCGCCATCGGCCTGCGCCATCGCGCAGGCATGGGCATCTCGGAAGAAACAGACGCCATCGCGCTCGTGGTTTCCGAAGAAACCGGTGCGCTTTCCATCTGCTACCAGGGCAAACTGGAGCACGATCTGGAGCCGGCGGAACTGCGGCAGCGCATCAATGAGATCCTGAACGAAGGCTCCGCATTGAAAGCGGCGGCGGAACACGAAAAGGAGGGCGCTCATGAATTGGGGACATCAGCTTAAAGAACTCATCACCCGCAACTGGCGTGAGAAGATCATCTCCCTGCTGCTCGCCTTTTTGTTCTGGTTCATGATCAAGGCGCAGGACGTACGCTACACCCAGCCCTACATGGCACCAGCGCCTGTGAGGATCACGCCACCCGCCAGTTCTCCAGCGCCATCACAGCTCGCGCCTGTGCTTCCACCTCCTGCTGAAGCGCCTTCACAACTCGAACCGGTGGTGACGCCGCCACCGGCCGCCCCAGGCCTCAGCCGTGCCGCCGGGCTTTGACACCTCGGATGTCCTGCGCTAGAACGCGCGTCCTATGTCTGAAAAGCGCCAATTCTTCGGCACCGACGGCGTTCGTGCCGTGGCCAATCGTCATCCCATGACCCCTGAGTTCGTCATGCGCCTCGCGCAGGCCGCAACCGTCGTGCTCGGCGGCAAACCGGAGGGCGGGGAGCGTCCGAAGGTCGTCCTGGGCCGCGACACCCGCGCCTCGGGAGAAATGCTGGAATCCGCGCTCGCCGCAGGCCTCAATTCCGCCGGGGCCGATGTCATTCTCGTCGGCCAGCTTCCCACACCGGCCGTGGCCATGCTTAGTGCGCAGCTTCGTGCGAGCTTTGGCGTCATCATTTCCGCCTCCCACAACCCGTTTAAAGACAACGGCGTCAAATTCGTCCACGGCGACGGTCACAAGCTCAATGACAAGACCGAGATCGCGATTGAGCGCCTCGTGCTCGGCAATGAGGACACGCCGCGCCCCGAAGGCCGTGGCATTGGCCGCATCACCACACTCGCCGATGGCGTGGATCGCTACGTCGCGCACGCCATCGCCTCCATGGAAGGCGTGCGCCTCGACGGCATGCGTGTCGCGCTCGACAACGCCCACGGTGCCTCCTCTTACACCAGCGCCCTCGCCTTGGAGCAGCTCGGAGCCGATGTGCAGGTGTTTCATTCCGAGCCGGACGGTTTCAACATCAACGAGGAATGTGGCTGCACGCATGCCGAGGAGATCGAGCGCATCGTGCGCCAAAGTCAGGCTCAGGCAGGCATCGCCCATGATGGCGACGCGGACCGCATCGCGCTCTGCGATGAGGAAGCCATCGCCCTCGACGGTGACGAGCTCATGGCCATCGCCGCCGAAGCCATGCTGCGCAAAGGCACGCTCAAGCAGAATACCCTCGCCGTCACTGTGATGAGCAACTACGGCCTCGATGATCTCGTCTCGCGCCTTGGCGGTCGCGTCATCCGCACCGGTGTCGGCGACCGCTATGTGCTCGAAGAAATGCGTTCGCGTGGATTGAACCTCGGCGGCGAGCAAAGCGGCCACATCATCTTTGGCGACTGGGCCACCACTGGTGACGGCCTCATTGCTGGCCTGCAAGTGCTGCGCATCATGAAGGAAACCGGTGAAACGCTCAGCCAGCTTCGCAAGTGCCTGAAAAAATTCCCGCAGAGTTCCCGCAACCTCCGCGTGCGCACCAAGCCGCCCATTGAAGAACTCGTCGAGGCGCAAAAAATCATGAAGGAGACCGAAAAGAAGCTCGGCGACTACGGTCGCGTGCTCTTGCGCTACTCCGGCACCGAATCCCTCATCCGCCTGCTCGTGGAAGGCCGCGATGTCGAATATCTCGAAGCCCAGGCCGACAAGATCGCGTCTGCGGTGCTGGCGCAGATTGGTTGATCAACCCACCTTATGAAAGGCAACTTTGAGCCAACACCAATGATCATAGGAGTGTGCATTTTGATTGGCGGCGGAGTGATTGGGACTCCCTTGGCGATAGCTCTCTCTATTTTCTTCGGATTGGGCTTCCTCTACAAGTTTTGGAAACGCTCGGGTGAAGACTGAGAGGAATGCACTACTTCATCACCGGCACCGACACCGACGCAGGCAAGACTTACGTCACCTGCCTGCTGCTGGAAGCTTTGAAACGTGCAGGCAAACGCGTCGCCGGCTTCAAGCCCTTCGTCTGCGGTCAGCGTGACGACGCCATTCATCTCGCCAACGCCAGCAGCGACGGATTGACCGTCGAGGAGGTCAACCCCGTGTGGTTCAAAGTCCCCGCCGCGCCCTACGCCGCCGCCTTGATGGAAAACCGCCGCTTTGAGCTGAATGAAGTCATCGCGCGTTTCAACGAACTCGCGGAAACGCACGAACACGTCCTCATCGAAGGCGCGGGCGGCTGGGAAGTGCCGCTGAACGAGTTTTCCACGATGGCCGATTTCGCGCAGCGTCAGGCGCTCCCGGTGATCGTCGTCGTCAATAACAAGCTTGGCTGCCTCAACCACACCATCCTCACCGTCCGCAACATCCAGGCCCGCGGCCTCACCTGCGCCGGAATCATTCTGAATCACGTCAAAGACGAGCGCGACGCCGCCAGCATCAGCAACCGCATGGCACTCGAACACTTCCTCGACGTGCCCGTCCTCGCCGAAATCATGCACGGCGAGACCGAGATCGATTGGCCGCTTTGAGTTTCAGGGCGTCAGACTCGCTATTCGCAGTGGCCTAAAGTTTGCTGAATGCAAATTGACTTAGGATGCCCCAAGGATTCCTCGTGGCGTTGAACGCCACAAAGCCCAACGCAGCGCATTTAACCACCCCCTGAATATGAAATCCACATGTCTCCTCTTCCTGGCCGCTTTGGCTGTGACTTCTTTGGCGAATGCCTATCAAACCGCTTCTTATCCCAAGAAAAACCCGCTGATCGACCTGACTTTCCCAGACGGCTGGGAGATCAAGCATGAGGAAGCGCTGTTTGCGAATCCGAAGGACGATCAGAGCTTTTTCGTGTCCGTCGCGCCGCTGGAGTCCACCAATGAGCAGATCGAGGAGGCCGTGGCGGAGGTGAAGGAGCTGATCGAGGGCGATTTCGAAAACGTGACATACGAGGAGCTGCAAAAAATCGAGGGCGAGGGCGTCGCAAGCCTGCTGCTTCAAGCCAAGGGCACCGACAGCGACGGCAAGGCCAACATTTTCAACCTCATCATCAACCAGCCGAAGGGAGAGAGTCTGCTGCTGCTCCAGATGATCGCCTCCCCCGATGGCTTTGAAAAACACGCCGAGGCCGGCAAGCAGCTCATGCTGTCGGTGAAGGCCCACGCCTCGACGCAGACCTTTGCTTACCCAAACAAAAAGGAGCCGGTCTTCGCCGTCGATTTCCCGGCCGACTGGATCATGCAGGCGGAGGCGGAAAGCTGCCAGGCGCTCTCGCCGGACAAGTTTGCAAACGTCAACGTGCTGCTGATCGACGCGGGCGAGAAGGACGTGGCGCTGGGCAACATGAAAGAGTCCATCGGCGGCAAGTACGCGAGCATCAAGTGGGACAAACCCACGGTCAACACGGACGAGGCGACCGCCCTGACCGCCACCTTTGAGCACGGCGTGGCCGAGGACGAAGGCAAAAAATATTCCGTACAGTTCGTCCAATACGTCCGCGAGGGCAGCGACAAGCTGTTCATGCTGATCTGCCAGCATCCGCTCCCGGTGCCTGAAGAGCATGCGGTGGTGCTCGAAAACATGATCAAGTCCATCAAAGTGAAGAATAAGTGAGAGGATCTTGAACGCCGCGCCCGGCTACGAGAAAAATCCATCTCGTCTGCGGTCAGCCTGACCTACCCTTCGGCCATTATCATGATCAAGCACCTCTTCCTCGCCCTCGTCCTGCTGTTTTCCATCCAGGAGGGCCGGGCGGAGACGCAAACGCTCTTCTTTGCCAAAGAGACCGCCAAAGACTCCACGCGAATCTCCCTCCTCATTGAAGATGATCAAGTCAGCGGCACCCAGGAATGGCGGCCGAAGCAGCCGGACGGTCACGGTGCCTACGGCACGATCAGCGGCATCATCAGCGGCGGGGGCATCATGCAGGTGCTCTTTGAATACACCATCGAAGGCTCCGAGCAGTCCGAGGAACAAGTGCTCAAGCTGGAAGGCGACAAGCTTTTCATCGGTGAAGGTCAGTTGAAGGAAGACCCCAAAAACAGCAGTCGGCTGAACCTGCAGGAACCCAACAAGGTCGCCTTCAAAAAGGCGCTCAAAAAAATTCCCGTCACCGAACCGAAAGCAGGCACACCTGAGCGCAAGGCCATCATGGACGCGATGCGCGGCCCAGTGGTCAAGCAAGCAGGTTCCCCCGTGCTCTTCAGTGGCAACGTGCGTGTGAGCGGCTCATGGGCACGGTTCCAAGGCAATGTGAAGACCGCTGACGGCAAGCGACCGAAAAACGCGGACTTTTCAGACTTGATGGAACTCGACTTCTTCTCGCTGCTGAAAAAAAACGACGATGGGGCCTGGGAGGTTCTGCACCAAGGCTTTGCCGGAGACATCGGCCTACAGGAGGAGGCCCGCGAAAATACTCCTGAGGCTCCTTGGGTGCTTTTTCAGTGATTTACCTCTTTGCACACGACCATGAAAGCCGTCTTCCAGCTCCTTGCCCTGCTCTGCCTGGGCACCACTGTCATCGCCCAGGACAAAGCCGCGCTCAAACGCATCTCCAGTGTCTTTGAGACCATCGAGAAAAATTTCGACCAGTGGCCGCACCACAGCATCACTGGCGAAGGTTTGGAAGGTGGTTATGCCTTTGAGCACCATGTCTGGCAGAGCTACGACGAGCCGCCACTCTACCGCGTCGAGTCACTGAGCTTCGATGATCACGGTCAGGGAAAGAAGCAGTATTTCATCCAAGGAAACGAACTGCTCTTCGTGCTCGACCGCTCGGAAATGACGCCGATGCTGCCGAATGCCGCCACCTCGGTCGTAGAAAAGCGTCTCTACTTCGCCGAGGGTGCCCTCATCCGTCTGCTCGCAAAAGAAGGCAAATTCCCCGCCGGCAAAGAAACGGACACCGTGGCTCTCAAGAACAAGGACATCCCCGTCGAGGAGGTCTTGGGTGCTGGTGAGCTCTACGGTGATCTCGACCGCGAGTCCCAGGTCCTCATCGCCAAGATTCAGCAAATCTCAGCGGATGACGCCCCCGCCGATACCGCTCCTGCTGCCGTCGGCCCGGCGACTGCGGGGGATGGCTGGCGCTTGATCCAGGGGTCCTCTTCCCGCGACGGCCAGTTCGCCCTCGCCTGGGGTTTGCAAGGCCAGTCCATACCCAAGGCGGAAGCCGATGAGGACGGTGCGTTGTCCGTGGAGCCAGAAACCGAGGGGCTCACCAACTACATCATCAATCTGCGCACGGGAGCCCTGCTCGGAAAGACCAAGGGCTCTCACTTCGGCGACAAACACACTTACAATCATTACACCAACGAGGTCGCATGGTCCGCTGCGGAGACGCACGTCGCCCAGGTGTGCAACGGCAAGTGGGCCACCTTCGATGCGAACGTGTATGAACTGAACCCTGACCGCACGGGGCTCTCGAAGGCCATGGATCTTCTCGAACCCTCGAAAAAAGCTGTGCTTGAGCAGTTGGAAGGCGGCGATTTCTTCAAGAAGTTCGACAAGGATGACTTCACGATCACGCTCCACGATTTGAACATCGCTCAGCGCGGCGCGGCGACTGTGGTGGTCGTGGAAGTGAGCGGGCAGATCCCGAAGAGCGACCAGGACGGCGCGTGGTTCGACGCCACCGTCACCTTCAAGCTCGTTCCCGATGATAACGGCGGTCCCACGAAGCTCCAATGGAGCGGGACGGAAGTGCATCCCGAGTGAGGCCAGAAAGGGCAGTCACTGGCACCCATGCGCGGTTTCGTGCCAAATCGTGAACGCGTTTCATCCAGGGGCGACACTTTCTGGCACGCCCTTTGCGCACTCTGGCAAGAAAGGGGATGCGTTCAGCGAAACGGTTCCTACTGTCCACCTTTGGCCGCCCCTCTCCTCCAGCCCCCGCGATTTGATTTTCCAATCCCAAAGCTCCTCTCCGCCCCTTCCCACCGTCGCTCCGCGGGTCGTGGTTCCACGTGCGGACATCCCGGAAGCCGCTGTTCACTATGACGAACTGAGGGACGCCTCCGGCAAGGTGCGCCCGCATTATGAGCAGGTCATCGCGGATCTTCAGCGTCGTGACTCGGCCGGGGTGAAGCGCCTATCCGACACCAGCCGCCGTCTGCTGGCCGAACGCGGCGTGACCTTCAACATCTACGACGCCAAGGGTTTGGACACGCCCTGGCAGATGGACCCGGTGCCGTTTGTGATCTCGGCAGTCGAATGGGCGGGCATCGAAAAGGCGCTCATCCAGCGCGCCACGCTGCTCAACGCAGTCCTCACCGACAGCTACGGCCCGCAATTGCTGATCCGCAAAGGTGACATGCCGGCGGCGATGGTGCTCGCACAACCAGCTTATCTGCGTCCCTGCCACGGGATCAAGATTCCGAACGCCAAGCCGCTCCAGGTGTATGGAGCCGACATCGCTCGCGCCAAGGACGGTCGCTGGTGGGTCATCGCAGACCGGACACAGATCCCCACGGGCGCGGGTTATGCGCTGGAAAACCGCCTCATCACCTCGCGCCTGCTGCCCGAGGTGTTTCGTGACGCGCGGGTGCGGCGATTGGCCGGATTTTTCCGCCAGATGCAGTTGTCCCTTGCCGCCTTGGCCCCACGTCCGGCAGGCGAGCCGCGCGTCGTGCTGCTGACGCCGGGACCGTACAATGAAACGTATTTCGAGCAGGCTTACCTGGCCCGCTACCTCGGTTACACATTAGTTGAAGGCGAAGACCTCACCGTACGCGATGACCGCGTCTATTTGAAGACCCTTAGCGGCCTGGAGCCGGTGGATGTCATTCTGCGCCGTGTGGATGACGATTTCTGCGATCCGCTGGAGCTGCGCAACGACTCCATGCTTGGCGTGCCCGGCCTCGTGCGTGCAGTCCGTGCTGGCAACTTGGCCCTGGCGAACTCCATGGGCTCCGGCTTGGCCGAAGCACCGGCGATGATGGCCTTCCTCCCCGGCCTGTGCCGCAAGCTGCTTGGCGAAAACTTGCTCATGCCCTCCGTGGCGACGTGGTGGTGCGGCCAGGAGACGCCCCGACGGCAGGTGGAGCAGCGGATCGACCAGCTCGTGATCAAGAGCGCCTTCCGTGTGCGCGGTCGCGAGGTTCATTTCGGTGAGAACCTCTCCGCCGCCGAACGCACCGCTTTCGTCGAGCGCCTACGCTTTGCGCCGGACCGCTGGGCGGCGCAGGAAAAGATGACCTTCTCCACCGCGCCGACTTGGGAGGATGGCAGGCTCGTTCACAAGCCGATCAGCGTGCGTGTGTATCTCGTGGCCACGGAAGATGGCTACATGGCCATGCCGGGCGCTTTGACGCGCGTCGCAGCCAGCATGGACTCCCCGCTGGTCTCCATGCAAAAAGGCGGCAGCAGCAAGGATACCTGGGTGCTCAGCGAGGGGCCGGTGGAAAACGTCACGCTGCTCTCCACCACGCGCACCCCGGTCGAGCTGCGCCGTGTCGGCCATAATCTCGGCAGCCGTGTGGCGAATCATTTGTACTGGCTAGGCCGCTACGCCGAGCGCGCGGAGTCCAGCGCCCGTCTGCTGCGCTCCACCCTGCTGCGCTGCTCGCCTGAAAGCGGCATGAGCGAGACGCCGCTGCTGATGCCGCTTTTAGAAACACTGAAAAGCCTCGGCGTGCTCGAAGATCTGCCGGACGTCTCTGTGCTGGCCTCCCAGCAAGAACAGATCGAAGCCCGGCTGCTGGAGGCCATTTTCGACGCGGATCATCCCGCCAGCATCCGCTCCTGCGTCTCTCACATCCAACGCATCGGCATCTTGCTGCGTGACCGCATCTCCGTGGACACTTGGCGTGTCATCAGCCAGCTCAGTGATGCCCTGGACACCTACGACAACACGCCCAGCATCACACCGATGTCCGATGCGCTGAATGTCCTCACGCGCATCATTCTCGAGCTGGCCTCCTTCCACGGCCTAGCCAAGGAAAACATGACGCGTGCCCAGGGCTGGATGTTCCTCGACATGGGGCACCGCATCGAGCGCACCGTGTACATTTGCGAGCTCCTGCTGGCTGGTCTGCGCAGTGCAGACGCTGAAAATCCAAGCCTGCTTGAGGCCATTCTCGAAGTTGGTGACAGCACGATCACCTACCGCAACCGCTACAGCCTGCTGCCACAACTCGCCGCCGTGTATGACCTGCTCATGCTGGACGAACTCAACCCGCGCGGCCTGCGTTTCCAATTTGAGCGCATCGACCAGCAGTTCAAGCACCTGCCGCGTGAGCAGAGCTCCGCCGTGCTCACCCCGGCCATGCGCGTGCTGCTGGAAAACAGTACCAACCTTCAATTGTGTGATCCCACGGAACTCGCCCGCGTCGAGCCAGGCCAGTGGTCTCAAACACAGGTCGCTAGGCTGCTCCGGCAGCTCATTGATGCCATGCCCGCGCTCAACAACGCGCTCACCGCCGCTTACTTCGCCCATTCCACCATCAGCAGCAGCGATTCCGACTCTGCCGCCGAACCGCCGACGCCCGCGCGATGAATTACCGCATCACTCATCGCACCACCTATTCGTACAGCGCCCCGGTGGCGGTCTCGCATCACGCAGCCCGGCTGCGTCCGCGTGACACAGAAACGCAGCGCTGTAAGGAGTTCACCCTCAGCTTCGATCCCGAGCCTGATCTGTTCACCGAGCACAAAGACTCCTTCGGCAACCAAGTCTCCTGCTTCTCCATTCAAAAGCTGCACGGGCGGTTCGAGGTCACCTCGCGCAGCCTCGTGGCCCTAGCTCCCGTGTTGCAGCCTGATCCGGCGCAAACGCCTCCCTGGGAGGATGTGGCCGCGCTGTTTCGTGATCCGGTGCCGATCGACCTGCTCGACCCCTGCCAATTCGTCTTCCGCAGTCCGCTGTTAGTGCACGAGATGCCGCTTCGTGACTTCGCCCTGCCCAGTTTCAAGCCCGGACGGCCAATCCTCGCCGCCGCCGCAGATCTCTGCTCCCGCATTCATCGCGAGTTCGTGTTCGATCCTAAGGCCACCACGGTCAGCACGCCGCTGGCTGAGGTGTTGGAAAAAAAACGCGGTGTCTGCCAGGACTTCGCGCATCTCGCCATCGCCAGCATGCGTGCCATGGGCCTGCCTGCCCGCTACATCAGCGGCTACCTGCGCACCCACCCGCCTGAGGGAAAACCACGCCTCGTCGGCGTGGATGCCTCGCATGCCTGGGCTTCCTGCTTTGTCCCCAGGTTTGGCTGGGTGGATTTCGATCCTACCAATGACTGCTTCACCTCGCTAGACCACATCACCGTGGCCTACGGTCGTGATTTCTCCGACGTCAGCCCCGTGCGTGGCATCATCACTGGCGGCGGGCATCACACGGTGGGTGTGGGCGTCGATGTAGAGCCGCTGGGGATCTGAGTTTTTCCAGCGGTCTATTTCTTTGTGCTTGGGTGGATTGAATGTGGCGTTAAAAGCCGCGCTTGTGAAATTTTTCACAAAATCGCCTTGCCGCTGTTTGGGCAGCGTAGATAGGTAGGTTTAACCTCAGAGATCAGCCCCGCTTTTTTCATGCCCACCGTCACCCGAGAATACGAAGCTCCGGATACCGCCGCGAAGGTGGCTCGGCATCTCGAAGCCGTGGAAGAGACGACCCAGGACATCGTGGGCGAGAAACTGGTGTTGAACATGGGGCCAAGCCATCCGGCCACGCATGGTGTGCTCCGATTGGTGCTTGAACTGGACGGCGAGATCATTACCAAAGCCGATCCTGATGTCGGTTTCCTGCATCGTGGCGACGAAAAAATCGCTGAGAACATGCACTACAACCAGTTCGTGCCCTACACGGACCGGCTCGATTACTTGGCGCCGCTGGCGAACAATGTGGCCTACGCCTTGGCCGTGGAAAAACTCATGGGCTGGGAAGTTCCCGAGCGAGGCAGGGCGATCCGTGTGATTTGCTGCGAGCTGGCCCGTATCTCCGCACACATGCTGGGAGTCGGGGTGTTTGCGATGGATGTGGGGGCCATGACGGTCTTCCTCTACACCTTCACAGAGCGCGAAAAGATCTACAATCTCTGCGAGCAGCTCACCGGAGCACGCTTCACTACGAGCTACACGCGCGTGGGTGGACAGATCCGCGATTTGCCAGATGGCTTCGTGCATTCCGTGCAGCATTTCCTCAGCGAGCTGGAGCCGGTGATTGATGAGATCGACAAGCTGCTCTCACGGAACCGCATTTTCATGGAGCGCACCCAAGACATTGGCGTGATCTCCAAGGAAGAGGCCATCGCCTATGGCATCACGGGCCCCAATTTGCGTGGATCTGGCGTCGAGCATGACATCCGCAAAGCCCGGCCTTATCTCGACTACGATAAGTATGAATTTGACGTGCCCGTAGGCACAAAGGGTGACTGCTACGACCGCTACCTCGTGCGTATGGAGGAGATGCGTCAAAGCGTGCGCATCCTGCGCCAGGTGTTAACAAACCTGCCCGGAGGGCCGATCAATGTGGCAGACGCCAAAGGCTTGCTGCCCAAAAAAGAAAAAGTTCTGATGAAGATGGAGGAACTGATCCACCATTTCATCATTTCCACCCAGGGCATCGACGCGCCAGCGGGAGAGGTTTATTTCTCTGCTGAGAATCCGAAGGGGGAGTTGGGCTTTTACATCAACAGCACTGGCGGCGGTGTGCCCCATCGCCTGAAAATTCGCAGCCCCTCCTTCCTGAACCTCAGCATCATTTCCAAACTGATCCCTGGACACATGCTCAGCGACATCCCTGCCGTGCTCGGCAGCCTGGATTTCGTGATGGGCGAGTGTGACCGCTGATTTCCAACCAAATTTCTCCCCGAACACGCACGCATGGCCTTTGAAGTTCCAGCCGAGTTGGAAAAACGCATGGATGAGGCGATCTCGCACTATCCCGTGTCGAAGCGCAGCGCGGTGCTGCCGCTGCTGCATCTCGTGCAGCATCATTTTCGCTTCATCAGTGACGAAGCCGTGGCCTGGGTGGCTGCAAAGCTCGGTCTGGAACCGATACAAGTGCTTGAGGTGGTGACTTTTTACCCTGGCTTCCGCCAGACTGCGCCCGGCAAGTTCCACATCCGCGTCTGCCGCACGCTCTCCTGCGCCATGGCCGGTAGCTATGAGCTGATGGAGTCTCTTTGCCAAAAAGCCGGCATCGACCGCTCGCACACGGACCATCATCATCCCATCGCGGTGAGTCAGGACGGTAAATACAGCATCGAATTCGCCGAGTGTTTGGCGAGTTGCGGGTTCGGTCCTGTCTGCATGGTGGAGGACGACTTTTACGAGAAGGTCGCTCCGGAGAAGGCGGGCGAGCTGTTGGCGAAATACACCTGAGCGAAGTCATAAAAAAACGCGACCTCAACCATGTCGCGTTTTTTCAATCACAGAGGTTTGGCTGCCTTACTTCTGGCGCCACGACACGATGTCATCCTTGGTGCTTGGCATTTTGTCCTGACCGATGCTGTAGATGGCCACCTCGGTGGGGAGTTTTTCGGGTGGTGGGCCGTTGGGGTTTTGCGCGATTTTAGGATCGGAATTGTTCAGGTCGGGATTCATGACTTGCTTGTCACCGTTGGTGTCGAGCAGCACGCGGTAGGTTTGCCCCCAGAGATCCACGAGTTTGTAAGGCGGGGCCGCACCCACGAGTCCAAACATCCCGTTTTTGGCCAAAGGAAGGTCGATATACTTGATGTCTCTGGGGTTGAGATTGACGCCTCCGCCAGTGGCACCGCCAGCGGCACCACCTGTGCTCATCAAGGCGCTGACGAGGCCGGTGTTTTCATCCGTTTCAAATTCTGGGGCGTCTTCACCATCGGAACCGCTCAGCATGCTGGAATCGACCGGATAACGGTTGTAATCGACTTGATAGCTATCAATCGCGATGCGCAGATCCTTGATGACGGTTTGCACCTGAAGTCTGCGCGCGTCTTCCATCATCTTGGTGGCCTGTGACATCACTAGGCTTGCTAGAATTCCGATGATGACGATGACGACCAGCAGCTCGATGAGCGTGAAGCCCTGGCGGGTGGATGAATTGATGGGGCGGTTGGTTTTCATGGTCTTCTTTGGGGGATGGATATTCTTGCGCTTGCCGTGTGAGATTCGACGCGTGTGAATTTAATCGGTTTTAAATCCTCACGTCAATACCTCTCATCAGGGCAGGTGATCTTCATCATTGTTCGCCATTGAAGCGTGAGCTTTTCGGAGATCGCATCACACGCTTTGTTTGCCATGCGGTTGTGTTCCGAACTTTTGATTGTCAACAAATGCTTGCATCATATAATCGAACGCTATAAATCCGCTCCCCATCCTTCACTGAACACACACACAACCACGGTTCGAATCAAGCAACCGGCAAAATCTATGGCAAAGCAAGCAACCAAGAGCGGCGCAGATAAAAAGAAATATGTCTATTCCTTCGGAGCAGGGAAAGCAGACGGAGACGGCTCCATGAAAGCACTGTTGGGCGGCAAGGGTGCCAACCTCGCGGAGATGAGCCG
>JBIKYB010000131.1:0-13754 GCA_044355475.1 Prosthecobacter sp.
CTGGGGTGCGCGAAGAGGCCGGCCTCGGCTACTCCGGCTTCGCCGTCTCAGGTGGTAAAATTTACACCATGGGCCTGTTTGACGCAGAAGAGAAAGTGATCTGCCTCGACGCTGCCACCGGCAAAAAGCTCTGGGAATCCGCCGTCGGTGCCATTTACAAAAACGGCTGGGGCGACGGCCCACGCACCACGCCCACGGTCGTCAATGGCATGGTGTATGCCATCGGTGGCAATGGTGACGTTGTTTGCGTCAACGCGGAAACTGGCAAGCAGTCATGGTCCGTGAGCTTGGTCAAAGATCTTGGCGGCAAGCTCCAGAGCTGGGGCTACACCGAGTCCCCGCTGGTCGATGGCGATCTTGTCATCGTCACCCCAGGCGGAGACAAAGGTGCCATCGCCGCGCTTAGCGCAAAGACCGGCAAAGTGGAATGGCAGACCAGCGACATCGCTGAAAACGCGCAGTATTCCTCCATCATCCCCATCGAGCACGGCGGCGAGCGTCAGTATGTGCAGCTCCTGATGAACAGCATTCTCGGCGTTTCCACCAAGGGCAAAGTGCTCTGGAAGTCCGAATTCCCCGGCAAGACCGCCGTTATTCCGACCCCGATCTTCAAAGACGGCCAAGTGTACGTCGCGGCAGGTTATGGCGTCGGCTGCAAGTCGATCAAACTTGATGGCAACACTGCCACCGATCTTTACTCGAACACCAACATGGTCAATCACCACGGCGGCGTGATCCTCATCGACGGTTACCTCTACGGCCACTCCGATAAGGGAGGCTGGACTTGCCAGGACTTCAAAACCGGAGAGATCGTCTGGCAGGACAAAGGCATCGGCAAAGGCTCCGTCACCTCCGCCGATGGCATGCTCTACTGCCTGTCCGAAGACACCGGCACCGTGGCCCTGGTGGAAGTATCCAAAAAAGGCTGGGAGGAGAAAAGCAGCTTCAAACTTGAGGCCACCTCCTCACAGCGCAATCCCAAGGGCAAGATCTGGGTGCATCCCGTCGTCGCTGGCGGCAAGCTCTACCTGCGCGACCAGGAGTTCATCTCCTGCTACGATGTGAAAGGCTGAGCATTCCACATCAGGCGTATTTCAGAGGCAGGGCCGTGAGGCTCTGCCTCATTTTTTTCCGGTAACATCTCCGCTGACGAATCCGCATCCCTTGATAACAAAAAACAGCCGGGACAATGACGTCCCGGCTGCGGTGAAAGGTTGGAATGAAGCGGCAGCGTTACGCAGCGGCTTTGGGAGCTTCGGCGGCTTTCTTTTCGAGAGCAGCTTTGGCCTGTCCGACGAGCGCCTCAATGGCTGCAATGTCTTTGACGGCAAGGTCAGCAAGGACTTTGCGGTCGAGATCAATGCCGGCAAACTTGAGGCCTTCCATGAATCGGGAGTAGCTCAGGCCGAGGGGGCGTGTGGCGGCGTTGATGCGCTGCACCCACAGATTGCGGAAGTTGCGCTTCTTGGTCTTGCGGTCGCGGGTGGCGTAGGTTTCGGCTTTGCGGACGGCGTCCTTCGCATAGCGGAAATGCGTGGAACGGAAGCCGCGGTAACCTTTGGCTTTTGCCAGCACGCGCTTGCGGCGCTTCCGGCTGGCGGGGGAGTTGGTGGCTCTTGGCATGGGTCGTTGTCTATGATCAGGCTGTTGTTGGAGTAGCGATGGTCGGCCTCACCTGTTCGAAGATCCCACGGAGCGGGATCAGGCAGAGTCATCGTGGTCCTGATTTCAGGACCGTGTGGTCATCTTAGCGATGGGAGAACGGCATGTTCGCCTTGATTGCTTTGACATCCACTTCCGCCACGAGGGCGACTTTACCGAGGTTGCGCTTCCGTTTGCGGCTCTTGTTCTGCAGGATATGGCGCTTGCCTTGTTTACGGCGCAGCACCTTACCCGTGGCAGTTATTTTGAACCGCTTGGAATAAGCTTTCCTCGTCTTGGCGATACCGGCATTTTTGGACATAGGGGCGCGGATGCTAAATGAGAAGACCGTTTCGGCAAGGTGTTTTTCACAGTCTGTGGCAGAGAGACAACAGCCACTCAAAACAACCACTCTCAAAAGTGGGAGTCAGAAAAACTCAAAATATCAAAAATTAAAGTTGTCTTAATTATTCGAGATTGCTAAAAGAACCGCCGTCACGCGGAACATCCATGACTTCCTCTCCCTCCACCTCTTCCGCCACTCCAGCCGCGCTCGCGGACTTGGAACAGGGGATGGAGCAGCTCAAAATCGCCAATTATTACCTCCGTGTGGCACTGGACCAAGTGACCGACGGTGTGGTGATCGTGGAAAGTGAGGCCAGCGATCCGAAAAGTGGCCCTAAGGTGCTCTTTAGCAATGCCGCTGCCGCCATGCTGGCCGGAGCCGACCCTGAGGCCGGATTGCGCGGCCTAGGTTTGAATGATCTCGTCGCGGGTGACCAAGATGCCACGACGCTGCTGAAAAGTCTGCGTCTGGCCATGGAAAACGGCGGCTGCCACGAGTGCGAATGCCAGTTGCAAAGCCTGCGCACCCAGGTGCCTGCGCTGTGCAAGTGGCGCGTGCGGGCTGTCTTCAACAGCATGCGCAAGCTGCTGAACTTCACGATTCTCATCAGTCCCGCACAGACGGCATGCAGCGTCGCCAAAACGGAAACAAAACCTGCAGCGGATGATTTGGACGCGCAGTCAGAGCTGCTTCGCAAAGAAAACCTCGCCGCGCTGGCCCAGGGCATCGCGCATGACGTGAACAACCTCCTCGGCCCTGTCACGGTACGCTTGTCCGCCTTGATCCAGCAGGTGCAGGAGCACCCGGGACTAGCGCAGGAGCTGCAACTCGTGTTTGCCGGCCTGAAACGCGCCAAGCAGTTTACCTCGCAGGTCGTCACTGCCTCGAAAGCAAAGCCCCGTAAGCATGAGCCAACGGACATCGCCGCGCTGATGCGCGACACCGTCGAATTCGCCGGGGCGGGCTCCAATGTGCATGTCTGCGTGCGCAACGATGACCAACTGCGCCTAGCGCTCGCCGATCCGGTGAAGCTCAGCCAAGTGCTGCAAAACCTCGTCATGAACGGCATCCAGGCCATGCCGCACGGCGGCTACATGGATGTGGAGGCGCACAACCACCTCGTGGGAGTCGCGGGGGATGGCACGCTGAAGCCCGGCCCCCATGTGCGCCTCATCGTGCGTGATCGCGGCTGCGGCATCACCAGGGAAAATCTTGACCGTCTTTTCCGCGAATCCTTCACCACGAAGCCCGACGGCAACGGCATCGGCCTCACCACCTGCAAACGCTTCATCGACGAGATGGGCGGCGACATCCGCGTGACCTCCACGCCGAACATCGGCACCGAATTCAGCGTGACCCTGCCCGCCGCCGAAGGCTCTGGCACCACAAAACCACTCATTCCGGCCGACTCCGCGCCAGTCCCGCTCAAGCACGGCAAAGGCACGGTGCTGATCGTCGATGACGAAGACGACCTGCGCAAAGTCGCCCACATGATCCTCATGCGCTGCGGCTACGAAGTCGTGCAGTGTGATAACGGCCAGGACGCTGTGAAAATTTACCAGAGCCTCTTCCGCACCGGCACACCGCCAGATGTCGTGCTCATGGATCTCACACTACGTGGCGGCATGAACGGCACTGAGACCGCCGCTGAAATCCTTCACCTCGACCCCGAAGCGCGCATCGTCTGCACCAGCGGCAGCGTCACGCAGGAGGTGCAGATGATTTTCCTGGAGCGCGGCTTCGTCGGTGTGCTGCCCAAGCCCTACGAGGCCGGTGAACTCACGCAGACCGTGCATCGCGTCGCCACGATGATGAAACGGAATTGAGCGTGCGCGGAGCCGTGCTTGTGTCGATAATCACCGACTCACATGAAAACACGCCGTCACTTCCTCTCTGGCCTCGCCACCGCTGCCGCCGCCACGTTCACCGAAACGCTGCGCGCCGCGCCTGATCCGAAAAAAGACACCGTCATCGGCCACGGCACACACCGCTACAAAGTGAACAAGGACTGGGTGCCCGCAGGCCAGGGACGCCATCATCCCATCCTCAACTGCCACGAGATGGTGCAGGTCAAAGACGGTCGCCTCTTCATGATCGGAGATCATTGGGATAACCAGATGCTCGTCTTCAATCCAGATGGCACCATCCTCGACTCCTGGGGCAGCATGTGGCCTGGCGGACACGGTTTGACGCTCTCCAATGAAAACGGCGAGGAGTTCCTCTTCGTCACCGACAGCGGTTTGTGGAAGAGCGGCAGCGGTGGGTATCGCCAAACCGGCCGCATCACCAAGACCGACCTCGGCGGCAAGGAGATCTTCTCCATCAGCCATCCCATGAGCGTCGGCGCGTATGAGCCGGACATGGTCTTCAATCCCACCGAAACCGCCATCGCTCCGAACGGCGACATTTATGTCGTGGATGGCTACGGCTCGCAGTTTGTGCTTCGTTACGATGCGCGTGGCAAGTTCATCCAGCGCTTCGGCGGGAAGGACGGCGTTCCTGCCGAAGAACGTCTCAACAACGCTCATGGCATCGCCATCGACACACGTCAGGGGGCCGACAAAGCCACCGTCATCGTCACCTCACGCGTCGATAACTGCTTCCGCCGTTTCACGCTGGATGGAAAGTATCTCGAAACCCTCGCCGTCCCCGGCTGCATGGTCTGCCGACCCGTCATCGCCGGCCAAGAACTCTACGCCGGCGTCTGCTGGTCTAAGACACCCGAAATCAACAAGCTCCCGCAGAACCCCAGCGGCTTCACTGTCATCCTCGATGCCGCAGGCAAAGTCGTCAGCGCCCCTGGCGGCACTGAACCCGTGTATGAAGAGGGCAAACTCAAGCCCCTCATGCAGGCTGAACGAGTTTTCGATCATGGGCACGATGTCTGCGTCATGGAAAACGGTGATCTCATCGTCTGCCAGTGGAACGCCTTCCAAACCTACCCGATCAAGCTCGAAAAACTGGCCGCCTAGTTGTCACGATTGAAGTGATTTGCCGAAAGAGAGTAAAAGAGCCGATCCCACAGCCAGTCCTTCTGATTTTTTCCTCCTTTCCACTTTTTCGGCCCTCGAATTCCCCTCATGAAATACTTAACGATCGTGCGTCACGCCAAGTCCAGTTGGGGCCAGCCCGGACTCGCGGATCATGATCGCCCGCTCAATGAGCGTGGCAAAAAAGCCGCGCCAGCCGTCGCCGCGTTTCTGCACCGCACTTACTTCGGCGGCAGCGGCACCCCCGCCCTGCTCCCCCTGCCGGACAAGCTCGTCTCCAGCACCGCCCTGCGTGCCCTCACCACCGCGCAGATCATGCGCGAGACCTTCGCCCTCCCGGTGGACAGCCTGCTGCTCCAGTCCCAACTCTACCTCGCCGGGTCAGATCGCATCCTTGAAGTCATGCGCAACTTCGAGGAAAGCTGGAACCACGCCATGATCTTCGGGCACAATCCCGGCATGCATGATTTCGCCGAGCACATTCTCGCCCGCGCCCACATCCCGAAGATGCCCACCTGCACCGCCGTCATCATGGCCTTCCCGCACGAGTTCTGGGGCCTCGCCGATTGGAACGAGGCCCAGCTCATCGGTTATATCACCCCCAAGTCCCTCGAACGCCGCTTCCCTGAGCTGTACGCTGGCATCTCGCGCGAGGATGGGGAGGATTGAAATTAGAAGATATGACTGTTTCTGCTTCCGCGCCGAAATCCTCCACTGGTTCATCTGAGCACGTTCTAGAGGTCACTGAGAACATGATCTGGGTTGCAGGAGGAGGACCACCGCTTTACCACGCCGCCTTCTTCGGAAAACCGGAAGCGTTAAAGATACTTATCGCGAACGGTGCGGATGTGAACCAGCCTGGAGCTTACGGTTACACTCCTTTGATGGCTGCCGCCCGGCACGGCGACCTGGAATGTGTGAAACTTTTACTCACTGCTGGTGCAGACCCAAACCAGCTTAGTAGCGCGGGTTATACCGCACTTGATCTCGCTAAAAATGACGAAGCAGACCTTGTTGTCGAGCTGTTGTCCCCCCTGACACAGGATCCGTGGGCTGGTGCAAAGCTTGAGGCGTTGTCGTCTTACGATGGTAAATTCGCAAAAGCGCTCGTCCGCATCTTGAAAAAAGCAATGTCCTCAGGCTGTCGTGGAGAGGTGCAAACGATTCATGAAACACTTCCGATGCCGGCATGGTATCTCAAGGTTCTTCATTGTGTACCATTGGCGGGCATTTCTGCGAATGTTTGCTGGCGTGGGGATGATTACATCCATGGCTGTTCGTTCCTGAACATTTCAGATTACAAGCAAATTCAAGCTGAAGAGGCATATGATGTAACGTTGTTCCTCAAAGAAGACATCTGGCCTGTAGCTTTTGCGGACGACGGTTGCTATTGGGCCGTCAAGCGCTCCGGTGATCATAATTCTCCAGTATATTACTGGGATCACAGCGGCTTATGTGCTGAGAAAGCGTTTCAATCTTTCTCCAGCTTTATGAAAGCACTCGAATTCTAACTTTCCAACCAAAGCCAGCTACAGCTTACCCGCCCATCCGGCTGCGATGATCGCTCGACCGCCAGCCGAACCATTGTTTGAAGGTGTGCTGAAGCCGTAGGGCTTATAATTGCCCCAATGTTTGAGTGAACTGATCACCGGTTTACAACCAAGACCCCGCTGGTTATGATCAACACTGTGCAAATGGAAACCCTCGCTCAGAAGCTCGGCACCCACGAGCGTGGTTCGCCCCTGCTGCTCAAAGCGCAGCAGGCGGGCTTGCATGGGCCACAGGAACTGGTCGATGAAGCCATCGCACGCGGCTGCTTTCATTATCTCCAGGGGCGCACACCTCCCTCTCAACGAGTGAGTCTGGCAACACTCTCCAACACAGAACTCGCGCTCGCACTGCTGACGCCTGCCAACCTCTATGATCCGTGGCTGATCCGCGTCGGAGCCATGATGCTGGGCGCGGAGGGCAATGATCCCGCACAGATTGCGCAGCTTGCCGCCTCTGAAGGCTGCGAGCAGGTCGTGCGAGCGATTGCAGAGGCTGGTATTCGCTATGAACCCGACGCCGCCTTTTGGAATACTTTGCTGGACCTGCTGCCGCCTGCTTCACCGCTTAAACCGGGCGTCATGCCGCATCACTCACGCTATGTTTCCACCCCCGGACTGACCGGACCGCGCACTCGTGGCAAGACCGTCTGGCTGCGCCCCGCCAAGCTCAAAGCCTTCGGTTATGCCGGCTGACAATCCCAGCCTGATCCTTCAAACGCTCGATGCGCGGCTGGATCATGACGTGGAGCTGACGCTGATCGGCAAATCGGCGCTGTGGCTGGGTTTTGACGATGTGCCCACGTCCTATGGTGTGACCCAGGATGTGGATACCGTCGTTCCTGAGCAGCAGTCAGAGCAAATGAACGAGGATCTGGCTTTCTGGGATGCTCTCACGGCGGCCAATGCCGAGCTTCAGCACCTGGGCATCTACCTGACGCACATTTTTGAGGAGTGGCAGATCATCCTGCGGCTTGAATGGCTGGCCCATCGGGTTCCCCTCCAGCGCCCGGCCCTGAGGCATCTGCGGCTCTTTCGTCCCGCCACGGTGGACCTCATCCTCAGCAAGATGATGCGGGGTGATGACCCCCAGCACATGGATGAGATTCGATGGATGATCACTCACGAAAACATTTCCCGCCAGCAACTGGAAGAAGCGTTCATCACGGCGCATGTGCCCGATGATTTGGAAATCGCTGAGGCTTTCGCCACCGCCAAGCCGCTCGTGCTCGGGATGAGTCGGCCGACCTGAGCGTCCGCTCAAATGGATCACTCTTCCACCACCCGCCGGATCGTCACCTTGTCGATCCGCTGACGGTCCGTGTCGGTGATTTCGAGCTCGTGAGCACCGGAGGTGAAGCGCTCGCCCTCCTTCGGCACATGGCCAAGCCGATGCAGGATGAAGCCGGAGAGCGTGCGGTAGAGTCCATCGTTGATCTCATCGGGTGGCAGTGCCAGGCCCGTAGCGGTGGCCACGTCTTCAATGTCCATCTGCGCATCGGCGATCCAGGCATTCTCGCCCTGCTCGCGCACCTGTGGGCGCTCGCGCTGGTCCTGGTCCGGCATGGAGCCGAGAATCGCCTCCATCATGTCGTTGAGCGTCACCAGACCGGCCACACCGCCGAACTCATCCACCACCAGCGCCAGATGACGGCGCTGCTTGCGGAATTCCTCAATGATGCGCGGGCAGGGCATCGTTTCCGGCACAAAAACCGGCTCCTTCAGCAACGATTCGAGCCGAGGCACCTCACCCATCTGCCTCCGTGCCCACAACGCCTTCACTGAGATCATGCCCAGCACGTTGTCACGCGCGCCGCGATGCGCAGGAAAGTGTGAATGCCCGCTAGCGGCGATTTTTTGACAGTTCTCCTCGTCATTTTCATCCAGGTCGATCCACACGATGCTGTTCTTCGGTGTCATCACATCACTGGCCACCAGATCGTCGAGTTCCAGCACGCCCTCCACCATGCGCTGCTCGCTCGGTTTGAAGACACCCGATAACGTCCCTTGGTGAATCATCGCACGCACCTCCTCCTCGGACACGCCCTGCTCCCCGCCCGAGGTCGCGCCCAGCATGCGGGCGATCAGGCCGCTCGTCGCGTCCAGCAGGTTCACCACCGGCCCGGTCAGGCGCGACAGCCCCGCCATCGGGCGGCTCAGCCGAGCCGCCGTCGTTTCGGGGGAGACGATCGCCAGCCGCTTCGGCACCAGCTCCCCGATCACCACCGAAAGAAACGTGATGACGCCCACCACGATCACCGTGGCCAGAGGGCCCGCCCACGGCTGCAAAATCGCCACTCCTGCGATCATCGGCGTCAACAGGCCGATCAACGCTGCGCCGCTCGACGCCCCCGCCAGCGTGCCCACCAGCGTGATGCCCACCTGCACCGTGGAAAGAAACACCCCAGGATTTTCCACCAGACGCAGAGCCGTACGCGCCCCTCGCGTGCCCTTGTCTGCCAACATCTGCAGCCGCGCCCTGCGGGAAGACACCACCGCGATCTCCGCCATCGCGAAGACCCCGTTGGCAAGGAGCAATACAAACAAAAGGCCAAGCTCGAAAAGAATTCCAGTCATGCGTCATCCATCCAACCAAGGAACCGCGTTTCCGCAATCAGAACGCCAGATGTTGAGGCCAGCGCCATCCCGATTGAAGCCATTCTTCTGCCCCCATTCTCCTGCCTATCCTGCCTTGAAATCTCTGTCAGGGTTTGGCTGAACAGAACGGAGGGATCATTGGCAGGAGAATGATCCTATTTTTTGCCACCCATCTTTTTGCCAGCCCAAACGGCTGAATCAGTCATGAAGCGGCCCGCGGACGATCCTTCGCCGTCTTGTGACGGAAATGATCCGATGAAGCCATTCTTCTGCCCTCATTCTCCTGTCTATCCTGCCTCGTACCTGCTGGCGGTGGTTTGTGAGAGCCAGCACACGGCATCCTCCCCGATCTTCTCGTCGAGCCACTGATTCACCCGCCCATCCGACTGCGATGCTCGCTCGGTCTCCAGCCGATCCATTTTTTAAAGGTGTTGCTGAAAACGAAGGGATTTATGTAGCCGACCTCATTGGAGATCGTCTCCACCTTCAAATTCGTGGTGGAGAGCAGTTCGGCGGCCTTGCGCATGCGCAGCCAGGTCACGTGATGCATCGGCGTTCGGCCCAAGGCTTTGCGGCAGAGGCGGCGCAGGTGCTCGGTGCTGACGTGAGCCTGACGGGCAAGCTCGTCGAGCGTCCAGTCATGGCCCACATTGGCGGAGACTTTTTCCCAGATGCGGTGCAGGCGGTCGTCCACTTGCCAGGGCTGGGCAAAGCGCTCCACATAGTGCTGGATGAGCTCGGTCCAGTGAAACATGGCGGCGGGTTTAGCCTCGTGTCCGGCTTCCTCAATAAGTCCCTCAATGGCATTCCAGAGCGCGGTGCCCGCGAAGGGGGCCATGAGGGGCGAGCTGCTGCTCAAAATCGGCTTTTGCTCCGGCTGCTGCTCGTAGCGCACCCAGCAGCAGCGCCAGATCTTGCCGGGGACGGCCTGGAAGGCGTTCACCATGAATGGCGGCAGTGCCACGGCCATGCCCGCGCCGCATTTCTTCCACGCACCATCCACCAGCACGCGGCCCTCACCCTCCAAGCAGGCGAGGAAATACAAACCGCCCTGGTGCATCCGCACGATGCGGTAGGGCGCACGCGCCGTCATCACACCCGCATGGGCGATGCGGTGCGTGCCCAGCGTGCCGCAGACCGGTGCTCCACGCAGCCAGGGGCGCACATCCCGCTCCGTGGCCCGCACCACGCGAAACTTCGTGTCCGGCCCGTGCGTGTGGGTTTCGGATAGCTCTTGGATGGCAGCTTTGGCGTGCATTCGGGAAGGTTTGCGGTTGTTTGCCGTTGTTGGTGGTGGTTTGCAATGGTTTACCAAACAACTGCAAACACGCGAAGCGCCAACCATCGCAAACAACCGCAAACCTCACCAAGCCATGCCCAATCCCTGGACCGGAATCGGAAATCCCTACACAAAGCAAGAAGTCGTTGATCGCCTCAAGGCGACGCTGGCGAAAGGCGAGCCGATCATCGCTGCGGGCGCGGGCACCGGCATCAGCGCGAAGTTCATCGAGAAGGGCGGCGCGGATTTGATCATCATTTATAACAGCGGCCGCTTCCGCATGATGGGCCACGGCAGCACCTGCGGTCTGATGGCTTATGGCGATGCCAATGCCATCGCCATGGAGATCGGCGAGTATGAAGTGCTGCCGGTGGTCAAAGAGATCCCGGTCATCTGCGGCGTGCATGCCACCGACCCCCGACGCCGCATGTGGCATTGGCTGGGCAAGGTGAAAGAGATGGGCTTCAGCGGGGTGAACAACTTCCCCACTCATACCATCGTGGACGGTCACTTCCGTGGCGTACTGGAAGAGACCGGCATGAGCGTGGAAAAGGAATTTGAAATGGTCGGCCTAGCCACACGCATGGATCTGTTCAGCATCGTCTATGTGGCGACGCCGGAGGAGGCGATCAAGATGGCCAAAAACGGCGCGGATGCGATCATCGCGCACGTTGGCACGACCGTCGGTGGCAGCATCGGCGTGACGAATGCCGTGGTGAGCTGGGATCACACGGTCAAAGTGACACAGGACATCATCGACGCCGCGAAAAGCGTGAACCCGAACGTCTTCACCCTCACCCACGGCGGGCCTATCAACACGCCTAAGGACGCGGAATACATCCTCAGCAAGACCACGGCGGACGGTTTCGTCGGCGCGAGCAGCCTGGAGCGCATGGGCGTGGAGGATTCGCTGACGAGCCTAACACGGGAGTTCAAGGCGATCAGGCACTGATGGCGAGACGTGAGTGGTGAGAAGTCAGTGGTGAGGGGTTTGGGGCACCAGCCTCCTTCTCACCTCTGACACCCGTTTCTCCGCCTCTTTGCTCCAAAACCGGGCCGGAATCCCGTTTTGCAAAAAAATTACCGGCATGTATGCTCGGACTCGCGTTACTATTCTGTAACAAACCTAGCCCATGTCTGACGACCCCTTCAACAACCGCCCCGACGGCCCCAGCCGCCGCAATCAAGATCCGCAGTTCAACTGGCGCGGTTTCATGCTCTTCGCCCTCGCGATCACCCTGCTGATCTCGGGCTTCATGATGAACAAGGGGCTGGTGGCCAGCCGGAAGGTCTTTGATTATGCCGAGTTCAAAAAGAGCGTCGAAAGCAACCAGATCGACAAGTCCAAGAAGCTCCTGCTCGTCAACTCCGACACCACGTCCGAACAGACCATCAAGGGCTTCTATTTTCCGGCGGGACTAACCGGGGCTCCGGTGACCGGCGGCAGCGAAACCGCGCCGGATTTGAGCAAGCCACTGCCCATCGAGCCTGCGTCCGACAATTCCAGCAAACCCGCTGGGATCAACGCCGCTAAAAACGAGTCGAAGGAGTTCAGCGTGGCCGTGAACATCGAGTTCCAGAAGGAGGAACTCCGTGCTCTGTTCGACAAACACGGTCTCGTGCTCATCCCGTTCTACGACAATGACATGTGGTCCTCGCTCATCGGCTTTCTCCTTCCGCTGCTGATCATCCTGGCCTTCTTCTACTTCCTCGTGCGCCAGCAACTCCGCAGCGCTGGTCGTGGGGCGATGAGCTTTGGCAAGAGCAAGGCCAAGATGCTTGCGCAAGACCGCAACAAGGTCACCTTCAAAGACGTCGCAGGCGTCGAAGAGGCGAAGGAAGAAGTGCAGGAAATCGTCGAGTTCCTCAAAGACCCCAAGAAGTTCCAGCGCCTCGGCGGCAAAATCCCCAAAGGCGTGCTCATGACCGGCCCTCCCGGCACCGGTAAGACCCTGCTTGCCAAAGCCATCGCTGGTGAGGCCGATGTGCCTTTCTTCAGCATCAGCGGCTCGGACTTCGTCGAAATGTTCGTCGGTGTCGGTGCCAGCCGTGTGCGCGACATGTTTGAGCAGGGCAAGAAGAACGCCCCTTGCCTCATCTTCATTGATGAAATCGACGCCGTGGGCCGTCATCGCGGTCATGGCATGGGCGGTGGTCACGATGAGCGTGAACAGACGCTCAACGCGCTGCTCGTCGAGATGGACGGCTTCGACACGCAGGAAGGCATCATCATCATCGCCGCCACAAACCGCGCCGATGTGCTTGATCCCGCCTTGCTTCGCCCAGGCCGCTTCGACCGCCAAGTCACTGTCAATTTGCCTGATGTGAAAGGCCGCGAGGAAATCCTCCGCGTTCACGCCAAGAAGGTGAAGCTGGCCGACAGTGCCGACCTTTCCAAGATCGCCCGAGGCACCCCAGGATTCTCCGGCGCAGAGCTGGCGAACCTGCTCAACGAGGCCGCGCTGCTCGCCGCCCGCAAGAACATGAAGTCCATCACCAATCCCGAGCTCGAAGAAGCGCGTGACAAGGTGCGCTGGGGCCGTGAGCGCCGCAGCATGGCCCTCACGGAAAAGGAAAAGGAAAACACCGCCTACCACGAGGCCGGGCACGCCATCCTCATCGAGCTTTTGGAGCACACTTCGCCTCTTCACAAAGTCACCATCATTCCTCGCGGCCCCTCCCTTGGCTCCACCATGTGGCTGCCGGAGGAAGACAAGCACAACAACCGTAAGAGCGAACTGCTCGACGACCTCGTCGTCGCCATGGGCGGTCGTGTGGCGGAGGAAATCCAATTTGGCGATGTCACCAACGGTGCCAGCGGAGACATCCGCATGGCCTCCCGCATCGCCCGCAATATGGTCTGTTCCTGGGGCATGAGCACGAAGCTCGGCATGATCGAATACGGCGAAAACGAAAGCGCCGCCTTCATGGGCCGTGGCAGCAGCAACTACAGCCCGGACACCGCCCAAAAGATCGACGAGGAAGTCAAGCGCCTCATTGATGAATCCTATGCCCAGGCCAAGGACACCCTCCTCAAGCACAAGGACAAGCTCGACGCCATTGCCATGGCCCTGCTGGAATACGAAACCCTCGACGGCACCCACATCAAGGAAATCATGGCCCACGGTCGTCTCATCAACCCACCTGAAAATAAGAGCAAGCCCCCGCCCCCACCACCGCTGCCCAAAGCCAGCGACCCACGCCCCGTGCAACGAGAGGACGAGGACGAAGGCGGCCTAGCCCCAGGTTTGACCGGAGTTCCTGCGTAATTCGTCACCTCAGTATGAATCGAAGCCGGAGTCTCAAGACTCCGGCTTTTTGATGCCGTTTGGCAGCCGGAAAACTGAGAGCTT
>JBIKYB010000165.1:0-11106 GCA_044355475.1 Prosthecobacter sp.
GCCGATACACCGCAGGCGATTCCCCCATGCGCTTGCGGAAATGCTGCGTGAAGCTGCTCGCATCCACAAAGCCGCACTGCTGCGCGATCTCGCTGGCGGTCCGGCTGGTCTCCTCCAGCAGCCGCACCGCCGCTAACACACGTGTCTTGAGCAGAAACTCCTGCGGCGTGATGCCAAAGGCGCTCTGAAACCGCCGCTGAAGCTGCCGCAGCGATTGTCCGCAGGATTTGGCCACGTCTTCGATCAACAGCGGCTTTGAGAAGTCGCGGCGAATGATCTCCACCGCCAGCGCCACGGTTTGAAACACCGGCAGCCGCCGTTCCGCCTCGTCGGGCCTGCGCAGCGTGCCCATCACGCCTTGCACGCGGCGGCGTTTATCAAAGAGCGGCAGCTTCGTCACCAAAAACCAGTCTGGGATGCCCTGCGAGTCCCACCACAGCTCGATGCGCTCGATCACCTCCGCCTTGCCCGCCAGGAGGCGCTTGTCGTCATCCACATAGGCCTGCGCCATCGTGTCGGGGTTGATGTCGAAGTCCGTGCGGCCGATGAACTCCGAGTCGTCGCGCATCTGATAGCGTTGCAGCAGCCCCTGACTGGCAAACATGAGATGACCCGACTTGTTCTTGGCGAAGAAGTAAACGCCCGGGATGTGATCAAACAGCCGCTGAAACAGCAGCGTCGGCTCCAGCGCCGCCATCCATATATTGCGCTCCTTGCGCCAACGGGCAATTTCCGCCGCAGGGCGCTGCGGCCGATCACGAGGTTTGAGAGGTGTCGCATTTCGCATCATCTTTGTCGTGACGATGCTGCATGGTTCTGCGTTAATCTGCAACCTCGCAGCCAGCCATGAAACCCATCGTCCAAATCTCTCTCGACCTCACCAACATCGACGAAGCGCTCGAAACCGCCGCGCTCGCCATGTGCGCCGGGGTGGACTGGCTGGAGGCCGGAACACCGCTCATCCTCGCCGAAGGTCTGCATGGCGTCCGTGCTCTGAGAAAAGCCTTCCCGAACACCCCGATCGTCGCTGATTTGAAAACGATGGATGGCGGCTACCTCGAAGCCGAGATGATGGCGAAGGCCGGTGCCACGCATGTCGTCGTCATGGCTCGTGCGCACGCCGAGACGATCAAATGCGTCGTCAAAGCGGGCAAGGACTTCGGCTGCAAGGTCATGGGCGACAACATGATCTGCGAAAGCATGATCGACGGCGCAAAGTTCATCGAAGACCTCGGCTGCGACTACGTCATCCATCACATCGGCTATGACGAGCGCCGTGGCATCGCCGCCGCCGGCAAACGCATGCCGAGTCCGCTCGACCAGCTTCGCGAAGTCGTGAAGGCCGTCAAAATTCCCGTCCAAGCCGTCGGCGGCCTCAGTTTGGAGCAGGCCATCCAATGTCCGAAATATGGCGCACCTCTCGTCGTCCTCGGTGCACCACTCACCATCGACGCGAATGCTTTCAAAACCGCCGATGGTAACCTCGAAGCCTCGCTGCGCATGATCTGCGAGGCCGTGCATGCACAGGACGTTCCCGCTTTCCAATAACCCGACCTCTTCCAACCATGAAATCCGCCGCCGTCGTCAACTTCGCGCCTGAAAAAGGCTCCGTCGAAATCCGTGAGATCGAAAAGCCGTCCATCGGCAATGAGGATGTGCTCCTTGAAGTCGCCAATGTCGGCGTCTGCGGCTCAGATCTTCACCAATGGACCGCCGATCACTCCTGGCCGGTGAATTATCCCGTCGTACTCGGTCATGAGTTCGGTGGGCACATCATCGAAGTCGGCAAGGACGTGGAAGGCTGGAAGGAGGGTGACCGCGTTGTCTCAGAAACAGCCGCTATCATTTCCAAAGACAACCCCATGACCCGTCGTGGTCTCTACAACCTCGACAACACCCGCAAGGGCTTCGGCTACGGCGTGAACGGAGCGATGACGAAGTATGTGCGCGTGCCGAGTCGCATTCTGCATCATGTGCCCGATCAGCTTCCGTTCGAGCAGGCCTGCCTCACCGAGCCTTGCTGTGTGGCTTACAATGCGGTCGTCAAAAACGCCCGCATTGAGCCGGGGGACCGCGTCGTCGTTCTCGGGCCCGGCACCATCGGCATCCTCTGCGCCGCAATGGCCAAGCAATGCGGCGCGCAGGTAGCCATCGTCGGCCTTCAACAGGATGCGCATCGTCTGGAACTCGCTCGCAAGCACTATGGCTGCGAAGTCATCATCGGCGACGCCAAACCCTGGGCCATGGAACGCGACGGCCTCGGCTGCGACGGCGTAATCGACGCTGCGGGTGCCAGCGTCACGCTCAAGATCGCCTTGGACATCGTGCGCCCTGCTGGCTGGATTTCCAAAGTCGGCTGGGGACCGCAACCGCTCGGCTTCAACATCGACCCGCTCGTGCAGAAGAACATCACGCTGCAAGGCAGCTTCAGTCACAACTGGCCGATCTGGGAGCGCGTGATAGCGTTGTTGAGCAGCGGCCAGTTTGATGTGAAACCGATCATCGGCGGCGTCTGGCCCGTGACCGAGTGGCACGAAGCCTTCGAGAAGATGCACAAAGGCGAGGTGGTGAAATCGGTGCTGAGGCCGGTTTGAAGTGGAATGCCTGACGGGCTTCCGCTTTGAATCAGCGACTTGCGCTCATCGCACGCCACTCGACTTTTTCAAAGCGCGTCGGACTCATGTACGAGCCCAACCCTAGCGCCACAGGCCGTGCGACAGAGTCCCACTCCCAGGGTGCCGTGGCACGCAGGATCTTGCCCGTCAGATCGAACTCCTTCTGAAACACGCCGTCCACGGTCATGCGCACAAGATTCGACCGCACCTCGACCAGGAGCTCATAAGCACGGCCATTTTGCAGTGGAAAGCGGAAGCCGTAACCCTTCGTCAAATCTTCGCCATCGATGAGCTGCACACCGGCCAGCCCCTCCCGCCAAGCATCCAGCTCAGCGCTTCCGGTGGTGCCGTTGGCACGGAAAAACAAAGCCACGGAGTGCTCCCCGCTCAGACGCGTGAACTTCATCCGCACATCGTAGGACTCGGGGAGGTCGTTTTCGAGTTTCACGATGCTGATTTGCTCATTGGAACTCAGAATGCCGTCCTCGTTCTGCCAGTCACCGCTGATCACATCCTCATAGACGCGCGTGCCTGCGATGGCATCGCGCCAGGGACCGGGCTGCGGTTGTGGCGTGGACTCTGGCACGGCTTTTTCCGGCCAAAACCAGAGCGCACCACCCGCCAGTAGCGCCACGGCACCGAGCAGCCAGGGCCAGACCGAGCGGCGTGGCAAGGACACCGCATGCAGCGCCAGGACGAGGGCCTCGATGCTGACATAACGCTCCGCCGGAACGGGCCGCAGTGCGCGCATCACCGCAGCGCTCACTGGCAGCGGAATGTCCGCCCGCAGGCGGTGCGGCGGGTCAAAACTGCCGCGCGGTGTCTGCCCCGTGAGCAACTCATACGCGATGACACCGAGCGCATAGACATCCAGCCGCGCATCCGCCTCGCCGCCCTTCAATTGCTCCGGCGCCATGTAGTCCACCGTGCCCACCGCCGTGCCGGTGAGTGTGAGGCGGGTGCTGCCTTCATGCAGCGGCAGCGCGAGGCCAAAGTCGGTCACCCGCGCCATGCCATCGCGGCCGATGAGCACGTTTTCCGGCTTCATGTCGCGATGGATCACGCCGGAGGCATGAGCGGCCTCCAATCCTGCGGCGATTTGCCGCAGGAGGCGCAGAGCCTCGTCCACCGGCAGCCCGTGCGGATGCTGCTGGAGCTTTTCCCGCAGGCTGCCACCCTCAATGAACTCCATCACAATCGCCGCGCCATCCTCCGTGCGCTGGAAATCATGCACCGCGACGATGTTCGGATGCCGCAGTCGCGCCATCACGCGGGCCTCGCGTTCGAGACGTTCGAGGAAGACCGGATCATCCGCCAGCTCGCTCGCCAGCACCTTCACCGCCACCTCGCGGTCCAGACTGACTTGCCGGCCGAGATACACCGCGCCCATGCCGCCACGACCGAGCGGTGTCACGATCTCGATGCCGTTCACTTCGATCACGGTTTCCTCCGACACCAGCCCCTGCGCCATAAGCGCGTCCGGTTTCAGCCCGGAGAGTCGGCGATGCGGTTTGGGGGGATCAGTCATGGGGTTGCGGCAGCGTTTGAAGCCTCCCCGAATTTGATTCGATTGCCAATCGAATCTACGCGCCGCGCAAGACCTGCATCAAGTAGCCCATCTCCTCGTCCACATTCGCGTCGGCGGGTTGGGTTTCGGCGACTTCGTTACGCAGCGCCTCGCGAAAGCGCGACCGCAGGCGATGCACGGCCACCTTGAAGGAGTTCGCGCTCAGACCGAGTTCGCGTCCGCCTTTCTCATAGTCGTCCACATCGGCCTCCCCGGTCAAAAACGGTCGCATGACGACAAAATCAGTCGCTTTACCCCGCGCCGCTGCCTGCTGCTCGAGTTTCGCCAGCGCCTTGTCCAGCACCGTCAGCGCCCACTGGCGGTCAAACATGTGATCGGCGCTTTCGCCCTCGATTTGCTCCACCTCATACCATGCCTCGGCCTCCGCAGCGTCAAAGGAGACGATTTGCCCGCCGCCACGCTTCTGCCGGCCTTCCTTGCGCTGCTCGTCATGCACATGCCGGCGAAACGCGGTGAGCATGAAGGTCCGCAGCTTGCCCAGCTCGGGGTTCGCGGCGGCAAAGAGCTGCTTTTGCAGCACCTGCACAAAGAAACCCTGCACATAGTCCTCCGCATCCTCGGGCGCAGCGCCGAACCGACGGCTCCATGAATACAGTGGGAACCAGTAGGCCTGGCATAGGTCCTCCAGCGCCCGTTTCGCCTGCTCGCCCTGCCCTTGCGACTGAAGCACTAGGCTCCAGCGCGTGGGTTTGAAGGCGGCGGGGGTGGTTTCGGGCATTGGCAGGAGAAAAAAGTTCGGGCAAACTGTAACCGCTTCCCGGCTTTGACCAAGAAACAGAAGCCATGCCCTCCATTTTCTCAAAAGCTCTGCTCTTCTTCGCCCTCGCTACCGCTGTTCTCGCGCAGCCGGTCACGACGACGGGTTTTAACAATCCTGCACGCACCGAGGCTCCGGGAACGCTGCTTTCGCATCCGATCACGAATGGGTCTGAGCCGATTGGGCGGACGACTTCGATCAATTATCTGAATGGGTGGATCATCGTGGGCGCGGAGGAGCCGGGGTCACGACCGGGGTCGGACTGGCTGATGCGAGTGTATGACATCAGCGATCCGACAAATCTGGTGCGGCGGTTTCCGTCGGACTTTGGGCTGAGCTATCCGGACAATCGCTGGATTCAGGGCAACTTTGGCTGGAATGCGCATGGCACGGCGCAGTATGGCAACCTGCTGCTGCCGGACCCGATCCGTGTGAACGGCTTTGGCGGGCTGGTGGAGCGCGGGGGCACGAATGGCATCCCGGGGATCGTGAATCTGCCGCTGATCTACAACCGCAGCAATCAGGCGGGGCCGTGGAATGCGACGCTGCTTTGGTATGGCACGGATGACTCGGACATCGTGATCACGAAGCAGTCGCTGAACGAGAACAACATCGTCACAAGCCGCGTGCTGGCCACCTTCGATCATGTGGGGCCGTTTGGCGGCGGGGACTGGCATCCGATGTTTTTTGGCGATCTGCTGATCTTTGCCCGCAGTGGTGGCGCGGCGCGTGATGGCGTGGTGGTGTATCGGCTGAGCTATCACAACTTCGACGACGCCGATCCGGCGAATGACAGCGTGACGCCGCAGTTTGTCGGATCGCTCAGCGGTGGCTTCGAGGGCTACTGGCCGAATCTTTTCAGCGATGGAACGGGCCTTTTCGTGATCGGCTCGACGACGAACATCCTCATCGGTGCGGACATCACGCAGGCGGCGCATCCATCAGGCACGGGCAACATTCAAACAGTAGCCAGCCTCACGGTGCCCGGCTTCACCAACGCTTCGTATCCGGTGTATCAGGACAACTTCGGCTTCATCCACAATCGCAAGTTCGACATGACGCGCTTCCTGGCGGGCGATGCAAACCCGATCGTGCTGACGCTGAATGAGCTGAATCCGCCGCGTCCGGCGAATGCGCCCGCGCTGCCGGAGGGAGCCATCGCGGCGGTGAACACGTCGCAGATGTCGCTGCCGCTGGGCAATCTTTGGCTCACCGGTGGTTATCCCATCCCTGGGACGAACCAGGGCCTCGGCGTGTGGGTGCATCAGCAGGCACCGGACACGAATGCGCCGCGTGTGAGCTATCACATCCCGCAGGCGGGCCGCACAAACTACCCGCGCCATGCGCCGCTGAGCTTCCTGGTGCATGAGCATCCGCGCAGCGGCGGACCGCGAAATGGGATCGACTTCACGGTGCGGGCGGTCGGTGCGGGCGAAACGCTGGGGGCTTTTGTGCCGGGTTTCCTCCTCCACGATTTCTCGGGCAACATGACCTTCACGCCGGATGCGCCGCTGGCGGCGGACACGACTTACCAAGTCGATTTTTTGAGCAATCCGGCGCTCGAGATCGGCTTTCGCGATGCAGCGGGGAATTACATCGAGCCTTACAACTTCCGCTTCTCGACCGGTGGTGGCTTGAATGCCTCCACGCCGCCTGTTTTCACCAGTTTAACGGCCAGCAGCTATCAACCGGCTCCGAATCAACAAATCACGGTCACCGCCGCTGCGACGGGCACGGGCACGCTGGACTTCCGCTTCAACTTCGATGGCAACTGGGGCGCGTGGAGCACGAACACGAGTGCCAATTTCACCTACACGACTGCCAGTCGTCCGCGTGTGCTCATTCAGGCGCGGGACGCGGCGGGGAACATCGTGACGGACTCGCTGCGGCTGCTCGTGATCACGCCGCCTGCTGGGCTGCGCCCGACTCAAAGCAGCACGCTGGCCATCGGCGATGACAGCGGCATACGGCGCGTGTGGAGCGTGAATCCCGATGCGAACACCGTCACCGTGGTGAATGCGGTCACCGGCGCTAAAGAAGGCGAATACGCTGTCGGAGTGAATCCGCGCAGCATCACCCGCGATGTGAATGGCCGCTACTGGGTGACGTGCCACGGCAGTGATGAAATCCGCGTGCTGAATGCCGATGGCACGACGCACACCACCCTCCCACTCGCGTATGGCTCCGCGCCGATTGGGGTCGCGCCTTCGCCGGATGGCACGCTGCTTTATGTCACGCTTCAGGGCTCGGGGCGGCTGCATCGTTACTCGGCGGCGAATCCGGCTGCGGCACCGCTCACGGTAGTGGGGCTGACCACGCCGCGAGCCAGCGCGATCAGCGCAGATGGCGCACGCGTTTTGGTCACGCGCTTCATCTCGCCGGAGTTACAGGCGGAGATTGGCGAGTTCACAGCCACGCTGGGTTTCACGCGAACGTTCACACTGACATCGTCTAACAACACGGATGGCGGTGATCGTGCAGCCGGTGTGCCAAACTACCTCGCGGGCATCGCCATCTCGCCGGATGGCACTCGCGCGGCCATCGTGAGCAAGCAGGACAACATCCAGCGCGGCACGTTCTTCGGCGTGGGCGATCTCACGCACGAGACGACGGTGCGCAGCGTGATCTCCTTCCTGGATCTGACCAACAACGCCGAGATCCCGCACTCGCGTCGTGACTTTGACAACAGCGACAGCCCCAGCGCGGTGACTTACACGCCGCTCGGCGATACGATACTGGTCACGCATCAGGGCAACAACCGCGTCGTCGGCATTGATGCCTTCAATCTTGCGCCGCTGGCCCAGCAGATCGTCACCGGTGCCACGTTCACCTCGCCAGCGGTCATCTCGCTCGATGTCGGCACAGGCTTGGCGCCACAGGGCGTTTTGATTGATGGCATGACGAACCGCCTCTTCACGCAGGACTTCATGGGCCGCAGCATTACCGTGCGCAATGCCGCGCCGCTGCTGACGCAGAATCAAACCTCGCTGCCACTGATCGCCACGACGAACGCGGTGGCGACGGAGCTGCTCACCGGGCCGGCTTTGCTCGGCAAACAAATCTTCTACAACGCCGCTGATCCACGCATGAGCGCCGACAGCTACATCAGTTGCGCGAGCTGCCACATCGACGGCGGGCACGATGGCCGCGTGTGGGACTTCACGGGTCGTGGCGAAGGTTTGCGCCGCACCACCGATCTGCGCGGGCGCAGCGGTCTGGGACATGGTGCGGTGCATTGGAGCGGGAACTTCGATGAGATTCAGGACTTCGAGCATGACATCCGCGGTCCCTTCGGCGGCACGGGCTTCTTGAATCTCTCGCCGCAGCAGTTTGCCACGCAGCATCCGAATCCGTCGAGTGGCAAAACGGGCCTCAGCAGCGAACTCGATGCTCTTGCGGCCTATATTTCATCGCTCACGCCGGTTCACACGCCACGCAGTCCGACGCGCAACACGGACGGCACGTTCACGGCTGCGGCGGTGCGTGGTCAGGCCGTGTTTGCGGCGCAAAACTGCGCCACCTGCCACAGCGGCACGAGCTTCACGAACAACGCGCTCGGGGATGTCGGCACGCAGTCGCTCATCAGCGGCTCACGGCTTGGGGCCACGCTGCCTGGCATCGACACGCCTACGCTGCACGGCCTTCATGCCACGCGTGTTTATTTGCACCATGGTCAGGCGGAGACGCTGGGCGATGTCTTCACCTACGCAGGCGGCACGCTGAGGCTCGGTAGCAGCGGCGAATACATCGGCGCGGCAGGCACCAATGCGGACATTCCCGCGCAGGGAGGCGGTGGCGAGCTGCGCGGAGCCTTTGGCGGTGCCACAGCCTACCTCAACACCACAGGCGCGGCAGCGGTGCGCTACAGCAATGTCGATGGCGGCAGCGGGGGGCTGGCACGCATCGCCATCCGCTATGCGCGTAACTACAACGGCGGCACCGCCAATCTCATCATCAACGGTGCTTCGCAAAGCATCACGTTGCTGCAACAAACACCCGACAATGGTTTCATGACCAGCGGCTGGCGTTGGTTCGTCACGCAGGCCACGCTGAATGCTGGCGCGGTGAATACCATCGAGATTCAACGCACGGATGCCGTGCCGCATCAGATCAGCGCTTTGCTGGTCGCGAACAACACGCAACTCGCCGCCGCGCAGCCGCATCGTCTGGTGCAAAGTTTGGCAAGTGGGGATCGCAGTGATTTGATCGCGTATATCACGCAACTCGATGGTCGCGATGCCAATGGCGTGCCGCTCGCTCCACCGACCGCGCCTTCGCCGCAGGCACCCGGCATCGTCAGCGAGCCGCAAAGCCTTACTTTGGCCGAAGGCAATGCCTTGAACTTCGTCGTCGCCGTCAGCGGCACCGGACCCTTCACCTATGCATGGCGTCGCGGCACCACGGTGGTCGGCACGAACAGCCCCGAGCTGCAAATCGCCGCGGTGAGCCTCGACGATGTCGGCAGCTACACCTGCACCATCACGAATGCGCAGGGCAACGTCACCACCACGCCAGCGGTGCTCACGGTGAATGGTCCGCTGACCATCTCGACAACGACTTTGCCCACAGGCGGCGTGGGCGCAGCCTATAGCACCGCGCTGGCCGCGACGGGCGGTGTTTCATCACGCACCTGGAGTCTCGACAGCGGCCTGCTGCCGCCGGGCATCACGCTTTCCGCCGCAGGCGTGCTCAGCGGCACCCCCACCGTGCCAGCGCGTGCAGCGGTAACCGTGCGTGTCACCGATTCTTCCGGCAGCGACACGCAGGCGCTCACCGTGAACATTGCGCCCGTCGGTGGCTTTGTGAACGATCCCGATCTCATCCTGCACTACACCTTTGATGAAGGCGCGGGCACTCGCGTGTGGGACATCGGCGGTGGTGGCAACAATCACGCCACCGACGTGAACGGTGCGCACTGGATCAGCGATGGCCGATTCGGCGGTGCGTATGGTCCTGGCTCGACAAACGCGGGCATGCAGAACTTCACGCCCGCCAATCAAGCCGACCTGAATCTCGATCCGCTCGCGCAAGCCTTCACGATCTCACTTTGGTGCCGCACAACCGCGACCGGCTACAACACGCTCTTCAGCAAAGACGGCGGTGATCCTTACCGCATCCAATACCGCCTGTGGATCGCCCCCACGCAGCTTCAGGGCATCAATGGCAACCAATACGGCGGCCAGCTCGCCAGTGTGATCAATGACGGCCAGTGGCACCTCGTCACGATGGTGAATTTCAACGACGCCGGAACGTGGCGCACCCGCGTCTATTATGACAACGGCACGCAGAGCACGCAGTTCAACACCGGCAGTGGCGGCACTGTGAGCGAGCTCTTCCGCGTCGGCGGCCTCAGTGCCGGCTGGAACGGTTGGATCGGCCAGATCGACGACTTCCGCGTCTATCGCCGCGCCTTGAGCCAAAGTGAAATCGCCACGCTCTACGCGCCGCCCACTGGACCGAGTGCCACCCTCGCGCTCGCCCCCGGCCAGCAGGCCAGCGGCTCGCGACCCTACGCGGAAGTTGATGTGACTTTCTCCGAAAGCGTGACAGGCCTCACCGTAGATGACTTCACGCACAGCGGCACGCACGCCACGGTCACCACCCTCGCGGCAGGTTCGCAGTATCGACTACGCATCGCGGGCTATGCGGCGGGTTTGGTCTCCGTGCAGCTCCCCGCCGCGCGAGTCACCGCTGTCAGCGATGCCGAGCCGAACAACGCCTCCAACACCCTCGCCATCAGTTACACCCCCAGCGCAGGCGATGACCTCGCGCCATTGTCCGATGAGTTCGGCGACAGCTCCACGCAGGCGAACTGGCAGCGCGTCTCGCAGACCGATGGCTGGGGGCCGAGCAAACTCGAAACCTGGAACATCCACACCTCTCGCAGCGGCCACATGCGGCTCATGCCTTACTCCAGCTCGTGGTATGGCAACTGGACCGGCGAGATGGTCTTCAAAAACGTCACTGGAGACTTCGTCGCCACCCTGCGCATGCAGGCGCAGCGTCGTGGCGGCCTGCCCGGACGGCCCACCTCCATCTACAGCCTCGGCGGCATCATGGTGCGCACGCCCAAGGCATACAACAACGCCTCGCCCGTCCCCGATCCCGGCGCTGGTGTCATTTTGCCCTATCCGCCGCCCGCCTTT
>JBIKYB010000238.1:0-8086 GCA_044355475.1 Prosthecobacter sp.
ATTTCGCGTCGCTGGAGGTCGATGTGACGATCGACCGGGATGTGCCGAGCGATTACAACTTGTACATCTCGCCGTGCGGCATCGCGAAGATCAATGGTTTGCAGTTCTACGGAGGCATTCAGACGAATATCAACGGCTGGGCGAATAAGGAGAGCCGCGAGCGTGTGCATCGTGGCAAGGGCGGGATTTTTTCTCGCTGGTCGAGCGACAAGACGACGCCCAACGGGCTCGATCATGTGCGCCCGGCGGCGGACGACTGTTTGGTGGAGAGTGCGGGGTATGAAGGCGAGTTCGCGAGCGTGCGGAGGCCGTTTGCGTGGTCGAAGGGCACTTACATCTGGTGCATCACGAAGGGTGTGACGGAGGGCGAGAGCACTTGGTTCACCTGCTCGATCCGCGATGCCAAGGGCGCGGTGCATGAGGTGGGCAGTTTGCGCTTTGAGGGCACGGACTTCACGTTTTGGGAGAGGCACAGCGCGTTTGTGGAGGTTTATAGCACGTCGAAGATTCCGAAGTCGGGCATCCCGAAGGTGAAGGTGACCTTTGGCTGGCCTCGGCTGAACGGGAGGAGAGTGCCGCTGAAAAAGGCCCACGCTTATTATCCGGACAAAGGCGGCCCGGATTCGCCGGATTGCGCATGGGTGAAGGTGGATGGTGAAAATTGCGTCGTCGAAGTCGGCCCCATCTTCAAACGTGATGAACTGAAACGGCGACATGATCTGACGCTGACGGCGAAACCGTTGACTAACTGAGCATGGACACCCTTTCCGCCACTTTACTGCTGCTGACGATCATGGACCCGCTGGGGAACGTGGCAACGTTTGTGTCGGCATTGCGACCGGTGCCGGCGGAGAAGCGGCTGCGAGTGATCGCACGAGAGCTGGTGGTCGCGCTGGTGATTCTTGTGGCATTCTTGTTTGCCGGGCCGTGGCTGCTGGGCCTGCTGCATCTGAAGCAGGAGGCGCTGTTCATCAGCGGGGGCATCGTGCTGTTTTTGATCGCGCTGAAGATGATCTTCCCGCCTTCGAAACATGACGAAGAGCCAATGAGTGAGCCATTCATCGTGCCGCTGGCCACGCCGATGGTTGCAGGGCCGTCGGTGCTGGCAACGCTGTTGGTGCTGGTGAGCACGCAGCCGGAGATGCTGTGGAGCTGGTTCGCGGCGCTGATGATCGCATGGGCGATCACTGCGGCTGTCTTGCTGTGCTCGCCTGCGATCGCACGTGTGTTGAGGGAGAGAGGGGCCATGGCGGTGGAGCGACTCATGGGCATGCTGCTGGTCATGGTGGCCGTGCAGATGTTCCTGAACGGCATCGAGCATTATTTGAAACACTAAACTCACATGACTTCGTCACGGCTTCTCACTTGGATACTCACGCTGGCTTTCTGTAGCGGTGCGCTTGCACATGGACCGGGCAAGGAGGGCGCGTTTGGCGGCAAACGCGTTCTTTTCATCGGAATTGACGGCTGTCGCGCGGATGCGGTGGTGGCGGCGATGGAGCGTGGGACGGCTCCGCAGTTGAAAATGCTCAGCAGGAGCCCAAATGGGCTGCTGACGCTGAAATGCTATGCGGGAGGTGAACTCGGCACGCCGACGCATCAGCCGACGGTGAGCGGGCCAGGCTGGACGAGTCTCTTAACGGGCGTGTGGATGGACCGGCACGGCGTGAAGGACAATCGCTTCATCGGTGGACGGCTTCAAAGCTACTCGCACTTCATGCGTCACATCAAGGAAGTGCAGCCGAAGGCGTTTTGCGCGTCGTTTGCCGACTGGCCGCCGATTCATGACTTCATCGCGGATGGTTCACGCGTGGAAGGCAAAGAATTCCTGGATGTGAAGTTCACCTGCGTGCCGGATGCGAAGCGACACTTCATCGACAACCCGGAGAAGGACATCGAAGTGCGCGACGAGGCTCTCAAAAGCCTGCGCACGCAGAACCCGGACGCGATGTTCGTGTATTTCGGCCAGGTGGACGAGTTCGGACATGGCGCGACGGATTCACGGGCGAGTTTCTCGCCGGACAGCACGCTGTATTTGAATGCGATCAGCCATGTGGACTCGCATGTGGGCGAACTGATACGCGCGATGCGTGCGAGGCCAAAGTTTGCCGAAGAGAACTGGCTGATTCTTATCACCACAGATCACGGTGGTCGCGGCAACAGCCACGGTGGCGACAGCGAGGCGGAGCGGAACATCTGGCTCACGGCGCATGGCAAAGAGCTATCGCGTGAGAAATTGCTCAACGAGCCGGTGCCGCAGACGGCGCTGGTGCCGATGATTTACGAGCACCTTGGTATCACGCCGAAAGCCCAATGGAATTCCGAACCGCCGAAGCCACCAATTGAAGTCAAAAGCATCGAACCCAAGAAACCATGAAACGAATCATTCATTCCCTCATTCTCCTGCTGAGTCTCGCAGCCACCTCCGGCCAAAGCGCGGAGCCTACGGCGGCGTGTTCGATTCACTTCGGTTGGCCAGCACCGGCTTCGACATGGTTTTACAATGAAGCCACGGTGCAGAAAAGCACACGCGGCAGTTACTTCATGGTCTGTGGTTGGAACACGGGCTACTTCGGCATCCAGGAGCTCGGCGATGGCCGCAAAGTGGCGATCTTTTCCGTGTGGGACCCGGCGAAGGGCGACAATCCTGAACACGTGCCGTTGGAGCAGCGCGTGGAAGTGCTGCATGAGGGCAAGGGCGTCGAAGTCTCGCGCTTTGGCGGCGAAGGCACGGGCGGCAAGAGCATGATGGCTTTCGATTGGAAGAACGGCGAAAAGGTCCGCTGCATCGTGCAGGCCACGATCGAGGGCGGGAAGACCGCGTATGCTGGATGGCTGTATCAGCCTGTGAAGCGCCAGTGGAAGCATCTTGTCACATTCCGCGTGACGACCGGCGGGAAGCCGCTGTCGGGGCTCTATTCGTTCGTGGAGGACTTTCGTCGCGACACAAAAAGTGTGACGGAAGAGCGCCGCTGCGAGTTCGGCAATGGCTGGGTGAAAACCGTGGACGGCAAGCTGCAAGCCATCACCGAGGGGAAGTTCACCTGCTCGCGGGCGAAGAACGAAGCGCAGGAACTCATCAATGCCGGACAAACTGAGGGCGCGTTGTTTCTTGCGACTGGTGGCGTGGTGAGGCGTGTGGCTGAAGTGAACTCCACGTTGAAGCTTCCCTCGGTTTCCGCCGAGCCGCCGCAGGATATTCCAGCGGAACTTTTGAAATGATTATGCCTGCCTGGATCGAATACTTCGCTGTCGCTGTGTGTGCGATCGCCGCTGTGCTTGCCGCGGAGGGAAAGCGGATGGATTTGTTTGGCGTGATGGTGCTGGCATTGGTGACAGCGGTGGGTGGCGGGACGATTCGGGATTTGTGTCTCGGTGTGCGCCCGGTGTTTTGGATCGAACAACCCCATCATGTCTGGGCGGCGCTCATCGCGGCGGTGGTGACGTTTGTGGCGGCGCGTTTCGTTCACATGCCTGAAAAGATGCTTTCCATCGCCGATGCGTTCGGTTTGGCCTTGTTTGGCATCGCGGGCACGGAGAAGGCGCTTGCGTTTGGTGCGCCGGGCATCGTGGCGATTCTGCTGGGCATTGTCACCGGAGTGGCAGGCGGCATTTTGCGTGATGTGCTGCGCGGCGTGCTCCCGCTGGTGTTTCAGCCGGATGTGAATCTGTATGCGACGGCGGTGTTTGTCGGCGCACTGGTGTTTGTGCTGCTGCAAAAGTGGCTGCCGGTATCAGAAAACCATCGCTACATCGGCATGGCGGTTATTTTGGTGCTGCGGCTGGCGGCGATGCGGTGGAAACTGCGGCTGCCGACTTATCGGACACGAGCCGAGGGTTAAGGTGGGCTGAGAGACTGACTCGACGCGAGGCGTAGTCTGCGCCGATGTTTTCTGACCGCCCAACCACCCCGTTCAACCGCCGCGAATGGCTTCGCGTGGGCGGACTGGGTTGTTTAGGGCTTTCGTTGCCGTCGTTGCTTCAGGCGAGAGGGCTGAAGAGCAAGGATGGTTCGTTTGGCCGGGCAAAGAGCTGCATCATCCTGTTTCTCAGCGGTGGACCGCCGCAGCATGAGACGTTTGATCCAAAGCCGGACGCGCCGCTGGAGATTCGCGGGGACTTCAAGTCGATCCCGACCTCGGTGCCGGGCGTGCATTTTTCCGAGACTCTGCCACGCACGGCGAAGCGGATGCATCAGATCGCGGTGATTCGGTCGATGACCACGGGCATCAACGCGCACTCCACAAGCGGTGCATTCATGCTCACGGGCTATGAACCGCTTTCAAAGGCGGAGAGCGTGCCACCGAGCGGCAACGACTGGCCGAGCATCGCGGCGGCGGTCGGGGCGCTGAAACCGAGCGAGCGCTCGCCGCTTTCCGCCGTCGTTTTGCCAGAGCGCATCGAAAACAACGGCAACATCGTGTGGCCGGGCCAGAATGGCGGCTTCATGGGCGCGCCGTGGCACCCGCAACTCATCAAGTGCGATCCGGCAGCGGAACGCATGCGAATCGAGGGAATGAGTCTGGCCGAAGGCATGACGGATGTGCGCTTCTCCGAACGCGGCAGCTTGCTGCGGCAGATGGATGCGCGTTTTCGCCACGCGCTGGCGAATCCGTTGATCAATGAAACGGACGCGATGCATCAGCGGGCCTTCGATTTGATCCACTCCGAGGCCAGTCGTGCCGCGCTGGAGATCGAGCGTGAGCCGGCGGCAATGCGGGATCGCTATGGGCGTGGCAAATTTGGCCAGAGCGTGTTGCTGGCGCGTCGGCTCGTCGAAGCGGGCACACGTTTGGTGCAGGTGAACTGGCCGCGGGAGCCTGGGGATTTCAATCAAGGCAGCCCGCTGTGGGACACGCATCAGCGCAATGGCCCACGAGTGCGCGATGTGCTGGCACCGCAGTTCGACGTGGCGTATTCGACTTTGATCGAGGATTTGCAGTCGCGCGGTTTGCTGGATGAGACGCTCGTGGTGGTGATGGGCGAGTTTGGGCGCTCGCCCACGATCAACAAAAGCGGTGGTCGCGATCACTGGGGCAATGTGTTTTCCGTCGCCATGGCCGGTGCGGGCATCGCGGGCGGTCAGATCATCGGCGCGAGCGACAAAATCGGCGCGTTCCCGGCGGACAGGCCCGTGCGGCCACCGGATCTGGCGGCGACGATGTTTCATCTGCTCGGCATCCGCCCGAATCACGAATTTCTTGATCCCATCCAGCGCCCGCGCCCTGTGACGGACTCCGGCACGCCGCTGCGCGAACTCGTCGGCATCTAATTTCATTCTCATGCGTCATCTCCTCCTCTCCCTCCTCCTCGCCACCGGCCTCAGTGCCGCTGAACTGCCCCAAGAACAACGCATCCTCTTCCTCGGTGATTCCATCACGCAAGGCGGAGGCTACATTGAGTTGATCGAGGCGGCGCTCATCGCGCAGCACCCCGACTCGGACAAGATTATCATCCCGCTGGGATTGAGCAGTGAAACGGTGAGCGGTTTGAGCGAGGAAGGCCACGCGGGTGGCAAATTCCCGCGTCCCGATCTGCATGAGCGTCTCGATCGTGCTTTGGAAAAAGCCAAGCCGCAGCTCGTCTTCGCCTGCTACGGCATGAACGATGGCATTTACCTTCCACTCGGTGCGGAACGCACCAAGGCGTTTCAAAACGGCATGAAGAAGCTGCATGACAAAGTCACCGCTGCCGGTGCCGGCATCATTCATCTCACGCCGCCAGTGTTTGATCCGGTGCCCATCGCGCAAAAAGTGGCCCCAGCGGACAAGGTGGACGGCTCGCATCCCTACAAAGGCTACAACGAGGTGCTCGACTTCTACGCGGACTGGATGCTCGACATGCGCAGCGAGGCGAAGTGGACCGTCTATGACATCCACGGCCCGATGAACGCCGCCATCGCAGAAAAACGGAAGACGGACCCGCAGTTCACCTTCTCCAAAGACGGCGTGCATCCCGGCCCGGAAGGTCATGTGCTCATGGCGCGGGCTGTTCTCGATGCCTGGGGCCTCAAAGTGAAGGCCGATGGCACTCCGGATCATCCGAATGGCGCGGCGATCCTTGCCGTGATCAAAAAGAAACACGCCATTCTGCGTCCGGCATGGCTCAGTCATGTGGGGCACAAGCGTCCGGGCAATGCGCCTGGTTTGCCGATTGAAGAAGCGCTGAAAAAGGCGGCCGAACTCGACGCCGAGGCCCGCAAGCTCGCGAACTCGAAGGAGATCGTCTTCCCGAACCTAACCGGCGAGTGGAACGGCTACGCGAAGCATGAACTGATCATCGCGGGCAAGTCCGTGACCGTCGTTGCACCGAAAGAGGCCGCCGCAGGCCGTCCCTGGGTGTGGCATGGCGAGTTCTTCGGGCACAAGCCAGCTCCAGACATCGCGCTGCTCGGCAAAGGCTTCCACATCGTTTATATGAAGATCAACGACATGCTCGGCTGTCCCGATGCGGTGAAGCTGTGGAATCAATGCTACGCCGAACTCAGGACGAGCTATGGCTTGAGCACGAAGCCCGCGCTCGTCGGACTGAGCCGCGGCGGTTTGTATTGCTACAACTGGGCCACGTCGAATCCGGACAAGGTCTCCTGCATCTATGGCGACGCACCCGTGTGTGACTTCAAAAGCTGGCCCGGCGGCAAAGGTAAGGGCAAAGGTGATCCGCGTAATTGGGGCTTTGTGCTGAAGCTGTGGGGCTTCAAAGACGAGGCCGAGGCTCTCGCTTACAAGGGCAACCCGGTGGACAGTCTTGCCCCACTCGCCAAGAACCATGTGCCGCTGCTGCATGTCTTCGGCGATGCCGATGACGTCGTGCCGTGGGAAGAAAACACGGGCTTGATCGAATCACGCTACAAGGCGCTGGGTGGCGAGATCACCATGATCCGCAAACCCGGCGTGGGGCATCATCCGCATGGGCTGGAGGACTCGACACCGATTGTCGAGTTCATCGTGAAGCATGCGAAGTGACTGGAGCGCGGATTTTTAATCCGCAGCAGGTGGTCGAAGGAATGGCGCGCGTTTAAAAAAAGCGGCGGCTTAAGTTGCAGCGGAGTGCTGCGGAATAAAATTCCGCGCTCCTCACGCATCCAAACCAAACGCCGTGTGGACGACGCGAGCGGCGTTTTCGATCTCGCTTTCGTCCACGATGACGGCGGTCTTGATCTCGCTGGTAGAGATCATCTGGATGTTGATCTTGGCGTCGGCGAGCGCCTTGAACATCTTCGCGGCGACGCCGCTGTGGCTGCGCATGCCGATGCCGACGACGCTGAGCTTGGCGATGCTGCTCTGCGTGCGAAGCTGAGCTTTGTCACCGAGGCCAGGAAGCACTGCCTTGAGGGCGGTTTCAGCTTTGGCGAGATCAGCGGCGCTGAGGGTGAAGGAGATGTCAGTGATGCCGTCGAAGCTGACGTTCTGCACGATCATGTCGATCGTGATGTTTGCGCTGGCGATGGCACCGAAGATAGCGGCGCTGATGCCAGGACGGTCGGCGACGTCGTCGATGGTGACCTTGGCCTGGTTGCGCTCGAGGCTGACGCCGCGTACGACGACTGATTCCATGCCGGGAGATTCTTCTTTCACGATGGTTCCGGGGTTGTTGTTCATGCTGTTGCGCACTTCAAAGCGCACACCAAATTTATTGGCAAACTCGACGCTGCGACTCTGCATCACCTTGGAGCCGGAGGAGGCCATTTCGAGCATCTCCTCATAACTGATCTCAGGGATCTTCTGAGCAGTCTTCACGACACGCGGGTCGCAGGTGTAAACGCCGTCCACATCGGTGTAGATCTGGCAGAGGTCAGCTTTAATGGCGGCGGCCATGGCGATGGCGGTCAAATCACTGCCACCACGTCCCAAGGTGGTGATTTCGCCGCTGGCGGTCTCGCCCTGGAAACCGGCGAGCATGACGATGTTGCCTTCGTCGAGCATTTTCTTCACCGCATCCGGAGTGATGTTCACGATTCGGGCCTTGGTATGCACGCCGTCGGTGGAAATACCGGCCTGAGCACCGGTGAGGGACACCGCTTTGCCACCGAGGGCGTTGATGGCCATCGCGGTGAGGGCGATGGTGGTCTGCTCGCCGGTGGCGA
>JBIKYB010000549.1:0-2743 GCA_044355475.1 Prosthecobacter sp.
GGGATGGGTATTGTAGTCCCGCCTTTAGGCGGCTCAGAACCGCCTGAAGGCGGGACTACAGTACTCTTTCTGACCGGCGCAGCATTACCTCGCACCTGCATCAGCGCCACCGCCAGCGCGTGCTCGCAGATCTGCCCGCTGCGCCGGGCATGCGGGCAGGTGCAGAGATTGTCCACGTCACTCGAACTGCGGATGCGCAGGCCGGTGGTGAACTTCATTTTGCCCGATCCAGCCACGCCGCGAATCAGTCCGTCCTCGGTGCTCGACACCGCTGCCAATCCAGCATCCGCCAGACTGCGCGCGGCCTTCATGACCTGCCAGCCGCCGATTTCACCGAGCCATTTCTCTGTGATTTCCATTTCCTTCTGGCGTGTCCCATGGTTTCTCGCCAAAGTCCAGCGCCAAGTGCCTATGCGGATCGTTGCTATTTCCAATCAAAAAGGTGGGGTCGGAAAAACGACCACCGCCGTGAACCTCTCCGCATGCCTCGCCCAACGCGGTGTGCGCGTACTGCTGGTCGATCTCGACCCGCAGGCCAATGCCACCAGCGGCCTCGGCCTCGCCCAGGAAGACGGCGGCAGTTTGTACTCGGCCCTCGTCGATGGCACCGACCCACGCCTTGCCATCCGCAGCACCCGGCTGCCGAACCTTTCCATCATCCGCTCTCATCAAGAGCTGGCGGGCTGTGAGATCGAGCTAGCGCAGTCCGGCAACCACCTCGCCCGCCTGCGTGAAGTTTTGGAGCCACTGCGCTCCTCCGGCCACTTCGACTACGCCATTCTCGACACCGCGCCCTCGCTCGGCGTGCTCATGACCGGCGCTCTGGCCGCTGCGGATGAGCTGATCGTGCCCATCCAGTGCGAATACTTCGGCCTCGAAGGTCTCTCCAAGATCGTCAGCATCACCCAGCAGATCCGCGACTGTGGCGCAAACCCGAACCTGCTGCTCGAAGGCATCGTCATGACCATGTACGACAGCCGCGCGAACCTCGCCAATCAGGTCGTCAACGACGTGCGCAACTACTTCGCCGAGACGGTCTATCAAACCATCATCCCGCGCACCGTGCGCTTGGGCGAGGCACCGAGCTTTGGCAAAAGCATCATCGAATACGAGCCGACAGGCAAAGGGGCGATCTCCTATGGGGCGCTGGCGGATGAGTTCATCGCCCGCCGCAGCGGCCAGCCCTTCCAAGCTCAGCAGGCACCTGCCGCAGCCTGATCGCATCCCAGGAGGCCCGCATGGAGACTCCTTCCAGCATTCGCGGACGCGGCGCGGGTTTCAACCCCGGCCAGCGCTTTGACGAGCTGCGCGTGGATTACGATCCTGGCGAAGCGCCGGAAAAGATCGCCACCAAGTTTCTCCGCGATCACTCGTCTTCAATCATCTCAAAGAACAGCAGCCCCGACCTGCCCTTCGAGGCCAGTTTGAACCCCTACCGTGGCTGTGAGCATGGCTGCGCCTACTGCTATGCCCGGCCCACGCACGAATATCTCGGCTTCTCCTCCGGGGTGGACTTCGAGTCCCGCATCATGGTTAAGGAGGACGCCCCTGCCCTGCTCCGCGCCGAATTGCTCAAACCGTCCTACAAGCCGGTCAGTCTCTCGCTCAGCGGCATCACCGACCCATATCAGCCCATCGAGAAAAAACTGCGCATCACGCGTGGCTGCCTCGAAGTCCTGGCCGAAGCGCGGCATCCGGTCGTTTTGATCACAAAAAACCACCTCATCACACGCGATGTCGATCTCCTCGCCGAACTCGCCCGCCATCACGCCACCGCCGTTTACATTTCCATCACCACGCTCGATCCCGACCTCGCCCACAAGCTCGAACCCCGCGCCTCTGCGCCAAAGATGCGCCTGGAGGCCATTCGCATCTTGAACGAGGCCGGAGTTCCTGTCGGTGTCTCCACCGCGCCGATCATCCCCGGCCTGAACGATTCCGAAATCCCCGCCCTCATCGACGCCGCACGGGCCGCCGGGGCGCAATTCGCCGGTTATACTGTCGTGCGCCTGCCCTTCGCCGTGAAGGACATCTTCCGTGCCTGGCTGGACCAGCACTTCCCTGGCATGCGCGACAAGATTTTGAGCCGCATTGAGGAAACCCAGGGTAAAACCCTTTCCCACGGCGAATTCGGCAAACGACTCAAAGGCATCGGCGTCTGGTCCGAACAAATCGCCGCCCTCTTCCGCGTCTCCATTCGCCGCGCCGACATGCTGCACCGCCGCCCAGAGGTCAGTGCCGCTGCCTTTTGCCGTCCACGCGATCCCAGCGGGCAGATGGAGCTGTTTTGAGATTCGAGTTCCCTTTTCCGCAGCCAATCCGTTCTTGCCTCTATGCTTTCCGATGGCATTTCCTCTCCTGACATGAGCAACACCTGGGATGTCATCATCATTGGCGGCGGGCCAGCGGGATCTTCCGCTGCTTGCACTTTGCGAAAGGCCGGACGGAAGGTGCTCGTGCTGGAGAAGGAAAAGTTCCCGCGTTTCCACATCGGCGAGTCGTTGCTGCCCTACAACCGCCCCATCTTTGATGAACTTGGCGTTTGGTCGAAGATCCAGGCTGCTGGTTTCATGGTGAAACGCGGTGCCCAGTTCTGGATGGGCGACGGCTCGCTGCACACGCGGCTGAATTTCTCCAAAGGCTCCTTCACCGAGTTTCCCGAGTCCATCCAGGTCGAGCGGGCCAAATTTGACGACATCCTGCTGCGCCATGCCGAAGAACTCGGGGCCGAGGTGCGTGAAGA
>JBIKYB010000343.1:0-5332 GCA_044355475.1 Prosthecobacter sp.
AGAGTGTGTGACGGTCAAATTCCGCGCCAAGGACGGCACGGAGCACGAGGCGCAGGCCGCCTTCCTCATGGATGCCAGCGGCTTGAACAACTTCACCGCCAACCGCGAGAAACTGCGCGAGTACTATCCCGGTCACAAAAAAATCGCCATCTTCGGCCATTATAGCGGCGTGCAGATGACCGAGGGCGAGGAGAAAGGCGACATCCTCATCGTGCGCCGAGAGAACTCCTGGTTCTGGATGATTCCGCTGGCGGATGACAAGGTCAGCGTGGGCCTCGTGCTCGATGTGAACGATTTCAAAGCGCTCCAGCAGGAGCCGCAGGCCGTGTTCGATGACGCCGTGCTCAGCACGAAGGCCGTGCATGACCGCATGATCAACGCCAGGCCGATCACGCAAGGCCATGTGCTCAGCGACTTTTCCTACACCAATCGCAAGCTCGTCTCCGACCGCGTCGTCCGTGTCGGCGATGCCGCAGGCTTCATCGACCCCATTTTCTCCAGCGGCGTCATGCTTGCCATGAACAGCGGTCAACGTGGTGCGCAGGTGGTGCATGCCGCTCTCGCCGCTGGCAAGGCCATGACCTTTGCCATGCGGCGTTACGAATGGTCCACACGGAAGCATGTGAGCCGCTTCTGGCAGTTCATCGACAAATTCTACACCAAGCACTTCGCGCAGCTTTTCTTCCAGCCCAGCAACAAGTTCCGCATGGTCTGCGCCATCAACTGCGTCCTCGCCGGTCGTCCCGAGATGACCTTCGCCACCTGGTGGCGGCTACGCTTCTTCTTCGCTCTCGTGTGGATGCAAAAGCGCTTCTCGCTGGCCAAGCCCATCGAGATCCGCTGATCAATTCACCTTCACCCGCAGCATCGGCGCGGAGCGTGTGTCGTTCTCTTTCGTCGCAAAGGCATGCACGAGTCCGCTATCGGCGGTTTCATCGGTTTCGCGGCAGAGGATGAGCGTGGCGATCTGATTCGTGTCAGCGGAGAGGAAATCAGCGAGGTCTTTGCCGCGCAGCTTGCGCGTGCCGCGGTTGATGCCCTGGGCGATCTCGAATTTGCCGAGCAGTTTCACTTTCGCACTCGCAGGCAGGTGGTGATCTGTTTGCGCCGGATCATGCGCGGGTGCTTGCTGCCAGCTCAGGCCGTTTTCTTCCCATGCATCCTCGGCTTCGTCGATCACACCATACACGGCGAAGGTACTGTCTGGCACGAAGCTGGCGAAGCCGAGTTCGCTCGGATCTATGGTGAGCACCAACTCGGCATCCTCGATCTGGCGGCCGGCGAACTTGCTCAGGTCAAAGGCGAGGTAGCTCTTGCGGTTCAGCTCGGGCTTTCCGTTGCTGCGTTTCACGCGGATGAACGGGTGCTTGCCGAAATCGGGCGTCGGTTTGGCGTTGGCCTGGATGTAACTGTCCTTGCCACGGCCAAACGCGGTGGTTATGGCCTGCCAGCCGTCGCCCGCGTCGATCACGCTCGTCGGCTGCCAGCGGCTTGGCTCGGTGCCATCGCTGCTGCTTGGGTTGAGTTGGCTTTTGGACCAGCCACGGTCCATGCCCTGCCCTTTTTCGAGCTTCTTGGAGCCTGCGACGTTCTTGTCCTCCAATTCGACCAAACCTTCGAGCACGCGGACCATGTACTTGCCGTCATCATCGGCGCTGAGGCCGAATTTGGTGCCCCAGTCAATGACCTTGGCGTCCTTCGTGTCGATGCTGAAACCCTTGGCCTGGGGCGGCACCTCGGCGACGAGCGTGCCACGGCGGAGTTTGCAGTTCATCGCGTCGAGCACTTCCACCGTCGCAGGCGCTTCAAGAACGAGTTCCGCGCCACTGTCGAAGCGCAGCACGGCCAGACCTTCGATCAGATCGAGCACGCCCGGTTGCAAACGCGCACCTTCCACCGTCGGCAGGCTGCTGCCGGCCCACTGGCATTGCTGGGAGCGGATCAACGTCGCCACCGTGCCGTCGCGGCTGTTTTGCAGCCAGAAGATGCCGAAGGTGATGCACGCCGCCGCAGCAGCCGTGATCGCATGACGCCACCAAACCGGCTTCGCACTCGGTTTGGCCTCCGCAACGGCCTGCGTGTGCCATGAGTCATCAAAACACAGCTCCGCACGCTGATGCAGCGCTTTGGCGAAAAAGGCGCGTGCCTCGGCGCTGTCGCGCAATTCGGCCTCGAGCGCTGAAATTTCATCCGCGCTCAGTTTTTCATCCGCATAGCGTTCGGACAGTTCCAGCAGGCGAAATTGATCGGCAGGTTTCATGCTCAAGTTCCTTCCAGTTTCAGTTCTTTCTCCACGCAGGTCATGAGACTCATGCGAATGCGGCTCAAAGCGCGATAAACAGCCCCCGCCGTGCTGCGGATGCGCTCGGCCACGCCGTCGATCTCCAGGTCTTCATAATAGCGCAGCGTCACGAGCTGGCGGTGCGCGGCGGGCAGTTTCGTCACGCAAGTGCGCAGAGCATCGCGTCGGCGATCACCGCTATCGCTGAGCTTGGAAACTTCGTCGTGCAGCAGTTCCAGGATTTCATCGCTCAGCGGCGTCGCCTCGCGCTTTTTTTGGCGGCGATGCGTCAGCACCTGATGAAACGCCGTCTTCCGTGCCCAGGCCAGGAAGTTCGTGCCGGTCTCGAACTGATCAAAGCAGCGCCACAGGATCATTTTCGTCTGCTGCAGGATGTCATCCGCGTCATGCGGCTGCGGCACAATGCTGTAAACATAGACGCCCAGCGCACGGTCGTGGTGCGTGAGCAGTTCAAGAAATTCTTGGGTGCGGTCGGTGTCAGGCATGGCGTTACGGTCACGCTAGTCGCTGCAACGGCCCTTTTGGACAGAAATATTGCGGTTGAGCAGCCTCCATTTAGAATCCCTGCATGAAATACCCGGTTCAACTCTACAAATCCGATGAGGGCTTTGCCGTCTCCTGCCCGGTGCTGCCAGGCTGCTGGAGTCAAGGTGCCACGCGCTCCGAGGCGCTCGTCAATATTCGCGAAGCCATCACGCTCTGGCTTGAGGTCGCGTTTGAAGATCGGCAGAAGGAAGACGCCGAGGGCGAGGTGTTTTATGATTCCGTGGATGTAGCTCCTTCACCTGCCTTCGCGCATGCCTAAGCTGCCAGGCGTTCACCACCAGGATGCCGTGCGGGTTTTCGAGAAGCTCGGTTATCACGTCGCACGCCAGTCCGGCCATATCGTCATGAGCAACGGCAAAGTGCGGCTGATCATCCCGCGTGGCAGCCCCGTCAATGCCATGACGATGGGCGGTATTGCGAAAGCCGCCGGGCTCACGCCGGAGCAGTTCCGTGAGCTGCTTTGAGAGAAAATCATGTCTAAAAGGCGTTCTTCTCAAGCCTCTACTCCCCGCATCATGATCCGCGCCCTTTTCATCCTCACCGCCACTGCCGCCGTCGCCGCCCCGAATGCGGAGTCGCTCAAGTTTTTTGAGAAGGACGTGCGCCCGCTGCTGGTCGAGGCCTGTCAGGAGTGTCATGGCCCGCAGAAGCACAAAGGCGGCCTGCGTCTCGACAACTTGCCCTACATCCTCCAAGGCGGCGAAAGTGGCCCCGCCATCGTGCCGCACAAGCCGGATGCGTCGTTGCTCATCAAGCTCGTCAATTACGAAGACCCCGACATGGAGATGCCGCCGGATAGCAAGCTCAGCTCGGCGAGGATCGAGATTTTGAAGAAATGGATCGCCATGGGCGCTCCGTGGCCCGAGGCGGAAGTGGCGGCGGCCAAACCCTCGCGTAAACCCGGCGACATCACCGAGGAAGACAAGAAGTGGTGGTCGTTCGTGCCGGTGAAATCACCGCTGGTGCCGAAGTCGAACGTCGCATCGCCGATTGATGCCTTCGTGCAGGCCAAGCTCGCCGAAAACGGCCTCAAGCCTTCCCCGCCAGCCGATCCGGTGGCCTTCATCCGCCGTGCGACCTTTGATCTCACCGGACTGCCGCCGACGCCGGAGGAAGTCGAAGCCTTTGCGCATGAGGCGTATGCATCGAAGGAGGCCTATGCTAAACTGATCGACCGCCTGCTCGAATCTCCGCGCTACGGCGAACGCTGGGCGCAGCACTGGCTCGATCTGGTGCGCTACGCGGAGAGCGAGGGCTACCGCCTCGACGCCTACCGCCCGAATGTGTGGCCGTATAGAGACTATGTCGTGCGCTCTTTGAACAATGACAAGCCGTATGACCAGTTCGTGCGCGAACAGATCGCCGGTGACGAGCTGCTTTACGCACAGGGCAAAACGGTGCCGCAAACGGCTGACGATCTCGATCTGCTCACCGCCACCGGCTTCCTGCGCCATACGATCTACGAATACAACCAGCGCGATTCCGAAGGCCAGTGGAAGCTCATCATGAACGAAGTCACCGACGTGACCGCCGATGTCTTCATGGGCCTGAGCGTGCAGTGCGCACAGTGCCATGATCACAAGTTCGATCCCATCCTGCACAAGGACTACTACCGCCTCCAGGCCTTCCTCTCGAACATCACCTGGACCGAGGACAAGCCCTTCGCCACGCAGGCGCAGATGGATGAATACAACGCCAAACTCACCGCCTGGGAAGAAGCCACGAAGGAGCCAAGGGCCATCATCGACGCCATCATTGAACCCAGGATTGCTGGCGCGCAGAAGAACGCCGTCACCAAGTTCCCGGAGGAAATTCAGGCCATGTTTGCGAAGCCTCGCGATCAGCGCACACCGTATGAAGAGCAGATCGTCCAGCTCGCCGGTCGTCAGGTCGAATATGAGCGGGAGCGCTACAAGGCGGACAAATTGAAGGAGCCGGAAGCCACGCAGTATCGCGAGGCCAAGGCGAAACTGGATGAATTTGCACATTTGAAGCCGAAAAAGCTCATCCCCACGCTCGCCGTCGGCGAAACCGGCCCGCAGGCTCCCACCACGAAGTTTGTGACGCGCAAAGCCGGTGAAGTCGTCACCACGCCCGGCTTCCTGACCATCCTCGACCCGACGGACGCTGAAATTCCCACGCCCAAGCCCGATGCGCTCACCAGTGGCCGCCGCACCGTCCTCGCGAACTGGCTCGCCAGTGCGCAGAACCCTCTCACGGCCCGCGTCATCGTGAACCGCGTATGGCAGTATCATTTCGGCAAGGGACTCAGCACCACGGCCAGCGACTTCGGCCGTCTCGGTGACAAACCTTCGCACCCGGAACTGCTCGACTGGCTTGCCAGCGAGTTCATCAAGAGCGGTTGGAAATTGAAGACGCTGCACAAGCTCATCATGGCCAGCGCCACCTACCAGCAGAGCACCGCGAGCGACAAAGACGCGCTGCTCAAAGATCCTGAAAACCGCCTGCTCTGGCGCTATAGCC
>JBIKYB010000239.1:0-8055 GCA_044355475.1 Prosthecobacter sp.
TGACACGCATCGACATGAGCGAATACATGGAGAAGCACAGCGTCAGCCGACTCATCGGAGCGCCTCCCGGCTACGTCGGCTATGAAGAAGGCGGCCAGCTCAGCGAGGCCGTGCGTCGTCGGCCTTACAGCGTCGTCTTGTTCGACGAGGTCGAAAAAGCGCACCCGGATGTCTTCAACACCCTCCTTCAAGTGCTCGATGACGGACGCATCACCGACGGCCAGGGCCGCACGGTCGATTTCAAGAACACGGTCCTCATCATGACCAGCAACATCGGCAGCAACGTCATCCAGGACGTCAGCAACGCCGAACAGCGCGACGCCTTGGTGCGCGACAGCCTCAAACAGTTCTTCCGCCCCGAGTTCCTCAACCGCATCGATGAGATCGTCATCTTCGACCGCCTCGACGCCGCGCAGCTTGACCAGATCGTCAAAATCCAGCTCCAGCGCGTCATCGACCGCCTCGCAAAGCAGAACATCCACCTAACCGTCACCGACGACACCACCCGCTACCTCGCCGACGCCGGCTTCGATCCCGTCTTCGGCGCCCGCCCCCTCAAACGCGCCATCCAAAAGCACCTCCTCGATCCGCTCAGCTTGGCGGTCCTCGAAGGCGGCTTCAAAGACGGCGATCACATCACGGCGGTGATGAAAGATGGGAAGCCGGTGTTTGAGAAGAAGTGACGAAAACCATTCCAAATACCTCAAGTGTAGCCGAGTCTTTTCCTTTCCATGTCGATCTTTTCGCAAGTATCAGCGATTTGATGAGATAACCTCGATAGCGCTGCGCTAAATACAGGTTCATCGAGTGGCTGGCTTAATATTCTTCTACCCAGTTTCAGATAACCATCATTTACATCGCCCAAAGACTCTTTTTCCAGCTTTTCAGCCAGATGCGCACACGATGAAGCCCACTTTTGGTATGCATATCGGATTTCGCTTCGCCATACGTCACCCGGGGTTGGAACGAAAAACCGATATAGACTGAAACTGCGTGTGATTTTTTGGGACATTTCAAGCAGCGCCGATTTTTTGTTGTGCAGCCCTCGGATGTAAGCCTTCGCATGATTAGCCACATGCACTTCAAGCGTTTTTACTGCGACATTCAGATCACGCTCTTTGAACTGCGCAGCCAGCCATCTTCCACCCAAAGCACCTCCCAGTCCGCCAAGTATCCCGCCGACTGCGGCCAATAAAGGCCCTCCGAATGATCCCGCAATCGCCCCAGCTTTTGCTCCTGCTGCTACGCCCATGCCCACGCCGACAGTATCGGCAGCAGTATATTGGAGGGCGACAGATACTTTGCTATGCCCCTTGAGCACCGGTGAAAAATGCTTGATGGCCGAAAGCGCCAGAGTCAGCAGAGGAATTTTCAGGCCAAACGCTGTGGAGTCTAGAGATGATGACATCGCAGATTCTGTGATCGACTGAATCTGCTCCCCAGACACGTCTTCGAGGCAAATGACATCAGGATTGTCTTGGAAGGCAAGAGAGTGCTCTGAGACTGTGATGACTTGTACATCCGGAAATCTTTCGAGGTGTTCGTTAATCTGATTGGGGTTTAGTCCGACCTTGAAGTTCACTTTTTCGCCATCAACCAAGCAATCCCAGCCTTCTTGATTGGTGGATTCCGCCAGCACAACCAAATGCCCGGCCGCTTCAAGCTTCATCGACATAAGTTTTTCGCCAAGCTCACCTTTGTATTTGCTGATAGCGCCTTGCCATGCTGTCGCTCCATCTGCTTTTTTGCTCGCCAAATGTGTCAGTATCTCGTCATAGCTGTTAACTTTTGAAGGATCAAAGATGCGATCAATCGCACTCAGAACATTGGGGTCGATCTGGTTAAAGTGATACAGAGCTTGGACTGTATTGATGCCAATTGCCCCATGTGGCACGACGCTTTCGCGGGCGAACTTCCAGAGACGGTCTTCCCGCCAGAATTCAGGCACCTCGCATGGTGGCTTAACTAGCGGCATCCTAAACTGGCGTCTTATCCAGAAGATGTGCGTGTATCGCACTATCAGACCAGCAGCCAGACAAATGGACAAAATCAAGATTAGCGGGAGCACAGCGTTGGTGAAGGGCTTTTCAGTCTATGCACCTACCTTGGACTGATCTCCACAAAATATATCGCTACTTGTGCCCACCCAGCGCCAGTTCAGTGGCTTTGACCTCCGTCCGGCCTGGGGGTGATGAATGGCCATGACCATCTCTCACGAACCAATTCGATCATGCGCTTCAGGCTCCACCTTCGGAGCCATCTCCAGGATGTCGAGCATCTGCCGGGCACTGCCTTGGGCGGCGCGACGGCGGATATAGGAGTCGGCTTCGGCCACGGCAATTCGTTGAGAGAGCACGGTGGCGACAAAGGCGTCCACGCCCACTCCGTCCTCGCGGGCGAGGACTTCGACACGCTGGCGGATGGAGTCAGGAAGCTGGATGCTCAGGGTGCTCATGGCGGTGGGAGAATACGCAGGAACTGGTTCGGAGTCACGACGGAAATGCCCATTGTCTCGACGCCTCGGAAGTCAGTGACGTTGTGGGTGATGATGTGTGTCGCACCGGATGCGAGGGCACACTCGAAGACAAGATCGTCCTTGGGATCAGGCAGGAAGGGACGCCAGCGGAAGTAGATGAAGGCTTCCTCGGCCACTGTGCACACCGAGTTCAAAAACGCGTCGATCTGCTGCGGCGTGTAGCCCGGGGCCATGCCTGGGCGATTCAAAACATCGTCGCACTCAAGGCACAAAGCGGTCGAGACGGCGATTTCGTAATCTCCCACTGCCAGCCGTCGCAAGACGGCATTCGAAGCCCCAAGCGCAGAGCGAAGGGCCGACACAAGGACATTGGTGTCGATAACAGCGAGCATGAAGCAGTTAGCGGGAAGGTGATCTAGCCGTCAAGAGTCGCCTAGCGGATGTGAGACGGCTCCAGGCGCTCGTTACGGTGCCTTCGCCATCTCACACGCCACCTGCTTCTCCACATCCGCGAGCGTCGCTTTGCCAGAGGCGAACCGATCCTCGCTCACGCGGGCGACCATGATGGCTGCGCCGTGGTGCGGGGAGTCTTGGCGTCGGTCGGACCAGCGATAGACGCAGTACACGTGGCCGGACTTGTCGAAGGCGAGGCGCGGGTATTGGGCGGCGATGGTTTTCAGGTCGCCGGCGGGTTCGATGTTCAGGGAGCGCTGGAAGCTGCCCGGTGCCCCTTCCTTTTCGCTGAGGACGAGGGTGAGATCGGTGCGGGCGCGGTGGCAGATCAGCCCGCTTCTCGCGCACCTGCCGGTGCGCCGAGGGATTGAGAGAGGAAATCCTCAGAGCGCATCCGGTGGTTCTCGCTCGTTCCTTGCTTCACCACCGGCTTATTTCTTATGAGCCTCTGACTCACCAACAACGGTGTGGATGGAACGACGGGCCAGGAATGGCCCGGTTACTTCCGACGAGCCCGTTACGGCTTTTCCGGGGCCAGCGTCATCTCCGGCGTCACTTTGATGCCCATACACTGGTAGTAGTCGAGCATCTTCTCGGTGACGACGCGACTGGCTTCCTGGCCGATGCGCACCATTTTCGACATGTCACGCGGCGGAGCTTCCTGGAGAGTGTTGGAGGCAAGCATGGCTTAGAGTTGATCGAGAGTGTGGGTGCTGCTGTCGGCGAGTCACGTGGTCAAAGAATGCCCAGGTTCTTGCGCTGTTCCATGCCAAACATGAGCACCGCACAGGCTGGCGGCCTGCTTCACGACCCTGCTGGAATGAGTTTCCGTTTGAGCCGCCCGTGCTTTCGGGCTAGTCAGCGGGCCACCTTTTTCCCATGAGCAGCTCCTCCGCACACACTTACAAAGCAGCCGGCGTCGATATTCACGAAGCAGCGTCGCTGGTCGATGACATCGGGGTGCTGGTGAAGCGCACGCAGCAGAAGCGGAAGCTGGCGAATCCCTTTGGCCTCTTTGCCGCCGCCTACGACCTCAGCGGCTACAAACACCCGATGATCCTCACGGGATGCGACGGTGTGGGCACGAAAATCGAGCTGCTGCTGAAGCATGACCAGCTCGAAGCCGCCGGTAAAGACCTCGTGGCGATGAACGTGAACGACGTGCTCACCACGGGTGCCGATCCGATCATGTTCCTCGACTACGTCGGCATCCCGAAGATCGACAAGCGGCAAATCACCCGCATCATCGCTGGAATGACGGAGTATCTGGAGGCCTGCAACTGCATCCTCGCCGGCGGTGAGACGGCCGAGATGCCCGGCATGGTTCCTGAGGGCATGGTGGAGCTGAGCGGCTTCGCCATCGGTGCCTGTGAAAAGGTGGACATGCTCGATCCCGGCACCATCGCCGCAGGTGACGTGCTCATCGGCTGGCCCAGCGCCGGATTTCACGCGAACGGCTTCAGCCTCGTGCGCCGCATCATCGAGAAGGAAAATCTTCAGTTCAGCGAAGACGAAATGCGCACTCTGCTGCTGCCGACGCTGCTTTATCATGAGGAAACGAAGGCGCTGAAGGCCGCTGGTGTCCGCCCGCGTGCCATGGCGCACATCACCGGCGGTGGTCTGCCCGAGAATCTCGGCCGTATTTTCCTCAAGCGCGGCCTCGGCGCGAACCTGCGCATTCCTTTCTGGCAAAACGAGGTGGTGCAGAAAGTCCTGCGTCATGCGGACCCGAAGGACGCCTTCGACACCTTCAACATGGGCCTCGGCTGGGTCGCCATCGTCGCCCCCGGCGATGTGGACAAGGCGCTGGCCTGCGGTGAGAACGCCAAGGTCATCGGCACGATGGACACGAGCGCCCAGGTGAGCGTGGAAGTCGTCTGAGTCGGAGAGGGATCATCCTGATCCTTCGTTTCCACTGCCGGGGGATCAGGATGATCCCCTTCCTAGCTCAACGTCGGCGGCGCAGGAAAAATCCGATGCCTAGCATGAGCAGCAAGGCGCTGCCGGGTTCCGGCACGGGTTGGAGCAGGTTGCTGAAGGTGTTGCTGGCGACGCTGGCACCGAGCACCGCACCATCTAGGTTGTCGCTCATCCAGTGGATTCCGCCGTAAATGCGGCTCATGCCGGCTTCCTCCGCAGCCTCAGTGAAGCTGCTGTAGCTGCGAGTGTAGCCGAGCGGGAGGAACGGAGATTCGGAGTCCGTGGTGAAGGCTATGTCATCTGTCCCGAAGAACTCAGCGAGGATGGTTGCGGCGGCCATGCTGAAGGCGCTGTGGCCGCTGGTGTAGGCCCCAAAGGACGGAGTTGGAATCAGCGGCGTCCAGGCGGCGTCTTCAAGGGTGTTGGGGTTGCCGTCGGTAGCAGCGGTGTTGATGGCCAGCATCGGCCGCCAGGAGTCGAAATAGACCTTGGCCTCCCAGGAGGCGATGCCGGTATCCGCCTCGGCGATGTTCAACAAAGCGAAAAGGCGCGCCGTTTCCTCCACATTGAGACCGGCGGAGGCGGCGACCGTCTGGGCGATGCGATTCCAGTGACCGGGCGGCGAGGCGGTGCCTGGACCATCCACCCAAAAGTAGGCGATCGCCGTCTGATCCGCCGTGCGCACCGTGCTGGTGGTGCCGCCGATGGACTTGACCAGATTGAACTCGCTCTCGTAGGCGGTGCTTTGCACCCAGGCGGCGTAATTATCGGGCGAGTAACCATTCGGACCTGCAGGCCGGAATTGGCTGGCCGAAGTCATCGCAAAGGGGGTCATCTCGCTCCACTGCGGCTTCAGAAACGAACCGCTGCCACTGCCCCAGGCTCCGGGATTGGTGCCCGGCTGCCACCGCCCCACAGTGCCGAAGGGCTGAGGTGTGTAGCTGGATACCGCGTCTTTGCCATCATTGAGGCGGGCGGTAATCATCGCCTGGGAAGCCGCTAGGCCCACCTCGATCCCACGTGTCCTGCTCTCATTGGCCTGGATGGCGGCCATCTGGCTGTTGTAGAGGTTGTCAAAACCCGCCTGGTAGGAGTTCCCCGAGCCATAAAGATCCGCGTAAATCGAGGTCAGCGTGTTGTAAGCCGCCGTAGCTGCCGCAGCAGTCACGTCCGTGGAGCTGCCTGAAGTTGTGGGATCAAAATAGCCCAGGTAAGACGAATAGTTGCGGTTGATGGAATTCACCGCATCAAACATCGCCCCGCCGAGCATGCCCATGGTGCGTGAATTGCACGGCGGAGTCGCGCTACTCCCCTCGGCGGCAAAAGTCTGGCGCATCAGGGCGTTCCAATCCGTGATCACGTCCGCTCCCGCCGTGCCGAGGCCGACAAAGAGGAGGAAAAACGGAATTCGAAGAGCTTTCACGGCCTGAGGGAGTGATCCATCTTATTAAGAGATGCTTATTTTATGGAAATTGCAGCCTAAATCAATGCTTAGTTTATAATTTTCATAATATGAAAGGTCTGCTCGGCTCAAACAGTGAATACAAGTCATGCGCCGCCACCTCCCTGCCCTGAGCTTCGTTTTGCTGCTCTCCAGCCTTCTTCCAGCCCCTGCCCAGCAGCCAGCCGCCCCGGCCAAGGCCAAACGCGCTCCGAATCCTACCATGGACCCGATTCAGGATGTCGCTGGTCTGCCGCGAGTGCTCCTGATTGGCGATTCCATCTCCATCGGCTACACCCAGCCGACACGAAAGCTGCTGGAGGGCAAGGCCAACGTCCACCGCATCCCCGCCAACGGCGGACCGACGAAGAACGGCATCGCGAACCTCAAGAAGTGGCTCGGAGACGGAAAATGGGACGTGATCCACTTCAATTGGGGCATCCACGACCTGAAGTTCATGCCCCATGGCAAACGCCAAGTCGAAGCTGCCGATTATGAGGCCAATCTTCGCAGCCTCGTCGCCACGCTGAAGACCACGGGCGCGAAGCTCATCTGGGCCAGCACCACGCCCATCCCCGAAGGTGAGCTCAATCCTCAACGCAAATTCGGCCAAGTGCCCGAATACAACGCCATCGCCGCCAAGGTGATGACAGAAAACAACGTGACCATCAACGATCTCAATGCCTGGATGACGCCCCGCTTTGAGGAGCTCCACAAGCCGAAGGATCTGCACTACACCGAAGCCGGAAGCGAGCATCTGGCGCGGAAAGTGGCCGAGGCGATCACCCAGGTGCTGACAAAGTAGCCGGGCTTTTGTGCTCGCCATCGGGCGGTAGTTGCAGACATCATGGCCCGCCATGAACGCCCAGCACTTTCTCCGCCAGCTTGCCCTGGTGCTCTTTTTCGCCAGCAGCGCGTCTCTTCTAGCCTCCACCGGCAGCGCAGAGGACGCCGACCACGTGAAAGTGAGACCTTCCATGTTGCTGCCCGGCGTCAGCTTGTCCGAGGGGATTTCCGAGATCACCGGAGTCGCCATCAGCCCGCTATTGGGCGTCAGCGCCATGGGAGCTTGGACGTACTACCAAACAGAATCGCAACTGAGGCATCGGCTGCCGTGGTACTGCAACCCATGGGTCTGGGGCACGGGGATGGCCTTGATCGGCATCTGCTTTCTCAAGGACTTCCTCGGTGCCGCCGCTCCGCCGCTGGTCAAGAAGCCGCTCGATTTTGCCGAACTGTTTGAGGACAAGCTCAGCGCCCTGGTGGCCAGTGTTGGCTTCGTTCCGCTCGTCGCGCTGGCCATCGCCCAGTTCGAAGCAAAAACACCGCAAACAGCCTTGGACCTGACCGGCTCTGGCCTCGCTGTCATGCCGCTGGCAGGATTCATCGACTTCGGCGTCCATACACCCTGGATTTCCATTCCGGTCGCCATGGTTGCCTTCGTCGTGGTCTGGCTCAGCTCGCACACGCTCAATGTGCTCATCGCGCTTTCCCCCTTCGGCATCGTCGATGCCGGGCTGAAGCTCGCCAAGCTCGGACTCATCGGCCTAGTCGCAGGCAGCACGATCGTGCATCCCTATGCTGGCGCGGTTGTCTCGCTGGTGCTGATTCTCATCGGTCTGCTGCTGGCTGGCTGGTCGTTCCGGCTCACTCTTTTCGGCATGCTCATGGGCGGCGATTTTCTGCTGAACAAACGGGCCACGACCGCTGATCTGGACAGAGGCGTGCGGGGCTTTCTCGCCCGCCGCATGGAAGGCGTGCCGGT
>JBIKYB010000240.1:0-8025 GCA_044355475.1 Prosthecobacter sp.
GCAGAGCGTGTTGTCAGCGAGCGAGTAGATGTCCCCGAGGACTTCGGCCTTGGGGAACTTGTAGCTGGTGACGTCGATGCCGCTGGCCCCGATGACGGTCTCCATGAGGTCTTTCTGATCCTCGCGGTCCATGATGGAGAAGCCTTTGCGGTAGCCGAGGCGCTCGGCGTTGTAGCGCAGGATGCGATTGCCGATGGAATGGAAGGTGCCGCCCCAGAGGCGCGTGGTGTCTGTGGTGACGAGCGCCTGCACACGCTCCAGCATCTCGCGCGCGGCTTTGTTGGTGAAGGTGAGCAGCAGGATGGACTCCGGCGGGATACCATTGTCGAGAAGCCACGCGACGCGGTAGGTCAGCGTGCGCGTCTTGCCCGATCCCGCGCCCGCAATGACCAGCGCCTGCCCTGGCGGACTGGTGACGGCGGCATACTGCTGCTCGTTCAGCTCCGCTTTGTAGTCGATGCGGGGGGCGGAGTCGTGCGTGCTGTGCAGCGTGTAGTTGCGGGCCATGGGGGGAGGTAGCGAGGGGGGAATCGTGGGTCAAGGGAAGGTCTGGAGGGGGCGCGAATGATGAATGATGAATGGGGGGCGGGTGATTGGGAGTGCGGAGTTGCGTGGTATTGGTCTGTGATCGGTCCATGGGGTGCTTTTTGGCAGGGACGGCTGCGGGCCTTTGCTGAATGCGGCTGCTTTGCCGGGTGAAATGAGGTGCTGGAGCGGGGAGGAGAACTTTTCGCTTTTTCCAGGAGTGTTTTCCCACCAGCGGTGCTAGGGGTGCGTTTTTACCATGGCGACCCCCAATTACAGTTTCGAGAAACGGAAGCGCGAACAGGCCAAAAAAGCGGCCAAAGAGGCCAAGCGCTTGCGCAAGGAGGAGGCCAAGAACAGCGCTGCCTCAGGAACTCCTGAGGCGTCTGCCGAGGAACCTGTCGCAGCGGTCAGCGAGGGCTGATTCTGAAGGCGCGTGACGCAGCAGAGGCATCGACGCCGGGGTAGGGGGCTGCGTTTTGAAAGCGTGTCTTTCCTGGTTTTTCAGGCCGCTAGAGCCGCAGGCTGCTTCAGGGCCAGTTGCCTTGCCTGCTGGACCCATTGCTCGCGTTGGATGCGGTCTCTGAAGGCGAGTCGGACAGAGAATTCACGGACGTGGTCTTCGTTCCAGGCGGCGATTTGGGCGTATGTGTAGATGCCCAGGGCGTGAAGACGTTCTTCGAGGATCTTGGAGATGCCTTTGAGCGTGGTGAGATCATCGCACGAAGGCGGGCGCTCTTTGTACACGAGTCCGAGCTTGGGATCGACTTCTGAAGTGCCGCTAGCGAGGGGCAAATGCGGGATGGCTGGCAGTTCGGTGAATGTGGAGATGGCATCCGGTGGAACGAGACCGGTGGTCGGGGAATCGGCGGCGGGCAGCTCTGGTTTTGCCGGAGGCACGGTGGCGATGATGGAGGCGAGTGGGGAGGTGTGGCGTGCCGGTGGTGGTGGAGCGCTTTCGAAGTTCAGGGGGACGCTGGCAGGCGGCACGACCACAGGGGGCGCATCATTGCCGGGAGCTTTGACCGTGATCTTGTTGTCGCGAGGGTTATGGACACCGTTTTTCGCGGGTGTGGCGGCGGCTTGGGGCAGAGGAAACTCCGGTGCGGCACTGTGAGGAGTAGGCGCGGCGGGTGTTTCGACCTCTTTGCGCGGCATGTGGATGGTCTCGGTGGCAATCATGACCGCAGGGCCGGATTTGATGGATTGGTCTCCGATCTTGCGCTTCAACTGGGCGATCTCATCCTTCATGGAGGCGGCCTCGCCAAGCAGTTCGCGCGTATGGCGCTTGTAGCGGCCCCAGGTGGCGTAGCCAAACAGCAGGCCGATGATGAAAAAAACCGTCCCAAGAACCACCACAAACGCGCTGCTGTGCATGAGCATGTACACCAGTGGCTCGGCGGAGAGGGATTCAAGATCGATCTTCATGAAGGGCTATTTGACGAGGATTTCGACGCTGCGCGGTCTGATGCCAGCAGCGGACGGGCCAGGAGGCACGGGATCGAAGACAAGGGTGCTGATGTCTCCGGTCGGGACGCCCTGCTCCACTAGAAAGGAAAGGACCGCCTCAGAGCGGGCCTGCCCGATGTCTTTTTCGACATTGACCGGTCCGGCTGGGTCGGGATGGGCACCAATGACGAGCCGCAATGCGGGGCCAGCGGCCAAAAGCACCGGGGCGAGCACAGCTAGGCTGGTCTGCTGCTCCGGCGTGAGTCGCGAGGAGCCAGGCTCGAATTCAAGCTGCAGGGTTTTGACGGCCTCACGCACAGGATTGAGAACTTCGGGCGGCAGCGGGGTCTGCGGCTGATAGCCGGGAAAATGATAGGCAGATGGCAGCAGCGTGAGCCGAGCGTCCACCTTGGCAGCTCCGGTGACGGGCCGCAGCAGGGCCAGCCAGGTGCTTTCCATCTGACGTGTCGCCAGCCCTTCCAGGTGCGGAATGCCATCCTTGCCGATCTGGAAGGAACGCGGCGGCGGCTGCGCGAAAAACTCATGCGCAAAAGCGGCGAGAGCCCCAGGCTTGGCAAACTCGGCCGACAGCACATGCGGGCTGGCTTTGAGCAAGGCGGGGTCCACCACCCGCGCTCCGGCGACTTCGGCGAGAGCGGCGACGAGTTCTTCCTTGATCTCCGTGGCAGGCAGTAGGCCGGAGAGCATGATAGCGTCGTCCTTAGCGCTGATGCGCAGTTCGGCTGGCACGCGCAGCTTTTCCACGATGGGCTTGAGCAGAGGGCTGGCTGCGGTGAGCGGCAGTTTGTGGCCTTCCGGCCAGCGAACTTCGGGCGCGGAGCGCAGTTCCAGGGCTTCAATGCGCAGGTCTGGACGTAGCTCGGCAAGGATTTCGCGCACATGGACCGTTTGCTCTTCCTCGGGTAGCCAGCCGCGGAGGAACAGAGTGTCTTTTTCCAGCCGTGCCTGCAAACCCGCCATGACATGCAGACGGTCCGCGCCAGGGAGCAGGCGCAGCGGTACGAGCGCCCGGATCGCAGCCACCGCCTTCTCGCGCGATGCCGGATCAGCGGCCTCTCCGGTGATGGCGATGTCAAAGAAACGCACGTCCACCACAGGATCACGTACTCCGGCCTCACGCAGACGGTCCAAGGCCTCCTGGGTCAGCCGTGGCAAATTCTCCCGGCAGAATAACCACGCATGCGTCCCTGTCGCCACAGGCAGCAGGATCAGCATGATGAAGATGAGGCTGAGACGCATGAATTTGGGTGAGGAGTGGCATTTGACACGGCAGGGTCGGAATGGATACTCCGCGCTCCCCGCGCCTGCCGGTACCGTTATAGGCACGACGTGCGCTAGGCAAGAATCAACTGCTCCCACTCCCCACACACCTCTCATGTCTGTAGTCATCGCTGGAACCGTCGCTCTCGATAATGTCAAAACCCCGCAGGACGCGCAGGAAAACCTGCTCGGCGGCTCCGCCAGCTACGCGGCCCTGGCCGCTAGCATTTTCTGCCAGCCGATTCACCTCGTGGGCGTCATCGGCCATGATTTCCCGAAGCCCCACCTCGACATGCTGGCCGCACGCGGCATTACGCTGGAAGGTTTGGAGCGCAGTTCCGGCGAATCCTTCACCTGGACCGGCGAATATCACGAAGACATGAACAGCCGCACCACGCACAAGGTGGGGCTCAACGTCCTGGAAGCGTGGCAGCCGAAGCTCCCGGAGGCCGCGAAGAGTGCCAAAATCGCCGTGGCCGCGAACATGAGCCCCGACAACCAGATGCAGATGCTCGACCAGATCCAGGCCGACTTCGTCACCGCCGACACCATGGACTTGTGGATCGAGATCGCCAACGACCGCCTGCACGAGGTGCTCAAGCGCATCGACCTGCTCGTCATCAATGACGGTGAAGCCAAGGAATTCGCCAAAACGACCAATCTCGTCGAAGCCGGACGCCGTTTGCAGGCCAAAGGACCGCGTTTCGTCATCGTGAAGCGTGGGGAGCACGGCAGCTTCCTGTTTGGCGAGAACAAGGAAGACTTCTTCGCCTGCTCCGCCTACCCGCTGCACAGCGTGTTCGACCCCACCGGCGCTGGAGACAGCTTCCTCGGCGGTTTGTCCGGCTGGCTGGCCGCGAATGGCAAGACCAAGCCCACTTTTGAAGATCTCAAGACCGCCGTCGTCCACGGTAGCGTCACCGCCAGCTACACCTGCGAGGCCTTCAGCACGCACAAGCTGCAAACCGTGTCCCTCGCGGACATCTCGGCGCGTATTGCGGAACTGCGTAGCTTTACGTGCTTCGCCTAAAGTTTGCCGTTGTTTGCGGTGGTTGGCAGTCGTTTGCGATTGTTGTAAACCACTGCAAACCACCGCCAGCAACAGCCAACCATCGCAAACCTCATGTGGCAGACCATCAAGACCTTCACCGACATCAAGCTGGAGAAAACCAGCGATGGCATCGCCAAGATCACGATCAACCGTCCCAAAGTGCGCAACGCCTTCCGTCCGCTGACGGTGAAGGAGATGCTGCAGGCGTTTGAGATCGTGCATGAGGATCGGGAGGTGGGCGTCGTCATCCTCTGTGGTGAAGGCCCGCTGGCCTTCTGCTCCGGCGGAGACCAGAAAGTGCGCGGCGATGCTGGCTACATCGGCGAAGACGGCGTTCCGCGCCTGAACATCCTTGATGTGCAGCGGAAGATCCGTACCATCCCGAAGCCCGTCGTTGCGATGGTGGCCGGTTACGCGATCGGCGGCGGACATGTGCTGCATGTCGTGTGTGATTTGACCATCGCGGCGGACAATGCCCGCTTCGGTCAGACCGGGCCGAAAGTCGGCAGTTTCGACGGCGGACTCGGTTCCAGCTACCTCGCCCGCATCGTCGGCCAGAAAAAGGCGAGGGAGATTTGGTACCTGTGCCGCCAGTATGACGCCCAGCAGGCTTTGGACATGGGACTGGTGAACACCGTCGTCCCGCTGGACCAACTCGAAGAAGAAACGCTCAAATGGTGCCGTGAGATGCTCCAGCACTCGCCGCTGGCCCTCCGCTGCCTCAAATCCGCCCTCAACGCCGACTGCGACGGCCAGATGGGCCTCCTCGACCTCGCTGGAAACGCCACGCTGCTTTATTACATGAGCGAAGAGGGCAAAGAAGGCAAAAATGCCTTCGTGGAAAAGCGGAAGCCTGATTTCTCGAAGTTTCCGCGCGTGCCTTGAGCCTTGCCCAAAAGCAGCCGATGGCTTGACGAGCATGTCGAGGATGCCATGCCGCTGGCAGGCCCCAAAGCTTTCGATGAGGTGAAAGACGGGGACTTGTGAATGTTCACAGCCCCATAGGCTGAAAACACAACTGATCTGGTCCTTGAAAGTCAAGACCGCCTTTGTGGTTGCCAGCGGCGAGGGAGTTTGTAGTATCGCGGGGTCAATTTTGACACACTCTCTCCCTGACATGGCCAAACGCACCACCTCCAAACCGGTTTCTCCTGCCACCGCAGCCTCAGCCTGCACTTACGATTTGAAGCAAATCCGTGAAATCGTCGGGCTGATGGCCGAGAACGACCTGACCTATTTCCACAGTGAGCAAAAAGGCTCCAAACTGGAACTCCGCCGGGGTTCTGATCTCAACACAGTCAAAGAATTGCTCCAATCCATGCCGATGGCTGCTCACGCGCCGGTTTCCGCTGCACCAGCAGCCATGGCCCACGCCCCGGTAAGCGCCGCTGTGCCTGTGGCCGCGCCCGCCGCCCCGATTGCCAATGAACCTGTCGGCCCCACGATCAATTCCCCAATGGTCGGCACTTTCTACCGCAGCGCCGCGCCGGGTGAGAAATCCTTTGCCAACATCGGCGACGTTGTGGATGAAAACAGCAACGTTTGCATCATCGAGGCCATGAAAGTCATGAACGAGATCAAGGCCGAGGCCCGTGGCACCATCGCTCGCGTGCTCGTCGAGGACGGGAAGCCCGTCCAGTATGGCCAACCTCTCTTTGAGTTGAAAGCCTGATTGCACCAGCTTGACCATTACTTGACGACTTGACCGACTCCCAGACCGTCAAGCAGGTCAAGCCAGTCAAGACTCACTCAACCTCTCTCGTTACTCATGTTCAAAAAAGTTCTCGTCGCCAACCGTGGTGAAATCGCCCTCCGTGTCATCCGCGCCTGCAAGGAACTCGACGTCAAAACTGTCGCTGTTTATTCCGAAGCCGATGTCGATTCGATGCACGTTCATCTTGCCGACGAGGCCATCTGCATCGGCCCTGGCCCCAGTTCAGAGAGTTATCTGAAAATCAGCCGCATCATCAGCGCCGCTGAGATCGCTAACGTCGATGCCATCCACCCTGGCTACGGATTTCTCTCCGAGAAGGCCGAGTTCGCCGAGGTGTGTGAGAAGTGCAAAATCAAGTTCATCGGGCCCTCGGCTCGCGTCATCAGCATGATGGGCGACAAGAATGTGGCGCGTGAAACGGCTCTGAAAGCCGGCATGCCGATCACTCCTGGCTCCGATGGCATCATTCATACCGAAGAGGAAGCTCTGGAGTGGGCGCGCAAGATTGGCTACCCGGTCATGGTCAAGGCCAGCGCTGGTGGTGGCGGGCGGGGAATGCGTCCCGTGCTCAATGAGGCCACGCTCGGCTCCAGCTTCCAGGCCGCCTCGCTGGAAGCGATGAAATGCTTCGGCGACGGTTCCATGTACATGGAAAAACTCGTCGAAAAGCCGCATCACATCGAGTTTCAAGTCGTTGCCGACTCTCTCGGCAACGTCGTCCACCTTGGCGAGCGCGATTGCTCCATGCAGCGGCGCAATCAGAAGATCATTGAGGAGTGCCCCTCGCCGAAGATCACCCCCGAAATGCGCAAGCGCATGGGTGATGCCACAGTGAAGCTTTGCAAAGAGATCGGCTATGAGAACTGCGGCACCATTGAGTTCCTCGTCGATAACGCCTGCGAGAACTTCTATTTCATGGAGATGAACACCCGTATCCAGGTGGAGCATCCAATCACTGAGGAAGTCTATGGCTGCGACTTGATCAAGGAGCAGATCCGCATCGCCGCTGGCCTACCACTCAGCGAGCATGTCGTCGATGCCATGCCACGCGGTCATTCCATCGAGTGCCGCATCAATGCCGAGGATCCTTCCCGGAATTTCGCACCAAGCCCTGGCAAGATCAATCTGTGGTACACCTCCGGTGGTCGTGGCGTCCGTGTCGATACCCACGTCTATTCTGGCTACTCGGTGCCGCCGTATTATGATTCGATGATCGCCAAGCTCATCGTCACTGGTGCCACGCGTGACATCGCCATCCGTCGCATGCGCCGGGCGCTGGGCGAGTTCACCGTTGAGGGCATCAAGACCACAATCCCGCTGCAAAGCCAGATCCTGACCACCTCAGACTTCCAAAACGGCCAGTATGACATTACTTGGGTGGAAAATTTCCTCCGCCAGGAAGGTCTGAAGGCGTAACGGGCCGCCTGACCGGCGGCGTTTGGGTTTTCCGATGCTAGAATGACACATTCAGTCGGTGGTGACTGCAAGATGACCTGTGTGCAGGTCGTTTTGCCATCCCCACTGGCAGCAGCTCCGCCTCCCTTGCGAAAGGTATGAAAATCGCATTGATGCGAGTCGCGTGCTCACGATGTTCGTTTTCTCCAATCAAACCCAACTCATGCACCACCGTCCACGCCCTTCTTTCGGCTGTTTGTTTGCCGCCACCCTGGCCCTGACAGGATTTTCCCAAGCCAATGATTGGACCAATTGGCGTGGCCCGCTGCAAAACGGTGTGAGTCTGGAGCATTACACCAAAGCCGGGAAGCTAGCTGAAACGCCCACTTGGTCGGCGGATATCCGCAGCCGTGGCTGCCCGGTCGTCGTCGATGGCAAGGTGATCCTCTGGGGGTACAAAGGTGAAACCAGCGATCTCATCGAGCTGCTGACCTGCTTTGACGCCAAGAGCGGCAAGAAACTTTGGGAACATGAGATTGCCGACTATCTCAGTGATTCCATCTACAACCGCTACTCCATCGGAGCGCCGACTGTGGACCCAGAGACGAAG
>JBIKYB010000587.1:0-5455 GCA_044355475.1 Prosthecobacter sp.
TTACTACTCGCATTGCAGTTATCGCTCTCCCACCCAGGCTGTGCCCGCCGAGACGAATCCGCGCAACGTGCTGAACCGTCTGTTTGGAAAGTCTGACAAGCCCGGAAAGGCAGGACAAACCGACTCGCTGGATCGGCAGATGCTCGATCTGGTCATCGGAGGTGCGAAGGACCTGCGAAAGAAGCTGCCGCAAAACGATCAGCACAAGCTGGACGAATACCTCGACAGCGTGCGTGCCGTGGAGCGCCGCATCGCCGCCATCGAGTATCGCCAAAAGGAGGCCGCTTTGGAGAAAGCCGGTGTCGCTTCCAGCAAGCGCAACGCCTCCGATTCACCACCCATCGAGATCAAGATCCCGGTGGGCGACAAACGCAGCGAATACATGCAGGTGATGTGTGACCTCAACGTGCTCGCTTTCCAGACCGATACCACCCGCGTCAGCTCCTACATCGGCTCCACGCCGAATGGCGTCTCTTATCCCGAACTCGGCTTCACTGACACGCATCACTCGCAGACCCATCACAACAACGAGGCGGGCAAGTCTGGCAAAGTCGCCGCCATCACGAAGTTCAACATCGACCAGTTCGCCTACATGGTGAAGAAGATGGCCAGCCTCCGCGAAGGCGAAGGGACCCTGCTCGACAATTGCATCATGATGTGGGGCAGCGGCCTCGAAGACGGCAACAAGCACTCCCGCGAGAACCTGCCCTTCATCATCGCCGGTAAAGGCGGCGGCTCCGTGAACACCGGACGCTTCTTCGCCAACACCAAGGGCAATCAAGGTGACCTGCTGACCACCATCCTCGCCTGTGCCGGTGTGCCGCTGGATCGCCCCATCGGCATCGCGACGAAGCAGTTGACCGAGATGATGAAGATGTGAATTCGGCGGGGAGGCAAACGCGGCCTTCAATTGAACAAGTTTCGCAGCAGCGACGCCGGACGTCGCGTCGTTATCCTTGGCATGAAGCTCTTCGCGTTTTCACTGACCGCCCTGACGGCAGTGGTGAGCGCCTTGGCCGTGGAAGGGAGCAAGCCCGCTTACGAGCCGGATGAGTTCTTCCGCACCCAGATTCTGCCGATCCTCCAAACACGCTGCTACGAATGCCATTCGCGCGAACATGAGGCCGAGGGCGAGCTGTTCCTGGATTCCAAGTTGGGATGGGAAACCGGTGGCGAAAACGGTCCGGCGGTGAAGCCAGGTGATTTAAAGAACAGCCCGCTCATCCAGGCCATCCGTCACCTCGACTCCGACAGCGCCATGCCGCCGAAGAAGAAGCTCCCGCCCATCGAAATCGCCCTGCTGGAGACGTGGGTGCTGCTCGGCGCGCCTGATCCGCGCACAGCGCCGACGAAACGGTGAGCACGGCTCACTGCCCTTCCCAGAGCTTCACGTCATCAATCTGGCAGGTTCCTAAATCGAGGGCTTTGAAGTCGATCTGCGCTTGGCCGGTCATGTCGATGTTCTGGCTGTCGAAGCGGTGCTTCTTGCCGTCAATCATGAGGATCAGTGTGCCCTTCTTCAATTCAATAGCGACGTCATGCCATTGGTTGAGTGAGAAAAGAGGCGACTCCACGGGAAGCGTTTCGACGTTCTTTTTGATGGTCAGCGTCGTGGCCTTTTCGCTGAACGTGATCGTGTGAATGTGGTGGCCGATGTCGAGAAGCGGGAAGCCCTTCTTGTAAGCCTCGCCATCGTAGCGGACGCGCAGGGTGCAGACGAAATTCTCCGGCACCTTCTTGAGCCAGATCACCGGCTTGAATCCGGCATGGGCCTTGTCGCCCTTGGCGATCATCTTTTCCTGAAACTCCTTCGAAGATTGGCTGCCCGTGAGCACGCCGTCTTTGATGACCCAGGTGCTGCTTTGCCGGACTTCCCAGAAGTCAGTGTTCAGGGTTCCATCGAAGCTGTCGGCATAGATGAGCTTGGTGTTCTGAAAAAGCTCAGGCTTATAGTCTGGCGTGGCGGCTTGGAGGGCGTAATTCACCGAAAGGGCCAAAGTGATGAGGGACAGGCGAAAAGTCATGTTCATAAGGGTCGTGGTAACGCGGCCTTCGATCCTGTCTTGCGCGAATGGCAGTCACACTCACCAATGCAGTCTGGCATCAAAACAACTCGCCTTGCAGTGGCGGTTTCGGAGGCGGTGGCGGCAGAGGAGGAATAACAGCGATGGTACCGTCGGGTTTGAAAGTGCCAAAGAGCTTGCCATCGAGAGTGCGAAAAAGATGCGGCATGGGAGACGAGGTCTCACATTTTCGACCGCTTCTCAAGACAGGACATCGACACCCCAGGCACCTTCCACGAACACGGAGTCGTTGATCGTCAAATCCCCTCCCACGCCCGCTCGGTCACCGGGTCACGGCCTTCATCATACTCAATGTGGTCGATGATGGTCTCGATGGGCTTGCCTGTGAGTCCGCAGTCTTGAATTCGCTGTGGTAGCAGATGGGAGCGTTCATCGCGCCAGCCGAGCTTGGCGATGAAGCGGTTCCACATGTGGCACTCCTCATCACTGCGCACGGTGCCCCGGCATGGACCCAGGCGAGGATATCTTCGTCACTGCCGCCTTGGAGTGTGCGCTCTTTGATCTCGGCATAGGGCACGCCCAGGAAACGGCAACAGCGGCCATCGAGCGTGTAGTACTGCGTGTCGCCGAGAAGTGAAACATAGTCGGCGGGAAGCTTCGCCTCGGCATGGAGACGGATTTTATCGAGCATGCGGCCGAAATAAATGAAGCGGCCGACTTTGGCGTAACAACTGCGGAGACCGGGAACGTGAGGCATGGCGGGATCATTCGCAGCCGAAGCCTTTTGGCAATCACAGGGTTTGATTCACAGAACGCCACGCCTTGGCGCTCTCAAAGCCTCTTGGAGTCCGCGGACCGCAGGCGTGATGACGGCCTGTGAGTATCCCGCCTGTGCCAACTGCATGCGAGCGGCGCGGATGAGTGGCGCTGTGTCCTGGGAGCCACGCGCTTCAGCCAGGGCGCGAATCATCTTTCGGCCCAAGGCATCCAAGGCCGGACGCACGGTCGTGCTGAGATCCGGGATGGCATGGTTCGAGGGCTTCACACCCGCATGACGCTTCAGCCATTCTACCTAGCACTGCTTGGCCGCAGAGATCTGGCCGGAGAATAACGCCCGCACCTCTGCGGCGGGCAGACCGGACTCGGCTCCCAACCGCTCCATGGCATCGAGCAGCTCCGCTTCGCGCTTCGCATCCGTCACCGGCATGGAACGGGCCTGTTTGACTTGCGCCACCTCATGCATCCAGTCCAGTCGCTCGACCATCAAAGCGGGCAAATCTCCGCCAGCGGACGAAAAAGACGTGCCGTGGCTCATGCAGCCGGTGAGAATCAAGCCCAGAGCGCCACTGAGGCCAAACAAGACACGAAAGAAGGAAGACGTGGTGAGCATGCGATGAAGAAAGCGCGTTATTTCGCCAACAGGCCGGCCTTTGTCCAGCATCAGACAGATCAGTCCACCTTCACGCATCCACAAGACCCGGTCAGACCAAGACAGGAGAGGAGGAAGAGGGCGGCCGGGAGGAGCGTTGTTTCATGACTGGAATCCCGCTCATGCACCGTCCCACACACCACAAGAAACACCGCGCCGGATGGTTCGAAGGTCTGGCTGGCACGAGACGGCTTCTGGCCTGCCTCGCCGGGGCTGGAGTGGCCGCAGGTGTTTTGTTTGGGCAGGATGCCAGCGAGAGCACGAAGACACCACCACCCAAGAAACCGATGGCTGCCGCCGCCGCGCCCTCCGAGGCCGTTGTCGCGTCGGCACGCGAGCGGGCGAAGCTTCTGCATGATGTTTACACCACCACGCTGGAGGTGATGCATCGGCACTACTTTCGGCGGGAGGGCGCGGTCCTGCCTGCCCGAGCGATGGACGATGTGTTAGAGGAAATGGCAGGGCGATCAGGCGGCCATGCAAACTGGATCGCCGTGAACACCAAGGCGATGAGCCTCGACCATGAGCCGACGACCACGTTTGAGAAAAAGGCCGCGGCCGAACTTGCCGCCGGCAAGGAGGAATACGAACTCGTCACCCAAAGAGTGTATCGACGAGCCACGGTCATTCCACGGCACTCCAGTTGTGTCGGCTGCCACACCAAGATGTTCTCGGAACCTCCAAAGTCGCCACGCTTTGCCGGTCTAGTCATCAGCATTCCCCTGACAGTGGAGAAGAAGTGATGCCCACCCCTCAAGTTCACTCGCCGCTGCTGCTGGCTCTGCTTTCCATCTTATGGATCACGGGCACTTCCCCGGCCCTGGGCGCTGAACACGGCGTTCGCTGGAAGCTGATCGAGGACGAGATGGCGGACTACGATCTGCCTTGCGAAAGGCTTGGCACGGCGGCCGGACTGACGGCAAAAGACTTTGATCAGGTCTTCCCTTGGTCGCAGATGAAGCTGTGCAAGCTCATCACCCGCCAAGATGGCTCCATAAAGGTGTGTTACAGCGGCGAGCCCGAGTTTGGCGCTGCCACACAAGGAAACGTGATGGTGGAGATTCCCAAGCACTACATGCGGCGTGTGGTGAGTGCGGGCCACGAGTCACGCTGGATCTCGGCGGAACCGCGGTCGGGCTACGTCGTCGATCCGGCCTTTGTCGAGGCCGGGCATGAACTCGATCATGTCTATGTGGGCGCGTATGAGGCCTTCATCGCTTCAGATGGCAAAATGCAATCCGTCTCCGGCGTGCATCCGACACCGGACAAGACGCGCGTGCAGTACCGTGAGCAGGCACGGGCGAACGGTCCCGGTTTCGGTACCATGGACCTGCGCACGCTGCTCCTGCTACAAAATCTTTACCTCATCGAGCATGCGGACCGGAACTCCCAGCGGGCGCTCGGCAATGGCTGGGGCAAACTGCTGCAACCTCACCAGACGCATCGCTGCGTGCGGCCCGAACGCGCCGCGAACCGCCTCATCACACGGCCTGCAAAGCCGACGACCGTGAAAAAGATCGAGGAAGGCATCTTCGTCGGCGGTGCCATTCAGATCACCAGCTACGAGAAGTCGGGGAATGTGCTGCTCGCCGGACGCACGCTCACGGCCATCAAAATCGACGAGCCTGAGCCGGGCCTTGTGTCGCTTCACTTTGACGGCGAACCAGTCGATACCACCACGGACATGTGTCTCGGCGGCTCCGCGCAGAAAACCGGCTGGGCGGACGCGATTCCCGGCCACTCAGGCCACAGCGACTTTCACGGCAGCCCGCCGTATGAAAGCTACCGCTGCGCGGTGAAATACCGCCACATGGAAAACCTCTGGGGCAATCTGTGGTGCTACATCGACGGCGTGAACCTCGCCAACGGCCGCACCTACATCTGCGATGACATGAGCGCCTATGCCAGCGGCGTGACCACCGGCGCGTATCGCCCCGTGGTGCTAAATCAGCTCCTTCAAAATGACAATGGCGACATCGGCGGCGTGCGTGAGGTTCACTTC
>JBIKYB010000041.1:0-24381 GCA_044355475.1 Prosthecobacter sp.
TACGGTGGAGCACCGCGTTGGCCGCGCCGGTTGTTCTGCTCTCGATGGGCATGGATCTGCCGGTGATTCGTGACATCCCGCACGATGCTTCCGGCTGGATGCAGTTCGTATGGTCCACGCCGGTCGTCTTCTGGGTCGGCTGGCCGCTGCTGGTGCGGTTTGGCCGCTCGCTGCTCACGCTGCGCTTCAACATGTTCACGCTGATCGGCCTCGGCGTGCTGGCGGCGTGGCTTTACAGCCTTGTAGCGCTCGTCGCGCCAGGCTGGCTACCGCATGAGGCCAGGCATGGTGGCATGGCGCTGTATTTTGAAAGCGCGGCGGTCATCACCGTGCTCGTGCTGATCGGCCAGCTTCTCGAACTGCGCGCCCGCAGCGCCACCGGCTCGGCGATTCGTGCATTGATGAACCTCGCGCCGAAAACTGCGCTGCTGGTGCATGATGGTGCGGAGATCGAAACGCCCGTGGATGACATCCAAATCGGCGACGTGCTGCGCATCAAGCCAGGTTCGCGCATTCCGGTGGATGGCGTCGTCACGGAAGGCAGTTCCGCCGTGGATGAATCCATGCTCACGGGCGAATCCATGCCGCAGACGAAGGAGGCGAACGCCGCCGTGACCGGTGGCACGGTGAACGGCACCGGCACCTTCCTCATGTGCGCCGAACGGGTCGGCGCGAACACGCTGCTGAGCCAGATCGTCGAAATGACCGCGAAGGCGCAGGCCAGCCGTGCGCCGGTGCAGCGGCTGGCGGATCGTGTCTCGGCCTGGTTTGTGCCAGCAGTGGTGCTGATTGCCGTGCTGACGTTTCTGCTGTGGTGGCAGTTTGGCCCGCAGCCCTCGTTCGCTTTCGCGGTGGTGAACGCGGTGGCTGTTTTGATCATCGCCTGCCCCTGTGCGCTCGGTTTGGCGACGCCGATGGCCGTCACGGTCGGCCTTGGGCGCGGGGCGCAGCTCGGTGTGTTGATCAAGAATGCCGAGACGCTGGAGCGTCTGCAACAGATCGACACCTTGATGCTCGATAAGACCGGCACGCTCACGGAAGGACGCCCCACCGTCTTTGAAATCTTCCCGCTGCCCGGCCTTTCTGCGCGTGATTTGCTCGCCTGCGCGGCTGCGGTCGAGTCTGCCAGCGAGCACCCGCTTGCCACCGCCATTGTGAATGCCGCCAAGGAGCGTGGCATCCCGCTCGCTGCCGTCACGGATTTTCAAGCCGTGGTCGGCGGCGGTGTGCTCGGGAACATCGGCGAGAGCGAGGTCTTCGTCGGCCAGGCGGCGTTTTTGAACAAGAACGGCGTCTTTCTTGATGCCGAATGCCAGGCGCGTTCCGTACAGTTGCAGTCCGAGGGTTGCACCGTGGTCATCGTCGTACTCAATGAGAAGCCACTCGGCCTCATCGCCATCAAGGACAAGGTCAAAGAGACCACGCCCAAAGCCATCGAGTCGCTCCACGCGCTGGGTTTGAAGCTCCAGATGATCACCGGCGACGCACTGACCACCGCGCAGCGTGTGGCGAAAGATCTCGGCATTGATGAAGTCACCGCCGAGGTCTCGCCGAAGGAGAAGCTGCTGCATGTGTATCAGGCCAGAGGCAAAGACCGCCATGTGGCCTTCGCAGGAGATGGCATCAACGACGCGCCCGCGCTCGCCGCCGCTGATGTCGGCATCGCCATGGGCACCGGCACGGAAGTCGCCATCCAAAGCGCCGCCGTCACCCTGGTGAAGGGTGATTTACGCGCCCTGCATCAAGCCTTCGCGCTTAGCCTTGCCACGATGCAGGTCATCCGCCAGAATCTCTGGTTCGCCTTCCTCTACAACGGTCTCGGCATCCCGCTGGCGGCCGGCATCTTGTATCCCTTCACCGGCTGGCTGCTCAATCCGATGATCGCCAGCGTGGCGATGTCCCTGAGCAGCCTCTCAGTGATCCTGAACAGCCTGCGGCTGCGGCGGTTCAAGTAGGCGGCCTCTTTTCTCCTCACACCGCCTCACAAGGCTTGCCCGGAAGGCGGTTCTCTGAAACAGTGCGCTGAATTTACTTTTTTCGCCTGTGAAACCCAAATCGGACTCCCCTACCCCCGCTGATTCCAAGGAAACACCTTCGTTCGACACGGGAAACGTGACCCTGGGGCCGGAGGATGTGACGATCGCGGTACCCAACCTCAAAAAAGGCCAGCCGCCCCCCACGATGGGCGCACAACAACCTCCGGCAGAAATGCCCACGGGTGCCATGACGCTGGGACCGGAGGATCAGACCATCGCCATTCCGAATCCGAGCCGCAGCCTGCCAGCGGCCACAATGGGTGGAAAATACGCGCCGCCGATGGACACCGGCAACATCACGCTTGGCCCCGAGGACCAGACGATTGCTATTCCGACGAACCGGCAGCCGACTATTCAGCCCACCATGCCTGGTGCCGCGACGATGCCTAGCCACGGCGGTTTACCCGCTGCGACAGCCTCATCCATGGCCTCGATGGGCAGCACCTCGAAGCCGCGCTCGCACATGGAGTCCCTCACCGGCAACGACGGCTGGATCGGCGACCGCTACCGATTGCTCGACAAGCTCGGAGAGGGCGGTTTCGGTGTCGTTTATCGCGCTGAGCAGGTGAAGCCGATTCACCGGATCGTGGCGGTCAAGATTGTGAAGGCAGGCGTGGCCTCGGCGGACATCCTGGGCCGTTTCGCCATCGAGCAGCGCACGCTCGCCATCATGGAGCATCCGAACATCGCGCGCATTCTGGACGCGGGCGAGACGGACATCGGAGCGCCTTATTTCGTGATGGAGATGGTGAAGGGCCGCTCCATCACCAGCTATTGCAAACAGAACGAACTCGATCTGCGCCAGCGTCTGGCGCTGTTCATTCCTGTCTGCCGTGCGGTCAATCACGCGCATCAGAAGGGGATCATCCACCGCGACATCAAGCCCGGCAACATCATGGTGATGGACGAGGCCGGCAAGGCGGTGCCCAAGGTCATCGACTTCGGCATCGCGAAGGTTTTGGAAGGCGAAGGCTCCGGCCACACCATCGCCACGGGCGTCGATCAGCTCGTCGGCACGCCGGGCTACATCAGCCCGGAGCAGATCGAGAACGGCAGCTCGCATGTGGACACGCGCTCCGACGTGTATGCCCTCGGCGGCGTCTTCTTTGAGCTGATCTGCGGCAAGCCGCTCATCACACCTTCGGACATCGCGCAGAAGCCGATCCACGTCCTGCTGCGCGATCTGGCGGAGAAAGATCCGCCCAAGCCCTCCACTATCGAGCCGTCCGTGCAGGGCGATCTCGACTGGATCGCGCTCAAGGCGCTCGAACGCGATCCGAACCGCCGCTACGGCAGCGCGGACGATCTGGCGGACGACATCACGCGCTACCTGAGCTACGAGCCGATCACCGCCCGCCCGCCGAGCCGTGGTTACTTGATCACGCGCTTCGTGCGCCGTCACCGCGTGGGTGTCGCCGCTGCTGTGGCCGTCTCGCTTGCCGTTTTGATCGGCGGCATCACCAGCACCGCGATGTATTTCAAGGCGGAGCGCAACCGCGCCGAGGCCGAACTGGGCCGCGAAAATCTGCGCAAATCCTTCAGCCGCTCCGACGAGCAGATGGCCCGCCAGCGCATGGACAACGGCCAGCACGATGACGCCGTGGCCTACCTCGCCCGCTCCCTGCGCACCGATCCGGCCAACGACATTGCCGCCACGAACCTGCTCGCCCTGCTGGCCAACACTCATCTCATCCGCCCGGACACTCCGCCGCTCAATTTGCCCGAAGGTGCCGCCGAGGCCGCAAAAGTCGCCATCAGCCAGGAAGCCGACGTGGTGCTGGCCGTTTGCGGCATCACGCCCAAGTCCATGCCTGCCCCCGTGCGTGAGGCACCGCCGCAGCGCGAGGTCATCTCCATCTGGAAGCTGAAAACCGGCGAGCGCACCGACCATCCCATGCCTCCAGGCGTGCAGGTCGCCTGCATCGAGGTCACCCCTGACGGCATGAGCGCCGTGATCGGACGTGAAGACGGTGGTGTCGAACTCTGGTCCCTCAAGGACGGCAAACGACGCAATCTCCAGCCGCGCATGCCGAACATGGTCACCTGCGTCGCCTTCTCCGGCAACGGCGAGAAGCTTCTCGTCGGCAGCGAGATCGGCAAGGACGGGATGGGCGGCGTGCAGGCCTGGGATCTGCGCCAGCCGCAGGATCCCGCGCGTGTCATGAAGCAAAAAGGCGGCGTGGTCAGCGAGATCGCGGTCGATTTTGAGGGGATTTTTGCCGCCTCCATCTTCGGGGGTGATCCCATCAATGCCGCTGGCGCGGACGGCTCCGCCACCACCTGGGATCTGCGCCTCGGCCAGCCGGTCGGCGATCCCATCGAGGTGGAGAAGGGTCTGCTGCACGTCGCCATCGAGCCACGGCAGGAAATCATCGCCCTTGGCATGAACAACGGCCTCGTCTTCGTCGGCAGCTTCCGCAATGGCGGCGAGGTGCTGCCGCCTCTCTCGCATCCTTCCTCCATCACCGCGCTCTCCTTCAGCACCGACGCCAAGTCGATCATCGTCGGCGATGGCGCTGGCTACATCTACGACTGGAAGCTCGAGGACGGAAAACTGCGCACCCCCGCCCGCTCGCATGGCAGCGAGATGCTCCTCGCCACCACCATCCGTGACACCAGCCTCGTCATTGGCGTCGCCAAGGAAGGCGGGGTCAGCGTCTTCGACATCAAAACCGGCGCGCTTCAGCGGGCACGCTTGCAACTCACCCTGCGCGATGCCGAAACCAGCCATGACGGCTCCTTGCTCGCCTTCGCCCCACGCGGCATCGCCACCGTGCAGGTCTGGAACATCCATGAGCGCATGTCGGGCCGCCGTTTTGTCGATGTGCTCGAAAAAGATCTCATCACCCGCATTAAAGGCCCGGACAACTCGTCCAATCAACTCCGCGACTCTGAGGCCGGCGGCGCCAACCGCCAGAAATCACTCTACGCCGCTGCTGATCCCGACGGCACGGTCTTCATCTACGACGCCAAGACACTCAAGCCGATTGGCGATCCGTTTTATCACCCACCCGCCGTCGGCGCGGTCACTTTGACGATGGATGAAAAGCTCCTCATCACCTCCGGGCGTGACCGTGAGGTGCGCGTGTGGGACATCCAGACACGCAAGAACATCGTCCGCATGCGCCACGACTCGTTTGTGTCCGTGATCGCGCTCAGCCCGGATGACGAGCGCCTCGTCACAGTCACCGACGATGGAGAAATGCGCGTCTGGAACTTCCGCACCGGCGATTGTCTCACCCCGGGCATCCGCGACACGCCGCGTGAAAGCCTCGACAAAGAAGGCATCGTCGTCGCCCGTGTCTCCGACGATGGCAAAAGCCTGCTCTTCCGCGTCTCGGAGCATGGCTTCTTCAGCCTGCCCATGCCGCCCAAGGACACGCGGCTGCCGGAGTGGTTCCTCCAACTGGCCGAGGGCCTTGGCCGCCGCCATCTGACCGAAGACGGACGCCTGGAATCCCTCACGCTCGAGGATTTCGAGCAACGCGCCGCCGCCATCCCGAAAACGCCTGCTCCAGGCGAGGAAGTCGCCACGCTTTGGGCCAAATGGATGCTCGCCCCGTCCGCCACACGCCCGCTTTCACCCTTCGACGAGCAGCCCTTCAACGAATACCTGCTTTCCCTCAAAGACCAGGGTTCCCCCGCCGCCGCCCGCGAATACCTCCGCTACCGCCCCACCGACCGCGATGCCATCAACCGCGCCGCAAAGTTTGTGCCTGCGCCGCCGAAGTGATCAGGCGCATCATCGCCTTCGTCAGCACGGGGGCGTTTGAGCATGGAGCCTACGCGTCCCGCGTGGGGTGGTTCGCGTCCTCGCGGACCACTCATGGAATCGGCGCCGCCGCACACTCCTGAGGGTGGGATGCCCGTGAATCTGCGGATGCTTCGTCGCATCGATCAAGGCGAGAAGGTGCTTCGACTGGCAGTCGAAGCAGCATTGCATGCCAGATGACAAGCCCTTCTTTGACGGCCATGGTCCAGCTCTTTGATTTCTGAGCTTTGTGGTTTGCCATCCCCAGATTTAATCTTGGCAGAGTCTGTTTCAGGACTCCTCGTTGAACACATCTCCCATGCACCCCGATCTCCTGACCCAGGACAAACCCCGCCGCCGCATCCTCGCTCTGGATGGCGGCGGCATTCGTGGCGTGTTCACCATCGAGGTGCTGGCTCGGATGGAGGAGCTGCTGCGGCAGCACACAGGGAGAAAGGACCTCGTGCTGGCGGATCACTTCGATCTCATCGCGGGCACCAGCACCGGAGCCATCATCGCCACGTTTTTGTCCTGGGGCGAGTCGGTGGACACCCTCCGCCAGCTCTATGCTGAGCAGGCGCACCGCATGTTCACTCGCGCCCCCTGGTGGCAGCGGCAGCGGGGGAAATTCAGCGAGAAAAACCTCTGCGACATGCTGCGTGGCTTCTTTGTGGAGGCAGAGGGCACGCCTGCTAAACTCGGCACCGAGCGGTTGCGCACACTGCTGCTCATCGTCATGCGGAATGCCACCACCGGCTCCGCCTAGCCGCTGACGAACAACCCCGGCGCTCTCTACAACCAGCGCACCTTGCCGGATGGCAGCCCGAATGAGGAGTGCAATCTGGATCTGCCCCTCTGGCAGCTCGTCCGCGCCAGCACCGCCGCCCCGCTGTATTTCCCACCGGAGATCATCACCCTCGGTCGTCAGAAGTTCGAGTTCCTGGATGGCGGCATCACCGCTTACAACAACCCTGCTCTCATCGCCTATCTCACGGCCACGCAGCCCTGCTACCGCATTGGCTGGCCTGCGGGCACGGACCAGCTCCACCTCGTCTCCATCGGCACCGGTCAGACCCGCGCCCGGATCAGCGAGCGTCTGCGCCGCCTGCTCGGCACCTTCGGACTCGCCACCGCTGTTCCTGCCAGTCTCATCGACTCCATTTCACGCGAGCAAGACCTGCTCTGCCGAACTCTCGGTCACACCCTGCACGGCGCTCCGATGGATAGCGAGGCCACCGCAATCCACGGCCTCCGCCAGTTCACCTACGCCCGCTTCAACCGTGAATTCAGCCCCTCCGAAGTCGCCGCTGCCGAGAAGCGATACGGCGGCGGCTTCAGCCTCGACAATCTGCGAATGATCCAGTTACTCACCGAGGAAGGCCAGAGGTTTGGGGACCAGGTGCAGATCGAATACCTGCTATAAGCACTGTGTTCAAAACCGCCAGCCTTCTCATTGAGGTGCCAGCTCCGGAAACTTCGCCAGTGTGGCCTGCCGCACCTCTTCCAGCGGCTTGGCTTCGGCTTGAGGCCACTTTTGATACTCTATAGTCTTCGGATCTGCCCAGTCTTGGGAGGGGGCGAACTGGTGTCCGGTTTCGATGAGCTGTTTGTAGGTGGTGATGGCCTCTGCATGCTTTTGGTTCAACCATTGGGCTATGGAGAGTCCGGCGAGGAGGTTAGCACTTGGCTTTTCTTTCGGTTTGAGAGCGTCCTTTGCGGCGATGAAGTTCTTCAGCGCGGTGGCGTGGTCAGCGAGGTTGATGTGGCACCATCCTGCAATACGGCAGTTGTTCTCCTCGTCTGGGAAACGGGATTCAAGACGCGTTAGGATGTCCTTTACTACATCTGACATCGCAGAAACTTGAGCAGCGGCATAGGCGCTGCCGCTGAAATCATCCACTTTGGCTTCGGGGCTGGCTAAGATTTGGTTCACCAAGATGAGCCATTCGGCATCGCTAGCCTCATAGGTATCCCGGGCGAGCCGCAGGAGGTGCAGGCTGGCGGGATGGGGCCTAGCAAAAGCGCGGATGAGGGCCGAAAGCGCAGTCCTGACATCCGGCGAAATGTTCTCCTTCTTGCATATTTTGGCTGTGGATGCTGCCAACGACTCCAGCCAAGACATAGATGCCTCGGCGGCCACTTTGGTCACTAGTCTCTCACGCACCACTCCTGATGACTCCGGAAGGTCGAGCACGACCGGTAACGCCTGGGCCAGTGGCAGGGTGAACCGGATGTCGTTCCAATCTTCTGCCCGGCAGGCTTCGAGAAGTGCTTTCCACAGGGATTCTGGAACTTGAGCTTTATCTTGAACCGCTAGATGACGCACCGCGATAGCTGCCTGCACAGCAAATTCGTGGCGAACGGAATTGTCTTGCTCCATCCCGGAGTTGCGGGCTTCGCCCCAAACCGTGAGCAACGCCTGCCACTGGCCTCCTTGGCTGCAAAGGCGCAGGCGTAGGAGAAACCGTTCATTCTCGGCCTCAGCGGCAACAAGTTGAGCTGGCATGTCAGGTCGCCAGTGAATTGGGCGAAGGAAACGTGATGACGACAAGGAGTTATTGGTCTGCGTGATGAGAATATCCCGGCCTTTTAAAGCTAGGTGACTGTTTCGTTCAGGTGCCAGTAGGTTAAGGTGAGATCGGTGAGTGGGGATGATTCGGACGAAATGCCGATCAACCATAAGCTTGTCATTGCCGTCTGGACTGGTATGGGAGGAATGCCATGAAGGCAGACGTTTATTCCCTGCCGGACTGCCTGTGGCGGCATCCCACAGCATTACTGTGCCATCATCTCGCCCTTCAGCAAAAATACTTGCACCATCTTCGCTGAAGCCAACACCAAAGATTGGTTGTGCCAAGTCAACTTGGAATGAAGCAATTTCTTTGCCCGTCTCGGCATCCCACAATTGCACGGTATTTTTCCAAGACCGCGAGCCATCTGCGTGGACCACAACTATTCTGTCACAGTATCCGGAAACAATACATGAACCGTTTGGGCTGAAAGCCAGCATGGTATCTTCTTCGGAGTGCTTCTGGAGCGTAGCGCGTTCATCGAAATTAGCTATGTCCCACATCCTTACTGTGCAATCACCTGAGCCGGAGACGATGCGGAAATTATCTGGGCTAAAAACCACGCTCTTCACATGTTCTAACGACACTTGGAAAGAGGAAATTAGCTCGCATCTGTCCACATCCCACAGCTTCAGGGTCTTATCATCTGCCACTGTCGCAACACGCTTTCCATCCGGACTAAATGCCACGCTAGAAACCCTTCCTGAATGCCCCTGGAGGGGGAGGAATTGTTCCTTCCCCGTCAGCGCGTCCCACAGCCTCACTGTTTTGTCATCAGAACTGGAGGCCACACGACTCCCATCCGGGCTGAAGGCTACGCTGGTGACTGTGCCTGAATGCCCTCTAAGAGTAGCAAGTTCCTCGCCTGTCCCCACGTCCCATAACTTTATGGTCTCATCCTGCGATCCTGAAACTAAGCGGCTGCCATCTGGGCTGAACGCCACGCAGGTGACCCCTCTATCATGCCCTTGCAGGGAAGCCAGCTCTCCTCCTGTCAGCGCGTCCCATAATTTTACTTCTCCTGCACTGAAATCCTCATTTCCCCCTGATGCCACACGTCTGCCGTCCGGGCTAAATGCTACGCTGGTGACTCCACCGGAATGCCCTCGGAGGGTCGCTAATTCCTTTCCCGTCAACACGTCCCAAAGCTTCACGGTCTTGTCCCTCGCACCGGAAGCTAAGCGGCTGCCATCCAAACTAAATGCAACGCTAGCGACACCTCCTGAATGCCCCTGAAGGCTAGCCAGCTCCTTGCCCGTGGCCGCGTCCCACAGCTTCACGGTCTGATCATACGACCCTGAAGCCACGCGGCTACCATCCGGGCTGAAGGCTACACTGGTGACTGAAGCTGAATGTCCCTGGAGAGGGGGCCACTGACTGCCCATTTCCGCACCCCACAGCCTGACCGTCTTATCAACAGCTCCTGAGGCCAATCTCTTACCATCTGGACTAAACGCCACGCTAGTGACTACTCCATCATGCCATTGGAAGGTGGCTATTTCCTTGCCGCTGGCCGCGTCCCACAGCTTTACGGTGTTGTCCGCCGACCCGGAGGCCAGGCGTGCACCATCCGGGCTGAAGGCCACGCTGGTGACAATGTCACGATGATGAGCCTGGACGGGGCTGGACCAGATGGGGAGGCAGGTGGGAGATACGGAGTCCACGAGCTCCTGTACAGCCGTCACCTCCCCCTGCCGCTGCTTTTCAGCCTCAGCATCTTTGAAGGCTCTACCTAGCAGAGGCGGGTAGGTTTTTTCGATCTCAGGCGTGTCGTTTTCCTCTCTCCCATAGCCGACAAAGCCCACCGCGCGTCCAGCGAGCATGAGGGCCTTGAGGTGATCTTTTTCAACTTTGGCGGTGCGGGCACGCTCCAGCCAAGCTCGACCTTCTTCGAGCCATGAGAATTCCAATTGGCGTTGGGTTTCAGCCAACTGATGGACCGCCATCCAGACTGCGAAAATGGCCAGCGCGGCGAGCAGTGCGACAGCGCCAAGCCACAAACGCAACGTGCGCGCCTGCTTCCGAGACTCTCTCTGAATGTGATCGCCAATCGCACCGCGTTCAAGTTGCAGCAGGTAGCTGGAAAGGGCGACGAAGCCAGACTCCCAGGCGTCCTTTTCAGCGATGTCGGCATCCGGCACCATGGTGGGCAGGTTACGGTTGATGAGTTCCTCACCCAGCTCGTGTAGAGCGGGGCACAGCGCAGCGTCCTCACCTGTGATAACCACATTCCCACCGACGATAATCGGCACGACGCGGCTGGTATCGCCGCCGTGAACTTCCAGAAAGTGCTTCACCTCCATGTTTACCGGCTCGGACCGGGCCGAATTCGGGGAGCAGAGCACGATGAGGAAGCGGGACTCCTCCAAAGCCCGGCGGATGTTCGTCCAATAGTGCTCATCGGTGACTTCCAGGTTGGTTTTGTCCCGATAGACCGGACGCACATACTTGGGGTTCGGAGGCCGACGGTCCTCCGGCACGAGCTTCACGGGAAAGCGGAACCACTCCAGCCGCTTTTGCAGCCAAGCGGCGACTTTGCTGTCCTTCCGGCTGTAGCTGATGAAGGCGAAGTATTTGTAAGCTTTGCTTTCGGTGTTCATGGCTTTGAGTCGAGTTAGGAATCAAGAGTCCAGCATCCAGCATCTAGCTTGTTCAATGCCCCGTCGTCGTCGCCGTGAGCTGCCATTCGCGGAGTTCGTCGAGGAGGATTTCCTCGGTCTGGGAGACGGTGTGGGCGATGGTGGCGCGGGTTTCGAGACCGGTGAGGTGGGTGCGCAGGGCGGTGAGGCGGGCGGCCATCTCGGGGTAACGCTCCTTCCGGCGGCCGGCGTCGAGCGCCTGGCGGATGCCGCTGGCAACTCCGGCCAGCAGCGGCAGCGCGATGGGCAGAAGGACGACGAGGGGCCAGGTAATGGGTTTGTCATCCAGCTTCCATGGGCCGTGGAGCATGGTATGGAGCAGCGCGGTCTTGCTGAGTTTGTTCAGCAGGGAGAGCAGGACAAACCACGGTGCCAGCAAAGCACTCCATTTGCTGACCTGACCGGTGAGCTCCCACCACCAGAGGGCTTTGGGCCTTTTTTTCAGGTAGTGGTAGATCTGCCCTTCCTCTTTGTCCGTCTCGCTGAGGCGGGTGGTGATGTAGTGGTCACGCAAAGCTGTGGGTGTGAGTGCGGCGCGGCTTTCATTCACGAGCAGGCCCACGCTGAGGGCAAAGCGTCGCCACTTCGGATCATGCACACCGCTGGAGGGGCAGAGCGGATCCACCAGCGGCACGCTGGCGCGGAGGCCGCGCACCAGCTCGCAGGCGAAGCGGCAGCGAATCCAGCGCTCCTGCGTGTGTTTATGATGCAGCCGGTAGCCAAGCCACCAGGCAAAACCGACCAGCAGCAGCTCGGTGGCGGTGAGAACCCATTTCCAATGCTCCCAGGGCGAGTCTTTGGCGAACTCCTCCGCGACCTTGAACGTCACGATCGCTGCCATGAGCGCGGCGATGCCGTGCAGCAGGATGATGAGGACCAACGAGGGCCGGAAACGCGCGGCTTCACCGTTGGCGATGCCGTCGAGGCACTTCTGGAGATCGTCCGCCGTGCCGGGCTGGGTGACGCAGGCGGCTCCGGCTTTGTGGGCGATGTGCTGAAGCTCCGCGAGAATGGCGTCGGAGGCAAAAGCACGCGAGAGATCGCCCACGATGCGTGACTGGCCCGTCTTCGAGTCGATCACCACCACGGGAAGGCCGAGTTTCTGTGCATGGGCGATCACCTGCGCGGTGCCGCCAGGCCCGCGTGTTGGCTCGCCATCCCAGACGGCCACAAGCACATCCACCGCCTCCAGAATCTGGATGCCCTGGTCGAAGTAGCAGGCGGGGCGGGTCATCTCGCCCGGCACCACGCGCAAACTGTCCCGGCCCGGCTTTTGCAAAGCGAGCTCGATCTGCCGCCGCGAGCGCTCCCAGATCTCAGGCGACGAAAAATCCTTCGCAAACTCATCCTGCGGCAGCGGCAGCAGCAGATGCGCCGCCATGTCCAGCTCCCGGGCGACTTCGACACAAAGCGTGTCACAGCCTTCTGCGACGCTGGCGTAGAGATCCGCCTTGCCTCCCAGCGCGGCGGCGCGGGCTTTCAAATCAGTGAGAGCCTGCGTGAGCGCAGGGCAAATCAGGTTCTCATCATAACCCGAGCGATGACCCGTAAAACCGATGAGGTAGCGTGGAGTGAGCATGCATGCCCATATCAGCAAACGCCGTGCCTTCTGGCAAGCGACAAGAAGGGCAGTCTGCCTTGTCCCCTACCCCGCGATGACCGCAGCACGCGCGTTCTCCTCCGCTCCAGTCTTTTGCAGGTAGTAGTCGTAGTCGCCGGAATAGGCGGTCACTTTGCCTTCGGTGATGTGCAGCACCTTCGTCGCCAGGGAGCGGATGAAATGCACGTCATGGGAGATGAAGACGAGCGTGCCCTCGAACTTTTGCAGCGCCAGGATCAGGCCTTCGATGGCCCAGATGTCCAGATGCGTCGTCGGCTCGTCCATCAGCAGCAGGTTCGGCGGATCGACGAGGAATTTGACCAGATTGACGCGGCTTTTCTCGCCACCGCTCAGAACGCGGCACTTTTTATGCACGTCCTCGCGCTTGAAGAGGAAGGAGCCGAGAATGCTGCGGGCCTCGTCCTCGCGCAGCTCTGGCGCGACACGTTTCAGCTCCTCCAGCACGCTGCAATCCGGGTCCAGCGTGTCGGCGCGATGCTGGGAGAAGTAGCCGAGCTTCACATTGGTGCCGAGCTTGCGCTCACCCTTCTGAAACGGCACCTCGCCGGCCAGAATCTTGATCAGTGTCGATTTGCCCGCGCCGTTTGGCCCCACGAGCACGGTGCGCTCACCGCGCTCGACTTCGAGGTCGAGACCGGTGTAAACCTGCTTCTTGCCGTAGGCCTGATGGATGTCCGTGAGCGCGATCAGGCGCTGCCCGCTGCGCTGCGGCTGCGGGAAGTTGAAACGGAAGCCTTTGCGCAGTGGGCGCGGCTTTTCGAGCTTGTCCATCTTCGCCAGTTGCTTCTCACGGCTCTGCGCTTGTGAAGCCTTGGAGGCCACCGAGCGGAAGCGGTCGATGAAATCCTGGATCTGCTCGATCTCCTTCTGCTGATTCTTGTACGCCTGATTGGCGCGTTCCCAGTTCTCCTCACGCTGCTTGAGGTAGTCGCTGTAGTTGCCCTGGTAGGCGATCAGCCTGCTTTCCTCAATCTCATAGACCGACTGCATCAGCTCATCCATGAAATCGCGGTCATGCGAGATGATCAGCAGCGCGCCGGGGTAGTTCTTCAGATAATTGCGGAACCACATCAGCGAGAGCAGGTCGAGGTGGTTTGTCGGTTCGTCGAGTAGCAGCAGATCCGGCTCCATGACCAGCAGCCGCGTCATGTGCGCGCGCATCACCCAGCCGCCGCTGAACTCGCGTGCTGGCCGTGTGAAGTCGGACTCCTTGAAGCCCAGCCCCTTGAGGATGCGTTTGGCTTTGGCCTCGGTTTGCGGGTCTTGCAGCGCGTCATGCTTGGCATGGGCCTCGAAGTACTCCGGGCTCGAAACATCCCCGGTGGCCTCAAACTCGCGCAAAATCTTCTCCAGCGCCTGAATTTCGCCCGCTTTGCCCGTGGCAACGTTCATCACGCTCTCGTCGCCGACCGGCTCGCTCTCCTGCGGCAGGAAGCCGACGGTCGTCCACTCGTCACGGATGACCTCACCAGCATCCGGCGTGTCCGTTTTGAGGATGAGCGAGAACAGGGTCGATTTTCCCGCACCGTTCGGCCCCACGAGCGCCACGCGCTCGCCGTAGTTGATGGTCATGGACGCGGCACTGAAGAGCGTGCGCGCATTGAAGGTTTTGGTGACGTCTCGGATCGTTAGCATTGCCCCTGCGTATCACCGGGCCGCCATCACTGCACGCGGTTTGTGCTCCGTGAGGATTTTTGACATCGGCACTTCCACCGCGTTCTCGCGCCCCAGGAACTCCAGCAGAATGCGCACCCGGTCCGCGCCGCTCAGCAGCGCGTTCACGATGCCCTTCAGCCCACGCATCGGCCCCTCAGTCAGCTCCACGGTGTCTCCCACCTTCACGCCCACCTCCACCTCGCAGATGTCGATGTTTTTCATCTCGGCCTTGAGCTCCTCGATGGCCCGGTCTGGCACAGGAGTCAGATTTCCTCCGAAATCGACCACCTTGATCACGCTCTGAGAGTATTTCACCGCCCGCAGCGACTCTGTCGGCGCAAACTTGGCGAAAAAGTAGCTCGGGAAGAGCGCCTCCACGAACCACACCTTGCCCCGCCGGGTGTTTTTCTGGAAACGGATGCGCGGGCACCATGCCTCCACATTCTCAAGGCCCGCCATGAGCGCGGCGGCGATGTGCTCGCATTTGGGTCGTGTGTGGACGACATACCATGCCGGGGTGGTGTCTTTGTCTTTCATCAAGGTTGGATGACTTAAGCTGTCGAGTCTGAACACACCAGCAACCTCAATCCTCCATCTGGAACATCGCGTTTGCGCTTCCCGGAGGTCTGCGCCACCTGTGCGCCCGTTTTTCCCGGGCCAACGCATGTTTGCGGATCTCTACGACTACCTCTACCACCAAAATCCCACCGGCGGCATCCCGCTGAAGGGCACAGGCATCGTCGTGGCGCTGGGGCTCATCCTTTCTCATGTCTGGGCGCTGAAAAACAGCGCTGCAACCCAGGCATTCCTCAAATCCTTCCCCCGCGCCTTCCACTGGGGCGTGATCCTGCTGACGATTGATGTGATCTGGAGCGTTTTCGCGCTTTCAAACATGGACATGGGCGAGTTTTTCAACATGCGCCGCACCTTCATCATGATCACCATTGGCGGCTATGTGGCCGTGCTGGTCTATGTGAAGGAATTCCTGGCCGTGCGCGCCCTGGGAGCGCTGATGCTGCTCGTTGCCGGTCCGGTGCTAACCGCCGCCTTCCTCCAGCCGCAGACCAGCCGCTTGTTGCTGCCCATCCTCGCCTACGTCTGGATCATCGTCGGCATGTATTTCATCGGCATGCCTTTCCTCATGCGTGACTGGATCAACTGGCTCCTCGCCAAACCGCAGCGCTGGAATCTGGCGGTGTATTCTGGCATCGGCTACGGAGCGGTGCTGCTCGTGACGGCGCTTTTGTTCTATTGATGAAACCTCCGCCCCGTGTCCTCGTCATTCGTGGCGGTGCGATTGGCGATTTCATCCTCACGCTGCCCGCGATCCGCCTACTTCGCGAAACCATCGCGAACTGCCACCTTGAAGTCATCGGCTATCCCGCCATCGCCGAACTCGCCCGCAGTGCTGGTCTGGCCGATTCCATCCGCAGCCTCGAACACCGCACGATGGCTGCGCTCTTCGCCAAAACCGCGCCCATCGACGAGGCGCTTGCAGAGCACCTGCGCAGCTTCAATCTCGTCGTCAGTTTCCTTTACGACCCCGACGGTTTGTTCCGTGCCAGTCTCGAGCGCGTCGGCGTCAAAACGCTCATCGAGTGTTCCCCGCGCGTGCAGCCGGATGCTGGACACGCCTCGAAACAACTCGCCAAGGGCTTGGAAAAGCTCGCCATGTTCCTGGAGGACGAGCATCTGCACCGTGCGCATTTCGAGCGACGTCTTGATGACAAAACGCGCATCGCCATTCATGTGGGTAGCGGTTCAGAAAAGAAAAATTGGCCGCTGGAGCACTGGCTGCGCCTGGCGGACGAATTTTCCGACCACGAGGTCGTTCTCATCACCGGCGAGGCCGAAGAAGCCCGTGGCGTAAAGATTGCGCGACACGCTAACTGGCACGCCCTGCCACTATCCGAGCTATCCACACGTCTCTCCACCTGCACGGCCTTTCTCGGCCACGACAGCGGCATCTCGCATCTGGCAGCGGCATGCGGTGTTCCATCGCTGCTACTCTTTGGCCCCACCGATCCTGCCATCTGGGCACCACCACAGCCCTGGGTCGAAGTTTTACGCATAGAGGACGGTGATCTGGCCCATCTCGAATTCGAGCGCGTGAAATCCGCCGCCACGCAAGTTGTTGCGAAATCGTAACGTGCTAATCTTCCCTTCGAAATCATGCCTGACGTTCCACCCTCCGTACGATTCCGCACCTTCCTCATCCTTGGCGCTCCTGGCAGCGGCAAAGGCACGCAGGGCAAGGTGCTCGGCTCCATCCCGCGCTTTCATCATCTCGCCTGTGGCGATGTCTTTCGCTCGCTCGACACACGCACACCGCTGGGGCAGAAATTCGTCGAGTACTCTAGCCGTGGCGAGCTCGTGCCGGATGACGTGACCGTGCAGCTTTGGAACGCGAACGTGAAGCAGCGCGTCGATTCCCACATGTTCAAGCCGGAGATCGACTTCCTCGTGCTCGATGGCATCCCCCGAAATGTGGAGCAGGCCCGGTTCATGGAATCCCACATCGAGGTGCTGAAAGTCTTCCATCTTTCCTGCCCTGACCGCACCGAGCTGGCCCGCCGCTTGCGCAAACGTGCCCTCAAGGACAACCGCTTCGACGACGCGAACGAAACCGTCATCCAAAACCGCTTCGCCACCTACGAGGCCGAGACGAAACCGATCCTCGACTACTATGCCGGTGATCGCATCGTGGACATCGACGCCAGCCAGCCGCCCGCGAAGGTGCTCTACGACATCCTCGGCGGTGTCATGACGCTCGATGCCTGGAAAGAGCTGGAGAAGATGAAGATCTGATGCGCGTCCTCTTCATCGGCACCGGCGAAATTGGCCTTCCTTCATTGGAATGGCTGCTCAACACGACCAAACACGAGGTCGTCGGAGTCGTCACGCAGCCGGACAAGCCCGTGGGCCGCAAACAGGTGCTCACGCCGCCGCAGATCAAAGTGCGTGCGCTCGCTGCAGGCAAACAGGTCATTCAACCATTGAAAATCCGTCACGCCGTCGAGGAATTGAAGGCCTTCAACGCCGATGTCGCTGTCGTCGTGGCCTACGGCCAGATTTTGTCTCGTGCTGTGCTCGATGTGCCGAAATTCGGTTGCCTGAATGTCCACACATCGCTGCTGCCACGTCATCGCGGTGCCGCACCGATCCAGGCCGCAATTCGTGACGGCGATTCCGAAACGGGCGTCACCATCATGTTCATGGATGAAGGCCTCGACACCGGCGACATCCTGCTGATGAAACGCCTGCCCATCGCCGCTGACGACACCGGCGGCAGTCTGCATGACAAACTGGCGCTTCAAGCCCCCGCCGCGCTCGAAGAAGCGCTCGATTTTCTGGCCGCTGGCAATCCGCCGCGCGAGAAACAAGACGACTCGAAAGCCACGCACGTCCGCAAACTCACCCGCCAGGACGGCCGCATCGACTGGACGCGCTCCGCCATCGTACTCGACTGCCTCATCCGCGCCTTCACGCCCTGGCCCGGAACTTCCTGCATGCTCAAAGAGGTGCAGATGAAGATTCATCGCGCCCAAGTCATTCCGAATGCCGATGCCTGCCCTTCACCCGGCACGATTGTTAGCGCTGATGCCAGCGGCATCCTCGTCAGTAGCGGCAGCGGGCTGCTGAACTTGCTCGAAGTCCAAATCGAAGGCGGCAGACGTTTGTCTGCCGCCGACTTCCTGCGTGGGCACCCGCTTCAAGCGGGTGATGTGTTGGTGTAGCCGGATTTTACTCCTGCAAGAAGACAAACACGCCCTTCTTGTTGCCGACGATCACGTCAGTCTTGCCGTCTTTGTTCACATCACCAGCAGACACCTGTGTGCCGACGCCGCTGTCGTTGTCGATTTCGTGGGGAATCAGGTCCGCGCCGCCTTTGCCGTCGCGTTTGATCTGGAACCAGTACAAAACGGCGGGAGCCGCAGGTTCGGCGTCTTTGTTGGGGCCATGCGCCCAGTAGCGCTTGCCAGTGATGAGATCGAGCACGCCGTCGCCATCGACATCTGCCATCGTGGTGGCGTGGGTTTGCGTGAACTTCACGCCATGCGGGCTGTCCTCCGGCTTCTCACCGAGAATCTGATGCGCTTCAAAGCTGCCATCGGCTTTCTGCTCATACCACGCGAAGCCGTAGCCGTGCGCGTCCCAGCTCGTGAGCACGTCGTTGCGACTGTCGCCATTCACATCATAGACCTGCATCTGCGAGCCACCACGAGCGCCTGCGGGTGCGAAAGGCACCTCATGGAATGCCCACTCTTCTGAAGCTGTGCCCGGCTGCTCGCGCCAGCCGTCCTTGTCGAGAATGTCGGGACGCTTGTCGCCATTGATGTCGCCGAAGCCATAGCCGTGCGTGTAGCGGAAGTAGCGCTTGAGGTCCGGCTTCGCGATGGCGTGATAGGTCGATTTTGCGCCAGGATTCGACCAATCGAGCGAGGCATAGCCGAGACGACCGCCGGTGTGGCAGATCAGCTCTGGTTTGCCGTCGCCGTCCATGTCACCGAGCTGTGGAGACTCGTTGTCCGTCACGTCGAACACGATGTGGCGCTTCCACGCTTCCGTCGTGCGCTTGCCGGGGTTTTCATACCAGGCCGTGATGTCGCCAGGCCATGAGAAGACGAGGATGTCCATCTTGCCGTCGCTGTTGAAGTCGTAGGTGTTGGTGAGGAAGTAATCCGAGTAGCCGAGCGGATCGACCGCCTTGCCTTTGAACTCAGGCGCTGACTCGATGAACTTCGCGTGATTTGGCAGGTAGTTCTCATCGGTCAGCGGCTTGTTGCGGTCCGGTTTTGGCGCGTTGTAGGCGCTGCGCTCCTTGAATTCCGGCCCCCACCACACAAACGGCCCCGCGCAGATGTCGTTGTTTCCATCCTGGTCAAAATCCGCGAAGTGCGCGCCCTCGCACCAGAACTCATTGGAGAGCGTGAGTTTCTTGAACTTCGGCTCGGCGGCGCACAGCGGCAATGCGAGCAACAGGGTTGGGATCAGCAGTTTGGTCATGGTGGTTGGCAGGGAACAGGTCAGAAGAGCATCATCTTGCAGGGAGCGACGTCAGTCGAGAAACTTCCCAGGGTTTAAAATCCCGTTTAGATCGAGAGCGGCCTTCAGGCGCAGATGGGTTTCATGCGCGGCAGGAGAGACGGCATGCCTCCACCAGCGTTTTTTGGCGACGCCGATGCCGTGCTCGCCGGTGATCGCACCGTTCCAGGCGATGATTTGATGAAACAGGCGGTCGAGCGCGGCCTCGGCGCGTTCGCGGATCGCGGAATCGTCCATCGTGGGCACCATGATGTTGACGTGGATGTTGCCATCTCCCGCATGGCCAAAGCTGGCCACAGGAAAGCCGAATTCGGCCTGCAACTGCTCGGCGAAATCGACGAGTTCAACGAGTTTGCCGCGTGGCACGACGATGTCCTCGTTCAGCTTGATCAAACCGGTATTGCGCAGGCTGTAGCTGAACTCACGACGCAGTTTCCAGAACGCCTCGCAGGCTTCATCACCCATCGCCTCGTTCAAACAGATGCAGCCAAGCTCACGCACGAGCTTCGCGAGTTGCTGCAGCTCGCCTTTGACCGATTCAGCCTGGCCGTCGATCTCGACGAGCAGATGTGCATCGCCCTCGGGCGTGACTGAGGCACCGAGGTACTCGCGCGCGGCACGCAGCGTGAACTTGTCGGCGATTTCGAGCGCGGAAGGCAGAAAACCGCTGCCGAGGATGCGCTGCACGGCGTTGGCAGCTTCGGCGAACGAATTGAAACCCGCCGAGAGCATCGCCCGCATCGGTGGATGTGGAATCAGCCGCAGCGTGGCTTCGGTGACGACGCCGAGCATGCCTTCGCTGCCGACCATGAGACCGACGAGGTCGAAACCGGTTTTGTTTTTGTGACAACGGCCGCCAGCCTTCACAATCGAGCCATCGGCCAGCACCGCCTCCAAACCGAGCACATAGTGCCGCGTAACGCCGTATTTCAGGCAGCGCGGCCCACCCGCGTTTGTGGCGATGTTGCCACCGAGGCTGCATTCTTTGAGCGAAGCGGGGTCCGGCGGATAAAACCAGCCGAGTTTGCGCACTGCAGCCTGCAAGTCGCCCGTGATCACTCCTGGCTCAATTACCGCAACTCCGTCTTCCAGAGCGATCTCCTTGATCTTGTTCATGCGAGCCACGGAAAGCGCGATGCCACCCTTCAACGGCACCGCGCCACCCACATAACCGACCCGTGAACCTTGCGGGGTGACGGGAATCTTATGCTCATTCGCGAAGCGCAGCGTTTTGGAGACATCCTCCGTGCTTTGCGCATGCACGACGACCTGCGGAGGATTCGACGCGAACCATTTGTCCGTGCTGTGCGTGGCGAGGTCGTCCTGTGTCACGGAGACACGGTCAGTACCGAGGATGGAAACGAGTTGATCGGCGAGGGAGGCCATCCGAGGAGACTGGCGAAGCGTAGCGTTCGCGCAACGCGTAGAATGCGAATCCCCATGCCTCCGCTGATCACAGTCACCCACCGACACGGGATTTACCTCCCTGAGGCGGATTTGTGGCTCGATCCGCACTTTGGCGTGAAGCGCGCCTTCATCTCGCATGCGCACAGTGATCATGTAGCGCGGCACGAGCTCACGTTTTGCTCCGAGGTCACCCGCGACCTCATGAAAACGCGCTACGGCTTCAAAAACGAGGGCGAGGTGCGGGCGTTGCCACTGCGCGACGTCATCGAGTGGGAGGGCTGGGAGCTACGTCTGCTGCCCGCAGGCCATATCATCGGCTCCGCCATGCTGCATCTCACGCGGAAAGAGGATGGTGCCACGCTGCTTTACACCGGCGACTACAAACTGCGCCAGGGCCTCAGCTCCGAGCGCTGCGAGCTGCTGCACGCCGACACGCTCATCATGGAGTGTACTTTTGGCCTGCCGCAGTATGCTTTTCCGCCGGTGCCGCAAATCGTCGCGCAGGTGCTGAAGTGGGTGCAGGAGACGATTGAGGACGGCGGCATCCCCGTGCTGCTGGGCTACTCGCTCGGCAAGGCGCAGGAAATTCTTTGTGCCCTCGCCGAGACCGGGCATCCCGTGATGCTGCACAAGTCTGTGTGGGACATGACCCGTGCCACCGCGCAGTTGCTGGGCAAACTGCCGGCGTTCCGGCTTTTCGATGCCGCCGAGGCGCACGGGCATGTGCTGATCTTTCCGCCGAGCAACGGCAAGTCGCTCGCGCTGAAAAAACTCAAAGTGTGTCGCACCGCCATGCTCAGCGGCTGGGCGCTCACCCCCGGCGCGAGGTTTCGCTATCAAGTCGATGAAGTCTTTCCACTGAGCGATCACGCGGATCATCCCGAGCTGTTGGAGACCGTCGAACTCGTGAAACCACGTCGCGTGTGGCTCGTGCATGGTTACACACGCGAGTTTGCGGCAGAACTCAGAACCAGAGGAATCGAAGCGTGGACGCTGGAAAGAGATGATCAGTTGGAACTGGGCATCGAAGGTTCCAAGTTTCAGGTTTCAGGTTCCAAGTCGGAGGAGGTGTCTTGGGGCGAAGGCAGTTTTGTTGATTGGGCGCGGGTTTGCGCGGAGACGGCGGAGGTTTCGTCGCGCGTGCGGAAGGTGGAGCTGCTCGCGGGGTTGCTGCGCGGGCTGGATGAAGGCGATTTGAAGTTCGCGGCGTTGTTTTCGAGCGGCAGCACCGGTGACGGCGCGTTGAACACCGGCTGGGCGCTCATCAAACGGGCGTTGATCGAGCTCAGCGGCCTGAACGAGGCCGAGTATCGCTCCATCTCGCGCTCGCAAGCGGATGTGGGCCGCACGGCCTTCCTTGTTTTGCAGCGTGCCGCGCTCACGCCGGAGAAGTGCGATCTTGCCGATGTCGCGGAGGTATTTGAGCGTCTGCGCAAAGCTGGCAGCCAGATGGAGCGCGTCAGTTTACTCAAAGCACGCCTGCACCTTCTCAGCGCCTCCGCAGGTTCATGGCTGGTGCGCTTGATGACCGGCGATCTGCGCATGGGATCGAAGGAAGGCCTCATTGAAGAAGCCGTGGCCACCGCGTTCGATGCGAAGGCCGATGACGTGCGAGCGGCAGCGATGCTTTGCGGAGACATCAGCGAGGCGGCAATACTCGCGAAAGCGCAAAAGCTCCACGAAGCCACGCCGAGGCTTTTTGTGCCCATCAAGGTCATGCTTGCTTCGCCGGAAGAAACGGCTCAGGCCATTTGGGAGCGCCTTTCAGGCGAGAAAGTGTGGCTGGAGGACAAATTTGACGGCATTCGCGCTCAAGTGCATCGCAGCGCGGAGCGCGTGGAAATCTTCACGCGCGACCTAAAACCCATTTCCGGCCAATTTCCCGAGGTTTGCGCCTCGATGCGCCTTTTGAGCGATGACGTCATTTTCGACGGCGAGATCATCGCGCATGCCGAGGGCAAGAAACTGACCTTCTTCGATCTGCAAAAACGCCTCGGTCGGCGTGATCAGGCCGATCTTTTCCTGCCGAGCGAGGTGAGCGTTAAATACGTCGTCTTCGACCTGCTGTGGAAAAACGGCGTCTCGCTGCTCGAACGGCCTTTGGAAGCCCGCAGGGCTGAGTTGGAGGCTCTTCCGATGCCTACAGGCCTTGAAACGATCTCCGTCATCCAGGCCGCAAACGCCGAGGAGATCGAAGCTGCCTTCCTCGCCGCTCGCCGACGTGGAAACGAAGGCCTCATCGCCAAAGAGGCTGTGAGCACTTACTCGCCTGGAAGACGCGGCAAGTCGTGGCTGAAGCTCAAAAAGGCCTTTGCCACGCTCGATGTCGTCGTCGTGAAGGCGGAGCAAGGTCACGGCAAACGCAGCCATGTTCTCAGCGACTATACCTTCGCCGTGCGCGATGAAACCGACAGCAACGTGCTCAAAGTCATCGGCAAGGCCTACAGCGGCCTCACCGATGCCGAGATCGAGGAACTGACGGAGCACTTCACGCAAACCACGCTCAGCCAGAAAGGCCGCGTACGCACCGTGCTGCCGCAAATCGTGCTGGAGATCGCTTTCGACAGCATCCAGCCCAGCGACCGCCACAACAGCGGCCTCGCTATGCGCTTCCCGCGCATCAAAACCATCCGCAGGGACAAAACACCTGCTGAGATCGACACGCTGGCCTATGCGATGAAGCTGGCGGGCATCTTTTAGCGCTTCATCTTCGCGAAGAAGACGCGGGCGCTTTCCATGACACCGTAGGCGGTCTCTTGCGGCGTGAGCTCGGCGGTCTGGATGCGCAGGTCGGCGAGGGATTTGTAGAGCGGTTTGCGCTCGGTGAGCAGGCGTTCGAGCTTGGCCTTTGGGTCTTCCTCACCAGCGAGCAGAGGGCGGTTGGAATTCATCGCGGTGCGGCGGGCGAGGCGCTCGGGATCGGCATCCAACCAGACGATGTAGCCGAGGTGGCGCAGGATGGACAGATTGCGCGGCTGGGTGATGATGCCGCCACCTGTGGCGATGACACAGCCGCGTTTCCCCAGCAGCGAGCGCAGCGCAGCGGACTCGCGCAGGCGGAATCCGGCCTCGCCTTCGCTGGCGAAGATCTCGGGAATCGTTTGGCCCGCCGTCTCAACGATCATCGCGTCGGTATCGACGAACTGGAAGCCGATCATCTGCGCGACGATGCGACCGACGGTGGTTTTGCCCGAACCCATAAGGCCGATGAGCAAAATGTTCGGCTGGCGGGGCAACGGCACCTCGCCGCTGCTGTGGACGAGGTTCAAAATGGACGAGGCCAGTTCGGGGTCGTCCCGCAGGGCGACGAAGTAGCTCTCATAGCGCGGACTCCAACCTGTGGCGTGCAGCTTGGTGTTGGAGACGCGTTTGTGGCTCCAGCCGCGTTTGCGGTTGGGGTCGGGTTCACGTTCGGGCGGCATTTTGGTGCCGAAAGTCATGCACAGGCGCTCCAAACACTGCCGCTGCGTCATCTGCGCGTCATCGACGATGTTGAAGATGCCGCCCAGACGCTGCGTGACGAGATGCACGAGCGCGGCTGCGGCATCATCGGCGTGGATTTGGTTGAGCAGGCGGCCCTGGCCGCTGTTGCCCTCGACGGCGGCCTTGCCTTCGAGCAGATTTTTCAACACGAAGGAGCGCCCAGGGCCGTAGA
>JBIKYB010000531.1:0-2886 GCA_044355475.1 Prosthecobacter sp.
TTAAGCGTACGAAACAACCAAGCCCGCTGCGCCTCAAAAGACAAACGACTGACCAAAACGATCATCTTGAGACGAAAAAGCCTAGCGAATAACTCCTGCACTGCATCCTTGGAATCATGCTCATCACACCCGCAAATTGTGGCCTGGCGGATCAGGGCGGCGTGATGATGTTCGTACAAACTCTCACAGGCGATGCTTACCTGATACCGCTCAGAGTCATGTGCTGCATGTTCGCTTATCATGTGATCTAGATGTGAAAGTTCATGAAGGCATGCTGAAATCCAATTTCTGCCTATTGCGCTTTAGATTGAGCATGCCTGGATTTTCCCGTGAAGATTTTGACAAACCCATTCTTTCAAACGGGCCGAACGTTGCCACAGCGCTCACTTTCCCTGGGTTGTGACTCACTCCCACTCTGACCTTCTCGGGTGGCGGAGCGCGAGACATGTCGCGCATCAGCGGTTGCCTATCTCGCAGACGCTGCTACCATCGCGCCCCCCTTCCCCAGAAAACCGCCCATGACCCCTGATAAAATTCGCAACATCGCCATCATCGCCCACGTCGATCACGGCAAAACGACGCTCGTTGACGGCCTGCTGCGCTCCAGCGGCAACTTCCGTGAAAATCAGGCTATCGCCGAACGCGCCATGGACTCGATGGACCTCGAAAAGGAAAAGGGCATCACCATCAAGGCCAAGAACACTTCCGTTCACTGGAACGACCACATCATCAACATCGTCGATACTCCCGGCCATGCCGACTTCGGCGGCGAGGTGGAGCGCGTGATGAAGATGGTCGATGGCGTGATGCTCGTGGTCGATGCCTATGACGGCCCGCAGGCGCAGACGCGCTTCGTTTTGAAAAAGGCGCTGCAGCAGGGCATCAAGCCCATCGTGCTCATCAACAAGATGGACCGCCCGAACATCGAGCCGCAGAAGGTTCATGACAAGGTACTGGAACTTTTCCTGGAACTCGACGCCACCGAGGAGCAGTTTAACGCAGCCTTCGTCTATGGCAGCGCTCGCGCCGGCTGGGTGACGGATTCGCCAACTGGCGAGCAGCATGACATGACCTTCTTGCTGGGCAAGATCGTGGAGCACATCCCGCCGCCCAAGGCAGAAGTCGAAGGCAGCTTTGAAATGCTCGTCTCGAACATCGACTGGGACAATTTCGTGGGCCGTGTGGCCATCGGCAAAGTCACCCGTGGGAGCGTGAAGCTGGGCGACCGCGTCTTCCTGCTGGGCAAGACGCCGGAGGAAAAAGCCAAGCCGGTGAAGGTGACGAAGGTCTTCCAATACACCACGCTGACCACTGGCGAGTCCGTGGAGGGCATCGCGGGAGACATTGTCGGCATCAGCGGCTTTGAAGATGTGGACATCGGCCAGACCGTGGCCGGCGCGGCGGACGCCCCTGCCCTGCCCTTCGTCGCCATCGACCCGCCGACGATTGTGATGCAGTTCGCCGTGAATGACGGCCCGCTGGCCGGACGCGAAGGTGATCACGTCACCTCCCGCAAGATCCGCGACCGTCTGGACCGCGAGCAGAAAATGAACGTCACGATCAGTGTGAAGGACACGGACACCGCAGGTATTTTTGACGTGAGCGCCCGTGGAGCGATGCAGATCGCCGTGCTCGTCGAGCAAATGCGCCGTGAAGGCTTCGAGGTGCTCGTGTCCCGCCCGATGGTGATCATGAAGCGCATCGACGACGTGCTCTGCGAGCCGTTTGAGACGCTCTACGTCGATGTGCCGGACGAATACCTCGGCAACGTGATGAAATCGATCTCCGAGCGCAAAGGCAAGATCGAGGACATGAGCGCGCATGGCGGGCGCACCAGCCTCCAGGCTTACGTCCCCACGCGTGGCTTGATCGGCTTTGAGTTCGACCTGATGAACCAGACCAGCGGTCATGGCATCCACAGCCATCTTTTCCGGGAATACGCCCCCCATGCCGGGCCGATGCAGACACGCAGCACCGGTACGCTGGTCAGCACCGAGGCGGGCGAGGCCACCAGCTACGCGCTGGACACCATCCAGGTGCGCGGCAAGCTTTTCATCGGCGCGGGCGAGCAGGTCTATGACGGCATGATCATCGGTGAAAATCCGCGCGCGGACGACCTTCCGGTCAACCCGACGCGCAGCAAGCAGCTCACCAACTTCCGCGCCGCCGGCAACGACAAGGGCGTGCAGCTCACCCCGCCCATTCGTTTCAGCCTGGAACGCGCCATTGAATACATCGCGCCCGATGAGCTGGCCGAATGCACGCCCAAGAGCATCCGCCTGCGCAAGCGCACGCTCGACAGCAGCCAGCGTCAGCGTGAAAAGAAGAAGACCGAAGCGCAGTTGGAAGGCGGCGCATAGCCCCCTTCCCGCTGCGAACGTGCGGTGAGCCGGAATTCCCGGCTTACAGTGCCTCAACTGGCAGCCATTTGCGCTGTTCCCAACTTTGCAGGCCGAGTTCGGCAAGTTGCACGCCTTTGGCACCTTCACGCAGCGTCCACGGGAAGGGCGCATCCACGGCGACGTGCTTCAAAAACGCCTCCCACTGGATCTTGAAGGCGTTGTCGTAGGTCGTGGCATCCGGCACCTTCTGCCAGCCTTCGAAGAAGTTGATCGGCTGCTGGATGTCCGGGTTCCAAATCGGACGCGGTGTGATGCCGGCGCTCTGCACCCAGCAATCACGCAGGCCGACGATCGCGCTGCCGTGGGTGCCATCGACCTGCATCGTTAAGAGATCATCGCGACGCACGCGGACGGTCCAGGAGCTGTTGAACTGGCAGATCACGCCGCCTTCGCATTCAAAAGTGGCGTAGCAGGCGTCGTCGCTGGTGCAGTCGTAGGTCTTGCCGCGCTCATCGACACGTTGCGGGATGTGCGTGGCTCCCAT
>JBIKYB010000359.1:0-5060 GCA_044355475.1 Prosthecobacter sp.
ACCGCCTTCACTTTGCCGAAGAGATTGTCGATCACGTAGCGCCAGTGGCAGAGCATGTCCACGATGATGCCGCCGCCGTCTTCCTTGCGGTAGTTCCACGACGGACGCTGCGCGGGCTGATCGCCGTCTTCACCCGTGAAGACCCAGTAGCCGAATTCACCACGCACACTCAAAATGCGGCCGAAGAAGCCCTGATCCTTCAGCAGCTTGAATTTACGGATGCCCGAGAGCCATAGCTTGTCCTGCACCACGCCGTTCTTCACACCCGCGTCTTCGCAGAGTTTGGCAAGGCGCAGCGCCTCCGCTGTCTCCACTGCCGTCGGCTTCTCACAGTAGATAGCCTTCTTCGCTTTTACGGCCTTCTCGACAAAGCCCGCCCGTTGCAGCGTGCCACTGGCATCGAAAAAGATCTCGTCATCGGGATTCGCGAGCGCCGCATCGACATCCGTGGTGAAGCGCGTCACGCCGGTGCGAGCTGCGAGTGCCGCGAGCTTGTCGTGATTCCGTCCGGTGAGGATGGGATCGGGCATCAAAGTCAGCTCGTCATTCACTTTGAGGCCGCCTTGATCGCGGATGGCCTTGATAGAGCGGATGAGGTGCTGATTGGTGCCCATGCGTCCCGTGACGCCGTTCATGATGATGCCGATTCTGCGTGTTTTCATAGGAGGTGTGTGGATGGAAAAAGGTGAGGGTTACTGAGGTTGCTTGATTCGCAGCACGCGATGATTGCGCGAATCGGCGATGTAGATGTCGCCGGTTCTTGGAAGGGTGACAACACCGTGCGGTTCGCCGAGTTGGGCCTGCAAGGCCGGACCGGGCACGCCAGCGATGCCTTTTTTGCCGATTCCGGCGAGGGTGACGAGCCTTCGCTCGGCTACGATGAACTTGCGGATGAGATGATTGCCTGCGTCGGCGATGAGGATGTTGTCATCGCGATCCGCCCACAGGTGCTTCACGCCATTCAGCGCCGGCGAGGCAGTGGGATCAGTCAGCAGGATGACCTTGCCATTGGGGGCCAGTAGGCGCACTCCTCGACCTGCTGCGGTGAACAGCTTGCCCTTGGAGTCCACCGCCATAGCCCGGCTGCCGCCGAAACCGGGCACCGTGGTGATGATGCCCGTCTTCATGTCCACCACGCGGATGACTTTGCTAAAACCGCCGAGGTAGAGCTTCGTGAAGTCATGGTTGAAGCAAAGGCACGCGAGACCATCTAGTCCGGCGCTCGTCGCGGGACCGCCGTCGCCGCTGAGTTCCTGGCTGCCATTGCCTGCGAAGGTGGTCACGAGGCCGGTTTTGGCATCCACACGACGCACGGCGTAGTGGTAGGTGTCGGCGATGAAGAGATTTCCCTCCGCATCCGCGACGAGATTGTGCGGTGCGATGAAGCTCGCGTCTTTGGCGGGGCCGTTGTCACCCGATGGCGCATTTCTGCCCTTGGCACTCGTCACGACGCTCAGCGCGCCCGTCTTCGCATCCACTCGCAGCAGGCGATGCGTCTCCTCGCAAATGAACATGTTGTCCTGCGGATCAAAGGCGATGCCAAAGGGCTGCGTCACCTTGCATTGAGTCGCAGGTGCGTTCTCGACCAGCGTGCCGCCACCAGCGACGACTTCGATCTGCTGAACGGACTCCGCCGCAGCGGTGATGGTCACCTTCCGAAACGCACCAAGATCATCGAACGAGCCGAGACCAATGCGTCCTTTGCCAAAGGTCTTGTCGGAGGCTTCGAGGACGAGTTGATCGTCAAACCATAACTCGATGCTACCGGAGGAGGCATCGCGCACCAGTTTGATGGGATGCCAATGCCCCGGCTTCCATGGCAGCGTCTTCGCTCGATTCGTCGTGATGGCTTGGCGGTCCGCTTGGTTCACCACATGCAGTTGCAGATGTACACCGTCTGCCGTTTCGCCGAGATGAGCATAATAGAACTCGGAGTCACCACGCCCGGAGAAGGCAATGCAGACGTCGTTGTTGCCCTTGTTGAAGACATCGAGTCGCGCTTCGCAGGTCAGTGTGAAGGAGCTCCACTCCGCGCCGCCGAACCAGGCCAGATTGAAGGGCCTGCGGACCTTCGGTTTGTATTGTGAAGGCTTTTTCAGAACGAGCGTCGTCGCGTCACCCTCGCCCAGCCATTCCCAGGCGGCGGGATCTTCGAGCTGCCACTGATCACGCTGCTGGAGCGGTTGCTCTGCCAGCAACGAACTGGCAGCCATGAAGCAAAGAAGGAGCCTGGTGGAGAGTTTACGCATAGAGCCGTGCATAGCTGGTCGCGATTTGATCGAGGAACTCGCCCTGATCGCCACTCCACCATTTGTGGGAGAAGATTTCGACCTCGCGGTGGCCGGTGAAGCCGGTGGCGTCCACCCAGTCGCTGATTTCGCGGATGTTGATGCAGCCTTCGCCCATCAGGCCGCGGTCGTTGAGGAGATCAGTCGTCGGCGTTTTCCAATCGCAGATGTGGAAGGCATGCAGACGGCCGGTTTGGCCCGCGAGATCGATCTGCGACTTCAATTCCGGGTCCCACCAGACGTGATACACATCCACCGCGATGCCGACCGAAGCTGGCGAGCCGAGTGCATCACATATCTCATGCGCCTGGCGCATCGTGTTCACCGCGCTGCGATCATCGGCATACATCGGATGCAGCGGCTCGATGGTGAGTTTTACGCCCGCCGCCTCTGCTGCTGGCAAACAAGCCGCGATGCCGTCGGCGATCTGTTTGCGTGACTCGACCAAACTTTGCCCCGGAACGGCTCCGCAGACCAAAACGATGAGCGGAGCGCCAATCGAGTGCGCCTGCTCGATGGCGAGCAAATTGTCGTCGATGGCCGTTTGCCGGTCCGCGGCCGTTTTGGCCGGGAAAAAGCCCCCACGGCACAAACTGACGATTTCCATGCCTGAATCGGCCGTCTGGCGCTTCACAGCGGCCAGATCACGACCTTCGAGAGCCTGCCGCCAGATGGTGATGCCGCTCACGCCGCGCTTCGGAAACTCAGCGAGGCATTGTTCGAGGCTCAGCGGCTTCGTGGTGATGGTGTGGACGCATAGTCGGCTCATGGGCACGATCATGACGGCTCCAATCCATAAGAAAAAGATGATTTTACGATGCTCGGGATTGGAAATACTGATGCTCAATCATGGAACTCTACCAACTCGGCTACTTCATCGAGATCGCCCGGCAGCGCAGCTTCACGCGAGCGGCGGAGCGTTTGCACATGGCGCAGCCGGCTTTGAGCCAGCAGATGAAGAACCTCGAATCGGAGCTTGGCACCGCTTTGTTCATCCGTGGTCGAAAAGAAATCCAACTCACTGCGGCCGGGAAAGCATTCCTGCCACGTGCAGAGGCGCTGATCACTCAAGCCGAAGCAGCGAAGGCCATTGTCTCCGATGTGGCGCAGCTTCGCGGCGGCAAATTGATCATCGCAGCGATTCCAAGCGTGAGCGCGTGCCTGCTGCCGGAAGTCATTCGCAGCTTCAGCAGGCTGCATCGCAAGGTGGAACTGCAATTGATCGAGGACAGTTCCGAGCGTGTGGCCGAGAACGTTGAATCAGGCTTGGCAGACATCGGGTTTCTCCAGCTTCCTGCCAGCAAGTCAGCGTTTGAAACGCGGACGATCATCACGGAGCCGTTCGTGCTGCTCGTCGCGAAATCTCATGCACTGGCGAAGCAGAAGGAGGTGGCATTAAAGCAACTGGCCTCGGAGTCATTCATCCTCTACAAAGGTCGCGCGCGTGACACGGCGCTGGAGACCTGTCGCAAAGCGGGATTTGAACCGCGCATCGCCTGCGAGAGCGGCGAACTCGAAACAGTGCGCGCATTGGTGGCTGCGGGCCTCGGTTTGGCCGTGGTGCCGCAACTGGCGGCCGGCAATCTGCCCAAGACCATTGAAGCGATCGCCATTCGTGAACCGAAGATGCAGCGCCAAATCGCCGCCGTGTGGCAGAAGGGCAGCGTGCTCTCGCCCGCTGCCCAAGCCTTGCTGAAACTGATTCCTTAACCTGGCACGCGTTCCAACTGTGCACCTAGCGCCGCCAGTTTGTCATCCAGGTGCTCGTAGCCACGATCAATGTGATAAAGACGATTGATCTCCGTTTTGCCTTCGGCAACAAGACCTGCAAGCACGAGCGCCGCAGAGGCGCGAAGGTCGGAGGCCATGACGGGCGCGCCTTTCATCTTCTCACCGCCACGAATGCGGGCGGTGGCTCCTTGAATCTCGATCTTGCTGCCCATGCGGTTCATTTCCGCCACATGCATGAAGCGCTGCGGGAAGATGGTCTCGGTAATGGTGCTGGTGTCGTTGATGACGCAAGCCAGAGCGCAGAACTGGGCCTGCATGTCCGTCGGAAAGCCGGGATAGCAGAGCGTGGTGAGATCGAAGCCCTTGGCGTTCGGATTCGGGCGCACGGTGATGCTGTCCTTGGTGATTTCGAGCGGGAAGCCGCATTTGATCATCGCGTCGGTGACGGATTTCATGTGCTCAGGCATGACACGCTTCAAAGTGACGCCGTCGCCGAGCATCGCACCAGCGACAAGGAAGGTGCCTGCCTCAATGCGATCTGGGATGACGATGTGCTCGGCGCCATGCAGTTCCTTCACACCTTCGATGGTGATGCGGTTGGTGCCCGCCCCTTCAATTTTTGCGCCCATCTTGATGAGGAAATTCGCAAGGTCTTCGACTTCCGGCTCGGCGGCAGCCCCTTCGATGATCGTGGTGCCTTTGGCTAGCACGGCGGCCATCATGACATTATCCGTGCCGAGCACGGTAGAGCCGTGTTTGCCCATGAGATTCATCGGGCCGCCCTTGAAGCCTTTTTTGGCGTTCACAAAGATGTCCCCGCCTTCCACGGTGATCTGCGCCCCGAGTGCTTCGAGTCCTTTAAGATGCAAATCGACCGGGCGATCTCCAATGACGCAGCCGCCGGGCAGAGAAACCGTGCATTTCTTCAAGCGGCCCGTGAGCGGCCCCAGCACGCAGATGGAGGCGCGCATTTTGCGCACGAGTTCATAGGGCGCGACAGACTTGATCTTCTCCGCCTTCACCACGACCACACCGCTGGCA
>JBIKYB010000272.1:0-6765 GCA_044355475.1 Prosthecobacter sp.
CGTGGCGCTGGATGCGCGGATCGTGGTGCGGGCAGAAACACGCTAAAGCGTGAACAACGTGCGGGCTGAATTGCCATTTGCGCGAGGGGCTTCGGGCGATAGGATGGCGGACCCTATTTCCCCCATGAAAACCGCCACGATCCTCCTCTGCGCCGCCGCCATTCTCTGTGTCTCCACGTCCTGCGACCAGCACTCGTGGAAAGAGACTCAGGTGCTGCATGAAGGCATGCACAAAGCGCACGGCGAAGGCCACGGCGACGCGCACGCGAAGGAAGCTCCGCACGGCGAGAAGAAAGAAGCGGCCAAGCACTAAACCGCTGCCATGCGTCGCTGGTCGGTCATCGGTGTTCTCGTTCTGGTGATCACGGCGACGGGCTGTGTGATGTTGAAGACCTGCTGGGCGCGTTTTTCGCCCTCGATTGCCTCCACTGGTGGGAAATCGCTGATCATCCATCTGCCTGACGGCGGCAAGACCTTGCTGCAAAAAGACAAGCGCTGGGCGTCCGATCAACTCGGCCCCTCCGACTGCACTCTGGGCAGCCACGGCTGCCTCGTCACGAGCGTGGCGATGGCCTGCTCGAATCTGGGCGTGAAACTGACGCCGAAGGAGCTGAACGAGCGTTTGAAGAAGGCCGATGGCTTTCTTCCGCAAGGCTGGGTGGTGTGGAATGCGATGCCGAAAGCGACCGAAGGCAAGCTCACCGCCGATTACCACTCCAAACCGAGCCATGCGGTGATGGACGAGGCGTTGGAATCAGGAGCCTATCCCGTGGTGAAGTATTTCCTCCTCGGGGGCATCCAGCACTGGTGCGTCATCGTGGGGAAGGAAGATGAGGAGTATCTGGCGCGTGATCCGCTGCGGGATGAAAAGGAGCCGGTGCCGCTGTCAGCTCTGACCGAGAAGATCTACGCGGTGCGGGTGCTGAAGAAGGTGGAGTGACGATCAGTTCCGCCAGGAGCAGATGTTGTCGTGCCAGGTTTTGGGATCACGGTCCGGACCGGAGGAGTAGATGATGACTGTTGCAGGCAGGGTTGCAGATGGCGGGTAGTTTTGATAGTTCTTCGCATAATCAGGATTGGATTGGTCAGCTCCGAACTCTGGATTGGTGATCACGTTGTTTTCATTAGTGTCGAGAATGATGTGAAAAGGCTCACCCCAGACATCGCTGATCACCCATTCGCTGCCGTCTTGCCAGAGGCCGAATTTGCGGTTTCGAGCCATCGGCAGGTCGATGAAGTGGATCTTCTTGAAGTTCATTTCGGATACTTCGAGCGGGAAGAGTTCAGTTATCAATGATCCACGTGATCTGAATTGGGTGTCGATGTCATTCTTGCCTGTGAGGATGGGGAACGCATGGTATTCAGCCTCGTAGCTTGAGAGCGCGTCCCTGATGCCATTTATCATGGCTTTGCTTCTCAAATGGTCTCCGTTGCGGGGACGGTCCGAGAAGAAGCACTGCGACAGATTGAGAAGGCAGAGGGCAGCGAGCACAACAGCTCCAGAGGCAAGCATGCCTTTTCCAAGGCACGCGCATCCAACCATGCGGTTTGTGCGCCGATCATCCGTCATAATGCGACAGTTCTACCCGACAGGTGATTCACCTGTCGAGATCCGAATGAAAGCCGACGACTCGTCGGCACTCCTCATCACACCACCAAGCCCGCCGCAGCGACCAGTGTCTCTTCGTTCACGATCTTCCCGGCGAGGTCGGCTTTGCAGTCGGCTTTGAGTTCGTCGCGGAATTTCTTGATAAAGCTCTGGGTGGGCCAGGAGGCGGCTTCACCGAAGGCGCAGATGGTTTTGCCTTCGATCTGGTTGGCGACGGTCTCCAGCGTGTCCACGTCGTCGGGGCTGGCGTTGCCGTCCACGATGCGGTCGCTGATCTTCTTCATCCACAGGCTGCCGTCGCGGCAGGGCGTGCATTGTCCGCAGGATTCGTGGGCGTAGAAGTTGTTCAGGTTGTTGATGACCCAGGTCATGCTGCGGCTATCGTCCATGATGATGACGCCGCCGGAGCCGGCCATGGTGCCGCACTGCGCCATGGTGTCGAAGTCCATCGGGATGTCCATGATGCCGATCTCGCGACCGTCCTTGAGCTTGTACTTCTCATCGGCACGCAGCACCTTGGAGGAGCTACCGCCAGGGATGATGGCCTTGAGCTTGCGGCCGGGTTTGAGACCGCCGCAGAGCGTGTCGATGACCTCGCCCATGGTGACTTTGCCGACTTCGACCTCGTAGTAGCCGGGCTTCTGCACGTCGCCGCTGACGCAGAGGATGCGGGTGCCGGTGTTGTTCGGCGTGCCGAGCTTGGCGTATTCCGCGCCGCCCATCTCGAGGATGTGCTTCACGTGGCAGAGGGACTCGACGTTGTTCACGATGGTCGGGCTCATGTAGAGGCCGAGCGCAGCGGGGAAATACGGCGGCTTGATGCGCGGGTAGGGGCGCTTGCCTTCGAGGGACTCGATGAGGCCGGTCTCCTCACCACAAATGTAAGCACCCGCGCCGCGGTGGACGTAGATCTCGCAGTCAAAGCCACTGCCCTGGATGTTTTTACCGAGGAAACCCTTCGCGTGGGCTTCGGCGATGGCTTTTTCGACGATGATGGCGGCCTGCGGGAATTCCTCGCGGATGTAGATGTACCCGAGCTTCGCATTCACCGCGAAGCAGGCGATGGTCATGCCTTCGATGAGCTGATGCGGGTCTTGATGCAGGATGTAGCGATCCTTGAAAGTGCCGGGCTCGGATTCGTCCGCGTTGCAGATGAGATAGACGGGCTTGGTATTCGTCGGTGGGATGAAGCCCCATTTCACACCCGTGGGGAAGCCCGCACCGCCACGACCGCGGAGTCCGCTGGCTTTAACCTCGTTGGTGATGGCGCTGCGCTCCATCTTGAAGGCCTTTTTGAGCATCTCGTAACCGCCGTCGGCCATGTAGCAGTCGATGCTGGTGTTCCAGCCGACGCGATCGACGTTTTTGAAGATCAGACGGTGCTCGCGGGGATGCGGTTCTTTGCCGGGGAGATACTGGACGGGGGAGGCCATGGGCCGCAGTATTCCAGTGTGAATAAGCGCGGCAACCGGGATTTGTGAAAAAATTCACAAGGGCAGGGGAAATGCCGAATGACGAATGTGGAATGACGAATGGCGGGATGAAAGCTCTGCGGCGTGAAAGGTGTAGTTTGGGGGTGATTTTTCCTGCTCTGAGAACTGGATGGATGGCCGCGCTGGTGCTTCTGGCATCGGCGGGGATGGCTCTGGCGAAGAAAGACGAAGGCCCGAAGCCGCTGCCGTGGTCGTTTGCGCCGTTGAAGCGCGTGGCTCCGCCGAAGGTGAAAGACGCGGCCTGGCCGAAGACGCGGATTGATTACTTCATCCTCGCGAGGATGGAGGCGGCGGGGATCAAACCGGCTCCGAAGGCGGAAGACCGCGTTTTGCAGCGTCGTCTGGCCTTTGATCTCACGGGGCTGCCGCCGTCGGACGTGCCGGGCCAGTCAAACTGGTCGGACGAAGTGCGCGGCATGCTGGCATCTCCCCATTACGGCGAGCGCTGGGCGCGGCACTGGCTGGATCTGGCGCGTTATGTGGATCAGACGCCGGACTGGCTGGACTCGACGAAGTATTCCTACCTATACCGCGACTGGGTGGTGCAGGCCTTGAACGAGGACATGCCGTACGACCGCTTCGTGGTGCGGCAGCTTGCCACGGACTTCCTGCCGGAATGCGGGCCGAAGGATCGCGTGGCGCTGGGCTTCATCGGCCTGAGCCCGACCTATTTCAAAGAGCTGCAACTGCCGCCGGAGATCATCAAGACGACCGTGGCGGATGAATGGGAGGAACACGTCGATGCCATTGGCCGCACCTTCCTCGGCCTCACGCTGGCGTGTGCCCGTTGCCATGATCACAAGTCGGACCCGATCACGGCGCAGGATTACTACGCGCTGGCCGGAGTCTTCGCCTCCGTGAAGCTCTCCGAGCTGCCGACGATGAGTGACGAGTTCTGGAAGCCGGTGGCGAAGGCACGGGCGGCGGTGGCCTCGCTCGAAAAGCAGATCAAGGAACTGGCGAAGAAGAAACCGAAGGATTTGAAGGAACAAACGGCGGCGATGCAGGCGAAGATCGACGCGATCAAGACCGGCACGCCGCATTACAACATGCAGATGGCCAACGCCGTCGAGGAAGCGGCGCTGTTTGTCGTGAACAAGGAAAAGGAGCACGGCACGAAGCTCGACTATAAGATGGGCATGGCGCGTGATCTCGAACTGATGAAGCGCGGCAATCCGAATGACCTTGGCGAAAGCGTGCCACGTCGCTTCCTATCCGCTTTCCCGTCGAAGACCGGCCTGCCGCGCAAGTTCAACAGCGGCAGCGGTCGCCTTGAACTGGCGCAGGCCATCGTGGAGGACGCAGCGCCACTCACCGCTCGTGTGATGGTGAATCGCGTGTGGAAACATCACTTTGGTCGCGGTTTGGTCGATACGCCGAGCGAGTTCGGCAACCTCGGCGAAGCACCGACGCATCCTGAGTTGCTCGATGATCTCGCCGGTCGCTTCATGGAGCACGGCTGGTCGCTGAAATGGCTGCATCGCGAGATTTTGAACTCAGCGACGTGGCAGCAGAGCAGCGTGGCCGCCGAATCCGAGAAGCGAGATCCCGAAAACAAGCTTTACGGTCGCATGCTGCGCCGTCGGCTTGACTGGGAGGCGTGGCGCGATTCCATTCTCAGCGCCACGGGGCAGCTCGATCTCAAGATGGGAGGCCCCGCCGCGTCGATCAGCGATGCCAAGAACCTCCGCCGTTCACTCTACGGTGCCTCGGATCGTCAAGACATGGACCCCATGCTACGCATTCACGACGTGCCCGATCCCGGTGCGCACAATCCCTGGCGCACGGAGACGATCACGCCCTTGCAGGGCTTGTTTGCGCTGAATTCGCCCTTCATGCTGGAGCAGGGAGCCATCCTGGGCCGCTGGGCCATGAATCGCAGCTCGGGCGAGGTCTATGCGCGCCTGTTTGGCCGCCAGCCGACGCCGCGTGAAGCCGAGGTGACGAAAGCGTTTGTCAGTGGCCGTGAAAAAGACGCCGCCGTGTGGTCACAATACGCGCAGGCCTTGCTGGCAGGGAATGAGATGCTGTTTGTGGATTGAGGGGGGGGCAGAGGTCAAGACTCGTCAAGCATGGTCAAGCGTCGAGCCTTGCGCCTCCTGACCACTCCTTGACGATTCCCTGACGACTCTTGACCTCCCCGCTTTACACCAGCCCATCTCTGACCATTCATCCCCGCCCGTTTTCCGACCATCGCAATGACCACCAAGCTCGATCCCAAATTCCTCGCCCTTCTTGCCGACACCGCCCAGAAACTCCAAGCGCTCGAAATCGAGTCTCGCGTGCTCGATGAAGCCGCGCCCGTGCTGACCGCCGCCTCTGCTGAACTCAGCCAGCGGTTGATCGACCACGTCACGCAGCTCACTGCCGCCATGGAGGCCAAGACCGCCGCTGACATCGCATCTAGGGAAGCCGCCAAGGCCCAGGCGCTGGCGGAAAAAGAAGCGGCGCGCATCGCCGCGCTCGAAGCCAAGGAAGCGGCTCGCATTGCCAAGGAAGAAGCCGCTGCGGCCGCCAAGGCGCAGGCCTTGCTCGAACTTGAAGCCATGAAGGCCGCCGCCGCTGCCATCAAGGCCAAGGAACTCGCCGAAAAAGAAGCCGCGAAGGCTCAAGCGCTGGCCGAGAAGGAAGCCGCACGCCTCGCGAAGGAACAGGCGGAAGCCGAGAAGGCTGCGGCGAAGGAACGCGCCATCGCTGAGCGTCTGGCTGCCGTACTGGCTGCCGCCGAGGCCAAAGCGCAGGCCTTGGCGGAAAAAGAGGCCGCGAAGGTTGCTGCGGCAGAAGCCAAGGAAGCTGAACGCCTCGCCAAAGAACAAGCCGCCGCCGAGAAAGCCGCGGCCAAGGCCCAAGAACAGGCCGAACGCGAAGCCGCGAAGATCGCCGCCGCTGAGGCCAAGGAAGCCGAACGCATCGTCAAAGAACAGGCTGCCGCCGAGAAAGCCGCCGCCAAGGCTCAAGAGCTGGCCGAGCGCGAAGCTGCGAAGGAGGCCGCACGACTTGCCAAGGAACAAGAAGCCGCCGAGAAGGCTGCCGCCAAGGAAAAAGCCCTCGCTGAGCGCATGGCCGCCATGGTCGCTGCTGCGGAGGCCAAGGAAGCTGCGCGTCTCGCGAAGGAGCAGGCCGATGCCGAGAAGGCCGCCCTGAAGGCTCAGGAACTCGCTGAAAAGGAAGCTGCCAAAGCTCAGGCTTTAGCGGAGAAAGAAGCCGCACGACTTGCCAAAGAACAGGCCGAGGCTGAGAAAGCCGCCGCCAAGGCACAGGCTCTGGCCGAGAAAGAGGCCGCACGTCTCGCCAAGGAACAGGCTGAGGCAGAAAAAGCGGCCCTCAAAGCCCAGGCGCAGGCCGAAAAAGACAAGCGTGCCGCCGAAGCCGCCACCATCAAGGCGCAGCAGGAAGCCGAACGTCAAAAAGCCAACGCTGCCGACGAAGAAGGCAAGGCCCGCCGCGCCGCTGCCCGCGCCCAAGCCATTGCCGAATACGAGGCCAAGCAGAAAGCCCGTCTCGCCGCCGCTGCTGCCCAGCTCGCCGCCGAAAAGGCAGCTCTCAAGGCCGAGAAGCAGACCAAGGCTTGAGGTCGGGTGCAAGCTCTGAAAAGGCTACAAGCTCACCCCGCTGTCAGCAGGGGCTAGAGTGGTGTCTGCTTTGGCAGACAGGTCACCGCCT